>NZ_JBHTMP010000026.1:0-95451 GCF_042679305.1 Micromonospora sonneratiae | reverse complement strand
AGGGCGCGGCACGGTGGACCGGCTCCGGGCCGGGGCCGACCTCGGGCCCGGCCCGGGTAGACCGGCTCCGCGCCGACCTCGGGCCCGGCAGGCGATGGCCGGGGTGGGCGGGTAGGCAACCGGGCCGGGAAAGAGCTACGGGGCGCCCCGGTGGTCCGGAGCGCCCCGTACGGCTCTTCAGCGGATTCAGCTCGTCGGGAACGCGAACGTACCGATGATGTTCAGGACGATCAGGATGAGACCGATTCCAGCGGCGACCGCGCCACAGATCAAACCGGCCATCGCCTGCCCCCGGTTGGAGGCCAGCCCCTGGTCCGCCTTCTGCTTACCGAGGAAGCCCGTGATCACCGCGGCGATACCGAGCAGGGTGCCGATGCCGAAGCAGCACAACAGCGGGATCGCCACGATACCGAGGATCATGGAGACCAGACCCAGGGTGTTCTCTTGCTGAGCCGGTGGCGCCGGGTAGCCCGGGACGGGCGCGCCGTAGCCGGGGGCCGCACCGTACGGCTGGCCGGAGGACGGCTGGCCGTACGGATCCGAGTACTGCGGCTGGCCGTACGGGTCCGAGTACTGCGGCTGGCCGTATGCCGGCTGACCCGAGGTGGGCTGACCGTACGGCTGACCGGACGTGGGCTGACCGTATGCCGGCTGGCCCGAGGTGGGTTGGCCGTACGGCTGCTGCGGCTGCGCGTACGGGTCCTGGGATGAAGGCTGCTGCTGGCCGTACGGGTCCTGGCCGGGGTAGCCGGGCTGCATGTGTGACTCCTGTCGGAACTAGGCGCGGTCAGACACTGCTTGAGGCAGCCGCCCCGATGATGACGAAGTAGATGATGCAGCAGATGATGTTGATCGCCCAGAGAACGAGGCCGATGATCAGGGCCATCTTCGACCACTTCTTGGACTCGGTGGCGGCTGCCTGCGCACCGGCGTAGTCCCCCTGCTGGAGCAGCGGGTTGACCTTGGACGCGTTCATGATGGCAGGGATGGCCAGCGGCCAGAACAGGAAGATCGCGACGATGGACATCGTCATGTTGTTGTCGATCTGCTGCGGCTGCTGAGAGGGGTAGCCGGGGTGCATGGTGGTGGACTCCTTGGAATGTCGTCTTTCGTGGCCAAAGGGTTACGGAGAGCGGCTATTCTTTTGGGCGGCCAATCCCCGAGCGTCCGGCAGCGTACCGAATGCGGGCGACACGAGGGGTGTTCTACGTTGGCAACTTGCCGACCACGCGCCACATCGGTGGGAAATTGTGATGGTTGCGGTGGAGGTGCCGTAAGGGCCGCCTGACCTGCCCGATAGGGTGCTGACGTGACTGAGCCCGTGCCGGCCGCCCGTATCGTCGTCCTAATTTCCGGATCTGGCAGCAACCTGCAAGCGCTACTCGACGCATGCGTCGACCCGGGTTACGGGGCACGGGTGGTCGCCGTCGGGGCGGACCGGGACGGCATAGCCGGCCTCGACCGGGCCACCGCTGCCGGCGTACCCGTCTTCGTCGACCCGCTCAGGTCGTACCCGTCGCGCGACGAGTGGGACCGGGCCCTCACCGCGCACGTCGCGGAACACCAGCCCGACCTGGTGGTCTCGGCCGGCTTCCTCAAACTGGTCGGCCCACAGTTCCTCGCCGCCTTCGGCGACCGCTACCTCAACACGCACAACACGTTGTTGCCCGCGTTCCCGGGCATCCACGGTCCCCGGGACGCCCTCGCCTACGGCGTCAAGCTCACCGGGGCCACCCTGTTCTTCGTCGACGCGGGGGTCGACACCGGCCCGATCGTGGCCCAGGTGGCCGTGCCCGTGCTCGACGACGACGACGAGGAAACCCTCACCGAACGCATCAAGGAAGCCGAGCGGCGTCAGTTGGTCGAGCAGATCGGCCGGCTGGTCCGCGAGGGTTGGACGATAACTGGAAGAAAGGTCACGATTCCGTGAGCGAGAGCGGCTCCGTAGTGGACGGTCGGCGCCCGGTGCGCCGCGCTCTGATCAGCGTCTACGACAAGACCGGCCTGACCGAGCTCGCCCAGGCGCTGCACGCCGCCGGAGTGGAGATCGTGTCGACCGGCAGCACCGCCGCCACCATCGAGAAGGCCGGCGTACCGGTCACGCCGGTCGAGGCCGTGACCGGCTTCCCCGAGTGCCTCGACGGCCGGGTGAAGACCCTGCACCCGAAGGTGCACGCCGGTCTGCTGGCCGACCTGCGGCTGGAGCGGCACGCCGCCCAACTCGACGAACTCGGCGTACGCCCGTTCGACCTGCTGGTCTCCAACCTCTACCCGTTCTCCGAGACGGTCGCCTCCGGGGCCGACTTCGACAGTTGCGTCGAACAGATCGACATTGGTGGTCCGGCGATGGTCCGCGCCGCCGCCAAGAACCACGCGTCGGTGGCGGTGGTCACCAGCGTGTTGGCGTACCCCCTGGTGTTGGCTGCCCTGGCCGACGGCGGTTTCACGCTGGCGCAGCGTCGCGCGCTCGCCGCCCGCGCCTTCGCCGACATCGCCGAGTACGACGTGGCCGTCGCCAACTGGTGTGCGGTGACGATGGGCGAGGAGGGCCAGGAGTGGCCCGGGTTCGCCGGGCTCGCCCTGCGTCCCACCGCGACGCTGCGGTACGGGGAGAACCCGCACCAGCAGGCGGCGCTCTATGTCGACCCCGGCACCCCGGCCGGGCTGGCCCAGGCCGAGCAGTTGCACGGCAAGGAGATGTCCTACAACAACTACGTCGACGCGGACGCGGCATGGCGGTCGGCGAACGACTTCGCCGAGGCGCCGGCGGTGGCGATCATCAAGCACGCCAACCCGTGTGGCATCGCGGTCGGCGTGGACGTCGCCGAGGCGCACCGTAAGGCGCACGCCTGCGACCCGGTGTCGGCGTTCGGTGGGGTCATCGCGGTCAACCGGCCGGTCTCCGTCGAGCTGGCCAAGCAGGTGGCCGAGATCTTCACCGAGGTCGTCGTCGCCCCCGACTATGCCGAGGGCGCGGTCGAGGTGCTGGCCGCGAAGAAGAACATCCGTCTGCTGCGTGCTCCGGCCTGGTCATCGCAGCCGGCCGAGTGGCGGCAGGTCAGCGGCGGCGTACTCGTGCAGATGGCCGACCGGGTGGACGCTCCCGGCGACGACCCGACCACCTGGCGGCTGGCGGCCGGCGAGGCGGCCGACGCGGAGACCCTGGCCGACCTGGCGTTCGCCTGGCGGGCCATCCGGGCGGTGAAGAGCAACGCGATTCTGCTGGCCGCGGACGGGGCAACCGTCGGGGTGGGAATGGGGCAGGTCAACCGGGTCGACGCGGCACACCTTGCGGTGTCCCGGGCGGGTGCGGAGCGGGCCCGGGGCGCGGTCGCGGCCTCCGACGCGTTCTTCCCGTTCGCGGACGGGTTGCAGGTCCTGATCGATGCGGGCGTACGGGCTGTCGTGCAGCCGGGCGGCTCGGTACGCGACGAGGAGGTCGTCGCCGCCGCGCAGGCTGCCGGAATCACGATGTACCTCACCGGCGCCCGCCACTTCTTCCACTGACCGTTCCGCCATGGGCTGCGCCCCGGTACCACGTACCGGGGCGCAGCTCATGGAGCGGCTCGTAGGGTCGGCATGGCCTGGCTGTTGCCCCGCGGATCGCCGGCAGCGGGTGTCCCCGGCCTCCGCCAGGATCCTCGTGATCAGGGGACTGGTGGTACGACTACACCGGCAAACCGCCGGTTCTGGTCCCTGATCACGGGAATCTTGGGGACGTGAGACGATTTGTGGTGTGACGGCGACCCTCTTGGACGGCAAAGCGACCGCAGCGGAGATCAAGGATGAGCTGCGGGTACGGGTGAAGGCACTCGCGGAGCGGGGGATCACCCCGGGACTGGGCACGGTACTGGTCGGCGAGGATCCCGGCTCCCAGGCGTACGTCAACGGCAAACACCGGGACTGCGCCGAGGTCGGTATCGCGTCGCTGCGACGGGAACTGCCTGCCGACGCTACGCAGGAGCAGGTGGATGCCGTCATCTCCGAGCTCAACGCCGACCCGGCCTGCCACGGCTACATCGTGCAACTGCCGCTGCCGGCCCAGATCGACACCCAACGGGTGCTGGAGCTGATCGACCCGGACAAGGACGCCGACGGCCTGCACCCGGTGAACCTCGGCCGGCTGGTGCTCGGCTACCCCGGGCCGCTGCCCTGCACCCCACGCGGCATCGTGGAACTGCTGCGGCGGCACGACGTGGCGCTGCGCGGGGCCGAGGTCGCGGTGGTCGGACGGGGTAACACGGTCGGTCGTCCGCTGGGCCTGCTGCTGACCCGGCGCAGCGAGAACGCCACGGTCACCCTCTGCCACACCGGCACGCTGGACCTGGCCGCGCACACCCGGCAGGCCGACATCGTGATCGTCGCCGCGGGCGTACCCGGCCTACTCACCGCCGACATGATCCGGCCGGGTGCGGTCGTGGTCGACGTGGGCATCACCCGGGTCATCGGTGCCGATGGCAAGGGGCGCTACACCGGTGACGTCGCGGCGGAGGTGGCCGAGGTGGCCGGGGCACTGGTGCCCATGCCGGGTGGCGTCGGGCCGATGACCCGGGCCATGCTGCTGACCAACGTGGTGGAGCGCGCTGAGCGGGACCTCTGACCGTTCTGGTGTCAGGAAGGGCCAGTTCCAAGGCCAGCGACACGAAGGGGCCCTTCCCTACCCCACGACCGAGCGGTGATCCGGCCAACGGTCACCGGCCCTGCCCAAAACGGTGACACCATGACTGATACGGTCCGGAAAACCCGACTGGTATCAGGGAGTGGGACGACCATGGGTAAAAAGGTCACTGTCGTCGGTGCAGGCTTCTACGGCTCGACGACCGCACAGCGCCTGGCCGAGTACGACGTCTTCGACACCGTGGTGATCACTGACATCGTTGAGGGCAAGCCCGAAGGGCTGGCGCTGGACATCAACCAGTCGCGGCCGATCGAGGGCTTCGAGACCAAGGTCGTCGGCCAGACCACCGGTCCCAACGGTGAGGGCTACGAGGCCATCGAAGGCTCGGACGTGGTCGTCATCACTGCTGGCCTGCCGCGTAAGCCGGGCATGAGCCGGATGGACCTGCTGGAGACCAACGCTAAGATCGTTCGACAGGTCTCCGAGAACGTCGCCAAGTACGCTCCGAGTGCGGTGGTCATCGTCGTCTCCAACCCGCTGGACGAGATGACCGCGATGGCGCAGCTGGCCACCCAGTTCCCGAAGAACCGGGTGCTCGGCCAGGCCGGCATGCTCGACACCGCCCGGTTCAGCAACTTCGTGGCCGAGGCGCTCTCGGTGCCGGTCGCCTCGGTCAAGACGCTGACCCTGGGTTCGCACGGCGACACCATGGTCCCGGTTCCGTCCAAGAGCACGGTCGACGGTAAGCCGCTGCGTGACGTCATGCCGGCCGACAAGATCGAGGAGCTGGTCGTCCGGACCCGCAACGGTGGTGCCGAGGTCGTCGCGCTGCTGAAGACCGGTTCGGCGTACTACGCCCCGTCCGCCGCCGCCGCCCGGATGGCCAAGGCCGTGGCGACCGACTCCGGCGACGTCCTGCCGGTCTGCGCCTGGGTCGACGGCGAGTACGGCATCTCCGGCGTCTACCTGGGCGTCGAGGCTGAGATCGGCGCTGAGGGCGTACGTCGGGTCGTCGAGACCGACCTGGACGCCGACGAGCTGGCCAGCCTGAAGGAGGCCGCCGAGGCGGTCCGCGCCAAGCAGGGCGACGTCGCCAACCTCTGACCCGTACGACGGACGCGGCCGACCGCGCGAGTCGACAGATCGCCCCGCCACCTACCTGAGGTGGCGGGGCGATCTGCGTTCCGGATCACACCGGGAAACTAAACTCTCTACGCTGTACTGTGTACAATGTAAGGGAATCGAGGCCGAGCGCCTCGGAGCTTCTCGACCGAGGGAGATCCTCTTGCAGATCACCGGTGCCGCCATCTCGCTGAACGTCGACGACGTGGCCGCCTCGGCCGCCTTCCTCAAGCAGCACTTCGAGTTCCGGGAGGAGATGGCCGCCGACGGGTTCGTGTCGCTGACCCGGGACGACCTGGGCCTCAATGTCATCTTCCTGCGTACCGGACTGGCCAGCCTGAAGCCGGACAGCCTGCGTGAGCAGCGGGCGTCCGGGCTCCTCCTGGTCTTCGTTGTGGAGGACATCGACGGTGAGTACGCACGCGTCCAGCGCGAGGGAGTGGAGATCACCACGCCGATCGAGACCGAGCCCTGGGGGGAGCGCTACTTCCAGGTGACCGACCCGAACGGTGTCGTCGTCCAGCTCGTGCAGTGGATGACCCAGCCGGACACCCAGGAGTAGGAAACGAGAACCGGTGGGAGGGCGGGAGGATGGGTGCCGATACGGCTGTCCTCGACCGCCCTCCCACCACGACACCGCTACGGCGTGGCGAGGGCCTCGGTGGGGGAGAGGCGGGCGGCGCGGATCGCCGGATACAGGCCGGCGATCGCGCCGATGAACAGGGTGGCCGCCACCCCACCGACCATCGCCCACCCGGGTACCACCGTCGGCATCGACCGGGTGCTGGCATACCCGGCCGTCACCAAGATGCCGACGGCCACGCCACCGATACCGCCGAGGGCGGAGAGCAGCAGCGACTCAGCCAGGAACTGGACCCGGATCTGGCCGCGAGTGGCACCGAGCGAGCGGCGCAACCCGATCTCCGGACGGCGTTCCAGCACCGAGATGACCATCGTGTTCGCCACCCCCACACCGCCCACGAGCAGGGCCACCGCCCCCAGCCCGAGTAGCAGGCCGGCGAAGGAGCGGTCGGCGGCCTGACGCGCGGTCAACGCGTCCGAGGGGCGGGACACCTTCACCTGGTTGGGTGCCTGTGGATTGGCGGTCGCGGCCAGGACGTTGCGTACCGCCTCGACGTCGGCGTCGTCGGCTCTCGTGTAGATGGTGGTGGCGTGGCCGTCGAAGTCCAGGTACGCCGTTGCGGCCGACCAGCCCACCAGGGCGGCCGAGTCGAGCTCGGGTGCCAGTGGTACCTGGTCGAGAATGCCCACCACCGTGAACCACCGGCCGCCGACGTAGACCTGGACATCCGCCCCGGCCGCCCCGATGCCCAACCGCCGGGCCGTGGCGTGACCGAGCACCACGGCCGGATACCGAGCGGTCGCCGCGTTCAGCCAGGTGCCGTGGGCCAGGGATGCGGCCACCGTGGCCGGCAGGTCGAGGTGTGCGGCCAGTACCGAGATCCCGCCGCTCTCCGCGGCGGGAATCCGGTCATTGCGATAGACGCGGGTCTCGGGCAGTTTGCCGGTTGCGGCGACCTCGGTCACCGGCCCGATCCGAGAGATCATCGAGACGGATGCGGCGGGTAGTGGGGCGTTCCCGCCGGACAGGGTGTTACCCGGTGCCACCGTCAACAGGTTGGTGCCGAGCGCAGCGAGTTGACGGTCCAGGTCGGCCCGACTGGACGTCGAGATCCCCACCACCGAGATCATCGCGGCGATGCCGATCGCGATGCCCAGGGCGGAGAGGAATGCCCGGAGCGGCCGGGTGCGTAGCCCGGCACCGCCGACCCGCAGCACGTCCCGGGGACGCAGTCGGGCCGACGAGAGATCCTGCGGGTTCGCCCTGACCGGCTGCGGCAGGTCGTCCGGAACGACCCGTGGTGGTGACTCGGTCACGAGACCACCTGCCCATCGCGCATCGAGATCTGGCGAGGCAGGCTCGCCGCGAGGTCCCGATCGTGGGTGATGACCAGCACCGTGGTGCCGCCCTCATGCAGCTCACGGAGTAGCTGCACCACCCCGGCCCCGGACGTGGAGTCGAGGTTTCCGGTCGGCTCGTCGGCCAACAACAGCGCCGGCTCGCCGGCCACCGCCCGGGCGATGGCCACCCGCTGTCGTTCGCCACCGGAGAGCTCGTGCGGTCGATGGTCGAGCCGGTTGCCGAGACCGACGCGGATCAGCGCGGCCTCCGCCCGTCGTCGGCGCTCCCGCATCGGTACGCCCGCGTAGAGCAACCCGTCCGCGACGGTGTCCAGCACCGGCTGCCCCGGCGTCAGGTGGAACTGCTGGAACACGAACCCGATCCGGCGGGCCCGCAGCGCGGAGAGCTGGCGGTCGGAGAGGGTCGCGACGTCGTGGCCGTCGATGCGTACCACCCCGGACGAGGGGCGGTCCAGCGTGCCGAGTAGATGCAGCATGGTGGACTTGCCCGAACCGGACGGACCCACGATGGCCACGAGTTCGCCGTACCTGATGGCGAGGGTGACCTCCCGCAGCGCGACGACCCCGCCGGGGTACGCCTTGCTTACCTCCGCCAACTCCACCACCGCGTTCACGCCGGCATCCCCACCGTCATGCCCTCGGTCAGGCCCGGGCCGGAGACCTCGACCCGACCACCAGCGAACAGTCCGGTCTGCACCGTGACGATCCGGGTCGCCGACTCCTCCACCACCTGTAGCCCGTATCCGCCTTCGGCCAGGGCGAGCAGCGCGGCCACCGGTACGGTCAGCACGTTCTCCCGCTGCGCGGCGGTGAAGCCCACCGTCACCGTTGCCTGGGCGAGGGTGGCCAGCACCTGCTGGTCGTCGACCGAGACGGTGACCAGCAGCGTCGTCTTCGTGGCGTTCTGCCCCTCGGCTGGTTTGATCGTCGTCAGGATTCGGGTGATCTTGCCGGATGTGGCCCTGCCATCGGGCAGGACCACCTCCACCTCGGCCCCCTTACGGGCCAGCCGCTGGTCCGACACTTCGAGTTCGACGGTGACCACCTGGGTCGTCCCGGTGTAGGCGAGTACCGCCGTACCCGGCTGGCCGGCGTCACCCACCGCAGCCGTCAGGCTGTCCACCCGCACCGCCCCGGTCGCGTAGCTGATCCGCCCCGGCTCCACCGTGCCGGTCTTCGGTAGGCCGAGGTCGCCCTGCCACTTTCGGACCGCGCTGGCGGTCGAGGCGGAGTACGTCTCGTCCACGGTGAATCCCCGGTAGCCCAACGCGTGGAGGTTCTTCTCGAACTGCTTGACGTCGGTGCCTTGTGCCCCGGTGGACAGGGTGCGGTAGGCCGGCATCGTGCCGTACAGCAGCACCACCGGCGTGTCGTCGACCCGGTAGAGAACCTGTCCACGACTGAGCGTCGCCCCGACGGCCGGTAGCGCCGTGACGGTCCCGGGGAGCCGGCCGTACAACTTCGTCGTGTCGCCGTAACCCAACTCGCCGCTCTCGGTCTGCGTCTCGACGAGGGTCTGCCGGGTCACCTGGGCGGTAGCGGGAGGGAGACTGCTGCGCGCCGGATCGCCGTCCCCGCTGCCGGGCCAGCCGAACCCCGTGGTCACCGCGACGGCGGCACCGATGGCGGCCACGGCTGCCGCCACGGACACCACCCGCCCCCTCCGTCGCCATCGTCCTCTGGTGGTGCCGGTCATCCGTTGCTCCGGTCCAGTGAGCCCGGGGGCGGTGGCGGCATGTGCTTGTTACATGCCTGCTCGGCGGCCTTGACCTTCGGGTCTTCGGGGTTCACCACGTTGTTGTCGATCTGTAGGCCCTGGTCGGTCGGATCGGGGAAGTTGAGTACGCCGTTCTCCCGCATGCACTTGGCATAGCGCCGTAGCTGCTCCAGCACCTGTGGGTCCGCCTTTCTCGGCTCACCCCCGTTGGGCTGGTACTGCTTGCACTTCTCCTCGGCCGCCTTGACCTTCGCCGGGTCCGCCCCTTCCGGCAGGCTCAGGGAGATGTCCCCGTTCTCCTTGAGCTCCGGGTCAGGGAAGTTCGGCACCCCGTTCTCCCGTACGCACTGCGAGAACTTGAGGGCGTTCTCCCGCTCGTTCTCGGGGCCGGTCCCGGCCTTTGCGCCAGTGTTGGCATCGGCACTGGCCCTGCCACCGGCGGTGGCCACCCCGTCGCCGTCGTCGTTGCCGCCGCAGCCCGCCACCGCCAGGGTCAGCAGCAGGCCGAGCACGAGCGCTCTCCTGATACGCATCGATCGTCTCCTCACCGGCCGGGTGCCTCCCGGCCGTACCCCCCCATTAGCGGTGATGACGTGTTTCCTGGCCGTCATCGAAAACCTTGACGCCGAAGTGACGTGACCGTCCGTCACCATGGGGGGATGCGGATACTGGTGGTCGAGGACGAACCGCTGCTGGCCGACACGGTGGCCCGGTGGCTGCGGGGTGACGCGCACGCGGTCGACGTGGTGCACGACGGGGGTGCGGCCCTGGAGCGGATCGGCGTCAACGACTACGACGTGGTGGTGCTCGACCGCGACCTGCCGGTCGTGCCCGGCGACCGGGTCTGTAGGGAGATCGTCGAGACCGGCTCGTCAACCCGGGTGCTGATGTTGACCGCCGCCGCCGACATCGACGACCGGGTCGCCGGGCTGGCCCTGGGCGCGGACGACTACCTGCCCAAGCCGTTCGCGTTCCGGGAGTTGGCCGCCCGGGTGGTGGCCCTGGGCCGGCGAGCCCGACCGGCCACGCCGCCGGTCCTGCACCGCGCCGGTATCCGGCTCGACCCGCACCGCCGCGAGGTGCACCGGGACGGCCGGTACGTGCCACTGTCCCGTAAGGAGTTCGCGGTCCTCACCGAGTTGCTGCGCGCCGACGGTGCCGCGGTCTCCGCCGAGCAGCTGCTGGAGAAGGCGTGGGACGAACACGCTGACCCGTTCACCCACGCGGTACGGATGACGATCCTCAAACTGCGCCGCAAGCTCGGTGACCCGCCGATCGTGGTGACCGAGCCGGGAGTGGGGTACCGGATTCCGTGAAGAACCTCAGAATCCCCCGGCTGACCATCCGCGCCCGGCTGACGCTCGTCTACGGCGGGCTTTTCCTGATCGCAGGCCTGTTGCTGCTCGGGGTGACCTACGTGCTCGTTTCCCAACAACTACGCACCGGTGAGGTCTCGTTCAACAACGACACGACCACTTCCAGCACCGGTCAGCCGGTTCCGCCACCCGTCAACGCCAGTGCCACCCTATCGGTCCAAAGTCAGACGATTATGCGTGAGGCCCAGAATGACGCGCTCGAGACCATGCTCACCCAGGGTGGGGTCTCGCTGGCC
Source organism: Micromonospora sonneratiae (assembly GCF_042679305.1). Taxonomy (NCBI): domain Bacteria; kingdom Bacillati; phylum Actinomycetota; class Actinomycetes; order Micromonosporales; family Micromonosporaceae; genus Micromonospora; species Micromonospora sonneratiae. The sequence goes on along the minus strand of NZ_JBHTMP010000026.1, from coordinate 84,438 downwards.
GTGGTCGGTACCGCCGCGGTCGCCTTCGGCTGGCTGATCGCCGGCCGGATGCTCCAACCGCTGCACCGGGTGACCGAGACCGCCCGGCGGATCGCCGCCGCCCCGGCGGCCGACCGGAATCTGAACGAACGCATCGCGCTGGACGGACCGCACGACGAGATCAAGGAGTTGGCTGACACCTTCGACGTCATGCTCGAACGGCTCGACCACTCGTTCGACGGCCAACGCCGGTTCATCGCCAACGCCTCGCACGAGCTGCGTACCCCGCTCACCGTCAATCGGGCACTGCTGGAGATCGCGGTGGAGCGTACGGCGGTGTCGCCAGAGGTACGCCAGCTCGGCGAGACCCTGCTTGCGGTCAACGCTCGCCACGAACGTCTGATCGACGGGCTGCTGCTGTTGGTCAGCTCCGAACGCGAGATCGTCGAAAGATCGTATGTGGACCTCGCGGACATCGTGGAGCACGTGGTGGCGCAGGTGTCCGAGGGGCCGGTCACGGTCTGCGCCGAGCCCGGTGAGGCACCGACCACCGGGGATTCGGTTCTCCTCGAACGGCTGGTGCAGAACCTCGTGGAGAACGGGCTGCGACACAACCTCCCCGAGGAGGGCTGGGTGCGGGTCACCAGCGACACCCGCCCGGACGGTACGGCGGTGCTGGTCGTGAGCAACACCGGGCCGATCATCCCCCGGTACGAGGTCCCGAAGCTCTTCGAGCCGTTCCGACGGCTTGCCGACCGGGTCTACACCGCGCCCGGCGCGGGCCTGGGGTTGTCTATCGTCCAGGCAGTGGCCCGGGCCCACGGCGGGGACGTATGCGCTGAGCCCCGTAACGGGGGCGGCCTGGTCGTCACGGTCACCCTGCCCGCAGCGACCTGACCCACGGCTCCCGTACCGCGGAACGGGGCGCCTGGCGAACCAGGTGCCCCGTTCCTGCTGTTGCTGGTTCTGGTCAACGCAACCGGTACGCGTGGATGATCGTCTGCTGCACGGAGTCACCCTTGCTGTCAACGGCCGTGCCGCGTAGCGATACGTATCCCTGCTTCGGGTGTACCAGCCACGCCACGCCATTGACGACCGGCGCCTTCTTCCAGGTCTCGCCGTCGTCGTAGGAGACCTCGACGGTCAACGACTTGACCCTGGCATCGGGCGAACTCGGGTTCCGCCCCACCGACACCGGCACGCCGAAAGGCCTGTACGCCGGCGCGGTGTTGGCCTGGTCGAGCCTTGGCGAGAACCGGATGACCTGGATGGGGAGCTGTCCTTCCTTTCCGTCGTGTTGGAAGGTCCACGTCCCGGTCACCTTCGTCGACATGTCCGAGAGGCTGCGTTGTGCCGACGCCGTGACCCGGTACCTGCCGGCCACCGGCGGTCCCTCGACGACACACCTCGGCCGGACCGTATCGCAGACCTTCTGACCGTCCCGGTAGATGGCCGTCCGCGTCTCGTCGGTTCGCGAGTTACCCGCTGTCCCCGCCGCCGTGCCGAAGAGCGGAACCTGGAACCTCAGCCGGTCCGCGTACTGCGTCGCGTGGGAGCCCAGCTCTGTCGGGCCGGGCAACGACGGACCGAACACGGCGCCACCGTTCCACGTCTCGTCGTACCTGGTGCCGGCTTGGTAGACCTGCCAGGGGCGGGACTGCTCCGCCTCCATGTCGTCCTGGGTGCCCTGCACCAGCGCCTGCCACCAGGCCACACCCTCGGTGCTGTACAACTCCTCCTGAGAGCCGGGCAGGCTGACGGGGAAGATCGGGAATCCCAGTCCGGCCCAGGGCGCGTCAACCGGGTTCGGACCCGCGCCCTTCTCACCCGAGGTGCCCTTGCCCTGGGGCAGCAGGGTTGTCCTGACCTTGGCGAGGTCCGCGTCCCGGACCTTTCGTTCGCCAGTGGACATCTTGCCGGCCGTGAACCAGCCCAGGTGGTAGACGTACGGCGAGTTCGCGAACTCCCGCTCGCCCTGCCCGCGTACCGCGAAGATGGCGCGCTGCGCGGACACGAACCTGTCCTTCGGTCCGTCCGGACCGATCTGGCCGGTCCGCGTGTTCGTGAAGTCGGTGGTGTCGATGAAGGCTTGGGAGATCGCGCCGTTGGCGGCCCGCGAGCTGTAGCCCAGGGTGCCCACCGCCAGCTCCGCATCGGCCCGTTCGACCGTCACCGGTGATGCCTTCGTGACCCGGGCATCGAGCGTGACGGTCTGGTCGGAGCGCAGCTCCAACCAGGGTCGTACCAGGAAGTCGACATCGTTGCGGTTCGGGTCCGTGCCGGTGTTGATGGCGGCGTCGAGGACGTAGTCGCCCTTGGGGACGCGGAGAACGACGCTCCCACTCAGTCCCCAGGCCTGCTTCAGCGGTCCATCCACATAGCCGCTCAGCCCGATCGCGAAGTCCTTCGCGGGCTGGCCGCTCCGGTCGATGGTGTTGATCGTGAGGTCGTAACTCTCCGGCTCACGGACCACCCCGATGGGCGTGTTGACGACGGTGTCACCCGACGTCGCGCTCACCCGGCCGGTGTATTCCCCGTCCGGCCCGTCGCCACTGGTGTCGGCGGAGACACGGACAACCGCGCTGCCGTGGGCCGGAACGGTGACCGTCGGGGCCGACAGTCGGAAAACGTCGGCGGGCTTCTTGTCCGGTCCCGTCGCCGACACCTTCAGGGCCAGCGTGACGTCCTGGTCGCTGGTGTTCTGATAGATCAGGTCACGGTCGACGACCTTGTCGTCGGCGTGCGGCCAACTGGTGAGCCCGAAGCTGAGACTGGACGGGCTGGTGAGCACCTGCTGCTTGATCGCCTGGCTGAGGTCCACCCGGCCGGCACCCTGCGCGAACGCGTTCGCGCCCGGGGTGGGCTTGGCGGACCCCATCAGCGCTGACTTGACCTGTGCGGGTGTCCAGTCCGGGTGCTGTTGGAAGAGCAACGCCGCGGCACCGGTCACATGCGGAGCGGCCATCGAGGTGCCGGACCCTGCCGCTCGCGGCTCGCCCGGCTCACCGACCTGGCCATCTTTCGACGAGGCCGCGACGATGCCAACACCCGGTGCGGTGATGTCCGGCTTGAGGGCGTAGTCGCCGCTCCGTGGGCCGCGACTGGTGAACAGCGGGAGGTTGTCGTCGCGATCCACGGCACCCACGGCCAGCGCGGCGTCGGCACTCGCCGGTGAGGTCAGGGTTTTCGCCCCAGCGGCGCCGTTGTTGCCGGCACCGGAGACGAACAGGGTGCCGTACTGGGCGGTGAGCCGGTTTACCGCCTCCTCCTGTAGGTCGACTCCCGCGAAGTCCGGGCCACCGAAGCTCATGTTGACGACCTTCGCGTGCTTCTCGGCCGCGATCCACTCCATCGCCGCGAGGATCGCCGACTCCGGGCAGCCGCCGCGTTGGTTGCAGACCTTGCCGACCACCAGGGACGCGTCCGGTGCGACCCCGCGATACTTCTGGTCTCCCGAGGCGATCGTGGCCGAGACGTGGGTGCCGTGCCCGACCAGGTCCTTCTCGCCTTCGCCGGTGAAGTCCTTGACCTCGGCGACCTTGCCCGCGAGGTCGGGATGGGTCACGTCCACGCCACTGTCGAGCACCCCGACAGTGACGCCCTTGCCGGTGTACCCCGCCTTCCAGGCCACCGGGGCGCCGATCTGCGGAACGCTGCGGTCCTGGGACAGCTTCATCATGCCGTCCAGCCAGATCCGCTTCGCGCCGTTGCCCAACGTCGTACGCCAGAAGGCGGGATCGTCCTTGCGGACCCGCAGTGCCTGGCCAGCGACCGCACCCAGCTTCTTGGTCGACATGGTGCCGGAAACCGCACCCTGCACGATCAGCGGCAGGTCGCCGCGCTTGTCGTCGCCGTATCCCTGGTCGATCAGCCCTGCGACGTCGAACAGCCGGGGATCCAGTTTGCCGGACGCAACCTCGGCGACGGCATCAAGCGGTACGACATAGAGTTGGTCGCCATTGCGCCTGGTGGAGAACCGCACCTTCTCGCGTCCCTTGCCTGGGACGATGCGTGAGACCCCACGGTCGCCGACGTAGACGCGGTCACCGGTGAGCAGGGTCACCACCTTGTCGCCCGGAGCTTCTCCGGCCAATGGACTACCGGCGGACCCGGTGGCGGGCATCGGGGAGATCCCCAGCCCGAGCCCCAGCCCCGCCAGCGCGAACGCAGTCGCGCAGAGCTTTATCGATCTTATTGAGCCCACGTAACACCTTCCCTGAGAGTTGGATGGGTGAGCTCGAACAGATTTAGTCCGTCGGAGGTTTCCTGGGCGTCATCGAAAGCGCCCATTGGCGGAGTCATCCAGCCGGATGTCAGTGGCCGCCACCTCTGCAGTACGCTCGTACTGCTTGACCATGTCCCGTGAGAGGAGCGCCGGCCGATGGCGAAGATCAAGGTAACCAACCCGGTCGTAGAACTCGACGGCGACGAGATGACCCGGATCATCTGGAAGCAGATCCGAGAGCAGCTGATCCTGCCCTACCTCGACGTCGACCTGCACTACTACGACCTGTCGATCCAGCACCGTGACGCCACCGACGACCAGGTGACGATCGACGCTGCCAACGCCATCAAGCAGCACGGCGTCGGTGTCAAGTGCGCCACCATCACCCCGGACGAGGCCCGCGTCGAGGAGTTCGGCCTCAAGAAGATGTGGCGCTCGCCCAACGGCACCATCCGTAACATCCTCGGTGGCGTCGTCTTCCGCGAGCCGATCATCATGTCCAACGTCCCGCGCCTGGTGCCGGGCTGGACCAAGCCGATCATCATCGGCCGGCACGCGCACGGCGACCAGTACAAGGCGACCGACTTCGTGGTCCCCGGTCCGGGCACCGTGACCATCACCTACACCCCGGCCGACGGCAGCGCCCCGGTCGAGATGGAGGTCGCGAACTTCCCCGGCGGCGGCGTCGCGATGGGCATGTACAACTTCGACGAGTCGATCCGCGACTTCGCCCGCGCCTCGCTGCGCTACGGCCTGGACCGGGGCTACCCGGTCTACCTGTCGACCAAGAACACCATCCTCAAGGCGTACGACGGCCGGTTCAAGGACATCTTCGCCGAGGTGTTCGAGACCGAGTTCAAGGCCGAGTTCGAGGCCGCCGGCATCACCTACGAGCACCGGCTGATCGACGACATGGTGGCCGCCGCGCTCAAGTGGGAGGGCGGCTTCGTCTGGGCCTGCAAGAACTACGACGGTGACGTGCAGTCCGACACCGTCGCGCAGGGCTTCGGCTCGCTCGGCCTGATGACCTCGGTGCTGATGACCCCGGACGGCCGTACGGTCGAGGCCGAGGCGGCGCACGGCACGGTCACCCGGCACTACCGGCAGTGGCAGAAGGGCGAGAAGACCTCCACCAACCCGATCGCCTCGATCTACGCCTGGACCCGGGGCCTGGCCCACCGGGGCAAGCTCGACGGCACCCCGGCGGTGACCGAGTTCGCCAACACCCTGGAGCAGGTCATCGTCGAGACCGTCGAGGGCGGGCAGATGACCAAGGACCTGGCGCTGCTCATCTCGCGCGATGCTCCGTGGCTCTCCACCGACGAGTTCATGGCCGCGCTCGACGCCAACCTGGCGAAGAAGCTCGCCGCCTGATCGTCGATCAGCAGACAGCCCGCCGGCCGCTGTGCCGGCGGGCTGTTCCGTTGGCGCTCCGGCCCGCCCGCCCGCACGTCGTTCCGGCCAGGTCAGGACCGATCGGCCAGCCGGCCGTCACCATCCGTTGCGCCCACTCGTTCAACAGGTTGGACGTGATGCCAGTCGCGTCCGAGGGAGAACGATCGCTCAAGGCCGCCCGGACCGTGGCGCTGGCCGGTCGATCGATCTTCCCGGCTGTTGCGCACAGCCGGCCGTCCCTTCCCAGCGGGGGGCCCAGTCCGGGCCCCCCGCGCCCACGTCCCCGACCGGCGCGGTCCTCCGGCTGCCACAGCGGCCAGGGCGGTGTGGAGCGGTCCCGTCCGGGTTGTTGCCCTAGCCGGCCCGCCGAAGCAGCTCTGCGGCCCGCTCAGGTGGTACGTCGTTGATGAAGACACCCATCGCCGACTCCGAGCCGGCGAGGTACTTCAGCCGGTCGGCGGCCCGCCGGATGCTGAACAGTTGCAGATGAAGATGGCCCAGTTCCCGGTCGACGTCACGTACGGGCGCCTGGTGCCAGGCCGAGACGTACGGCATCGGCTGGTCGAACAACGCGTCGAACCGGCGTAGCAGGTCCAGGTAGATCGGCCCGAACGCGTCCCGTTCCGCCTCGTCCAGCGCCGGGATGTCAGGCACCGGCCGGTGCGGTGCGAGGTGCACCTCGAACGGCCAACGTGCGGCGGCCGGCACGTACGCGGTCCAGTGGGCGTTGGCCGCCACCACCCGTACCCCGGCCTCCCGCTCGTCAGCCAGCACATCGGCGTAGAGGTTGCGTCCACCGGTGCGCTCGGCATGCCGGCGGGCGGCGGCCAGCATCGCCCGGGTCCGGGGTGGCAGGAACGGGTACGCGTAGATCTGCCCGTGCGGGTGGTGCAGGGTGACCCCGATCTCCACCCCCCGGTTCTCGAAACAGAAGACCTGCTCGACACGGGGCAACTCGCCCAGCTCGACGGTACGGTCAGCCAGCGCGTCGAGCACGGTACGGACCCGGCCGGGCGACAGCGTCGAGAAGGACGCCCCGTGGTCGGCGGTGAAGCAGACCACCTCGCACCGGCCACCGCCACCATCACCCCGGTCACTCAACGCCGGGAACCGGTTCTCGAAGACGGCGACGTCGTAGTCGTACGCCGGTATCTCGGTCGACCGGTCCGGCGTGGACGGGCACAGCGGGCAGTCGGTCTCCGCGGGCAGGAAGGTGCGTTCCTGCCGGTGCGCGGCGACCGCCACCCACTCGTCCACCAGTGCGTCGTAACGCAGCTGCGATCCGGGCGGCGGGGGCGGCAGGACCCGCCGGTCCGGCCCCTCCCGGACCGCGTCGTCACGTTCGTCGAAATAGATCAGCTGGCGCCCATCGGCCAGCTCGGTGACGGTACGTTTCATGAGCTTTCAGATGTCGCAGTCGCCGGTCAGGCCGGCTGTAGCCGGGGCTCGACCCAGCCGGTCTCGGTCAGGTGGTGCAACACCGTCTGGACCGCATCCTCGATGGTCAGCTCGCTGGTGTCCAACACCAGGTCGGCGTCGGTCGGCACCTCGTACGGGTCGTCGACACCGGTCATTCCGACGAGCTGGCCGGCCCGGGCCCGGGCGTAGAGGCCCTTACGGTCGCGCTGCTCGCACACCTCGATCGGGGTGGCGACGTGGATCAGGAGGAAGCCGGCTCCAGCCGTCCGGGCCATTGCCCGGGCATCCGCCCGCGCCTGGGCGTACGGCGCGATCGGGCAGCACAGCGCCACCCCCCGGTGCCGGGCCACCTCGGCGGCCACCCAACCGATCCGGCGTACGTTGAGGTCCCGGTCGGCCTTGCCGAAGCCGAGGCCGGCGGAGAGTTCCCGGCGCACCACGTCCCCGTCGAGTAGGGTCACGGTCCGGTCGCCGCTCTCCCGTAACGCGTCGGCCAGCCCCCGGGCGATGGTGGACTTACCGGACCCGGACAGTCCGGTGAAGAAGACCACCAGCCCCCGGTGCCGCCGGGGTGGCCGGGCCCGGGTCAGCTCCTTGGCCACGGCCGGCGGGGTGTGCCATTCGGGCAGCGGGAATCCCCGGTCGAGCAGATCCTCGATCTCCGCCGGGCTCAGCGCCAGCCGCCGGTTGCGGGGCGGGATGTCCTCCCGCCAGCGCCACTGCCCGTCCCGGCTGTCGTAGGCGAGCTCGCGGGGCACCAGCACCCGCAGGCCACCACCGGAGAGCATGTCACCGGTGGAGAGCAGGTGGGTCACCCCGTACGAGGCGGCGACCCGGGCCCGGAGCAGGGCGTCACGGATCTCGTCGCCCCGGCGGGCGATCGGTACGGCGACCAGGGTGGCCGGTGGCATCCGGTCCCGGGCGGCGAACACGCTGCGGACGAGCACCTCGGGGGGCAACCCCTCGGATCCGCTCTCGGCGACCGGGATCAGGACGAGCAGATGGGCACCGATGGTCCGGGCGGCGTGGGCGATCTGCGCCAGCTGTGGACGGTGCAACGGCCGCTCGGCGATGACCCCGAGCACCCGGCCCGGGGGCAGCAGCGCCCTGACCTCGGCCGGGGTACGACGTAGTCGCTGGAACGGGCCGTGCCCGCCGTCGCCGATCCGGCGTACGGTGCCGCCGACCCCGGCCATGCCGTCACGGGCCGGCCAGGCGTCGGTGACGTCCAGCATCGCCACCGGGGCGCCCTCGGGGTCGGCCAGCACGATCGCCCGACGCAGCGGATTGCCGAGGTCGAGATCCTCGACCAGGCCCGCCGGCACGTGCAGGGTCACCGGCACCGGCCACGACGTGCCGTCGGCCAGTCGACCGCGTCGAGCGACCGAGGCCAGATCGGCCCGGGTGAGGAAGCCGGTCAGCGGCGCGTACGCCCCGCTGAGCAGCAGCTCAAGGTCGGCCAGTTCGTGGGGGCGCGGCGTGTACGCCGGCGCGTCCCGCAGCACGTCATCGGGCAGCACCCACCCGTTGCTCATCGCACCCCCAAACAACCGACCGGCACACAGTTTCGCAGCCGCTCGCCCATCGGTCGAGAGCGCCACTCCACCCTAGGACCGTGGACGGCCACCAGCGGCCGGGTTTTCCGCCGGTACGACCTAGTCCCAACGGTCTGTCGGACACAACGTTACGGACCCGTCGACGGCGTCCCGGGCGTCGGCGGTGTCCGCTCGGCGACAGACGGCGTCCGGAGCGGTCGCCAGCGTCGCCTACGTGGCGGACGACGTCCGGCGGCGGCCGACCGGTGGCGTCCCCTAGTGGTGGCGGGACAGGGAATGATCAGGGGTGAGCCAGGGATTTCGTGCACCCCGAGAAGCCGCTACGTTCCATAGGCTGAGGCGGTGACACTGATCGCGACCCAGTCGCTCACCAAGACGTACGGCGGGCGGGTGACCGCACTGGCCGACCTGACGGTCGCCGTCGAGCCGGGCATCGTCGGACTGGTCGGCGCCAACGGCGCGGGCAAGTCCACCTTCATCAAGATCATGCTCGGTCTGCTCGATCCGACCAGCGGCCAGGTACGGGTGTTGGGACTCGACCCGACGACCGATGCGGCTGCGGTTCGTGCCCGGGTCGGCTACATGCCGGAACACGACTGCCTGCCGCCCGACCTGTCCGCCGCCGAGTTCGTCACCCACCTCGGCCGGATCAGCGGACTGCCCCGGACCATCGCCCGGGAACGGGCCTCCGAGGCGTTGCGCCACGTCGGGCTCTACGAGGAGCGCTACCGGCAGATCGGCGGCTACTCCACCGGCATGAAGCAGCGGGTCAAGCTGGCCCAGGCGCTGGTGCACGATCCCGACCTGCTGTTGCTGGACGAGCCGACCAACGGTCTCGACCCGGCCGGGCGGGACGCCATGCTGGCCCTGATCCACCGGATCGGCACCGAGTTCGGCATCTCGGTCCTGGTCTGCTCCCATCTGCTCGGCGAGGTCGAACGGATCTGCGACGCGCTGGTCGCCATCGACGGCGGCCGGCTGCTGCGCTCGGACCACATCTCCGCGATGACCGAGGCCACCGACGTACTCGCCGTCGAGGTCAGCGAGGGCACCGAGGAACTCGCCGCCCGGCTGACCGCCCTGGACCTGCCGGTCCGGCGGGAGGGCCGCCTGCTGCTCGTACCGTTGGCGTCCGATGGGACGTACGACCTGATCCTGACCGCGGTGGCCGAGTTGGACCTGCCGCTCCACCGTCTCGACCAGCGCCGGCACCGCGTGGCCGAGCTCTTCGCCACCAGGGAGGCCGTCAGTGCCCACGCTTGAGACCCGGACCACCACGCCCGGCGGGGTGATCCACGACATCGGCTACCAGCGGTACGACGGGCCCCGGCTCGGCCGACGGTACGTCGTCGGCTCCCTCTACCTGCACGGTCTGCGTACCGCCTTCGGCCTGGGCCGTAGCGCCAAGGCCAAGATCTTCCCGTGGCTGATCGTCGGCATCGTGACGGTGGTCGCCGCCGTCCTCACCGCCGTCCGGGCCCAGTTCGGCGAAGTGGTCATGACCTACGCCCAGTTCGCCGGGTCGATGAGCTGGCTGCTGATCTTCTTCGTCGCGGTGCTGGCCCCCGAACTGGTCTCCCGGGACCTGCACAGCGGCGTGCTTCCGCTCTACTTCTCCCGGCCGCTGCGCCGCTCCGACTATGCGCTGGCCAAGCTCGCCGCGCTGGCCTCGGCGGTGTGGCTGCTGCTCGGTGGCCCGCAACTGCTGATGTTCGCCGGGGGAGCCTTCACCACCAAGACCGGTATGCGTGGCGTGTGGGACGAGTTCCTCGACCTCGTACCCGGTCTGCTCTATGCCGGGATGTGGGCGGTGGTGTTCGCCACGATCAGCCTGCTGGTGGCGTCGCTGACCGGCAAGCGGGCGTTCGCCGCCGGTGGCATCGTCGCCGTCTTCCTGATGACCACGCCGATCGTCGGCGTGCTGTCGGTGATGCCGTCGCGGATCGTCAACGAGCTGGCCTTCCTGGCCTCCCCGACCACCCTGGTACAGAGCGCGGGCGGCTGGCTGTTCCCCGAGCCCGGACTGGCGATGACCATCGGTGGCACCGGTCCGGTCTACGGCGTGGCCCTGATCGTGCTGGTGGCCGCCTGCGTCGCCCTGCTGCTCGCCCGTTACCGGAAGGTCGCCGCCAAATGACTGACGTGGAACTGAGCGGGGTCTCCCGCTGGTACGGCAACGTGGTCGCCGTCAACGACGTGACCATGAGCCTCGGTGCCGGGGTGACCGGGCTGCTCGGCCCCAACGGAGCCGGCAAGACCACCCTGCTGCACATGATGGCCGGCTTCCTGGCCCCCTCCCGGGGCAGTGTCACCGTCGGCGGCACCCCGGCCTGGCGTAACCCGGCCGTCTACCGTCAACTCGGGCTGGTCAGCGAACGGGAGGCGGTGCACACCTTCCTCACCGCGTACGAGTTCGTGCTGGCCAGCGCGAAGCTGCACCGGCTGCCCGATCCGGCCGCGGCGGCGAAGCGGGCCATCGAACTGGTGGAGATGACCGACGCCCAGGACCGTCGGATCGGGACCTACTCCAAGGGGATGCGGCAGCGTACCCGGGTCGCGGCGGCGCTGGTGCACGATCCGGAGGTGCTGCTGCTCGACGAGCCGTTCAACGGCATGGACCCCCGACAGCGGCTGCACATGATGGACCTGCTGCACCGGCTCGGTGCGCAGGGCCGGACGATTCTGTTCAGCTCGCACATCCTGGAGGAGGTCGAGCAGGTCTCCGGCACCGTGCAGGTGATCGTGGCGGGTCGGCTGGCCGCGTCGGGCGACTTCCGTACGATCCGACGGCTGATGACCAACCGGCCGCACGTCTTCGCGGTGCAGTCGACCGACGACCGGCGGTTGGCGGTGGCGTTGATCGGCGAGCCGTCCGTGACCGGGGTGGAGATCGACCGGAGCGGCCTGACCGTACGTGCCGGTGACTACGGCAGCTTCACCCGCGCCCTGCCCAAGATCGCGTTGGCGTCGGGCATCCGGGTACGCCGGCTGCTGCCCTCGGACGAGTCCCTGGAGAGCGTGTTCTCCTACCTGGTGGAGGCCTGAGGCCGTGCGCGCGAGGAGCGAGCGTTCCGGGGCGGTTCGCGTGGGACGCGACCGAGCCGGAATGCGAGAAGAGCCGGTTCTGCGAGCCCCACAGTCGCAAACGAAGGAGTAATCATGTCGACGGTTTCGTGGATCACCGCACGCGGGCTGTTCGGCCGTCGCCGGTTCCTGATGCTGCTACCCCTGCCCGCCCTGCTGATCGCCCTGGCCGTGACGGCCCGCTCCTTCGGTGTCGACCCCGGCGAGTGGGGCCCGCCGGTGCTGCTGGGCCTCGGGCTGGCCGTCGTACTGCCGGTCGTCGCGCTGGTCGTCGGCACCGGCGTGCTCGGGTCCGAGATCGACGACGGCACGATCGTGCACATCCTGACCAAACCGCTGCCACGCTGGCAGATTGTGCTGCCCAAGCTGCTCGTGGCAACCGGGGTGACCGCGTTGACCACCGCCGTCCCGCTGTACGTCGCCGGGGTGCTGGCCGAGTCGGTACGGTTCGGGCTCGGGCTGGCGGCAGCGGGTACGGTCGGCGCGCTGGCGTACTCGGCGTTGTTCGTGGCGCTCAGCCTGGTCACCCGGCGACCGGTCCTGCTCGGCCTGGTCTACGTGCTGATCTGGGAGGGGCTGCTGGGCAACGTAGTCAGCGGCACCCAGGTGCTCTCCATCCAGCAGTACGTGGTGGCGCTGGCCGACCGGATCGCGCCGACCACCCTGATCAGCACCACCGTGTCGACGCCGGTCGCGATCGTGATGACCGTCGTGTTCTCGGTCGGCTTCACCGTGCTGGCCATCAACCGGCTGCGCTCGTTCAGCGTCGCCGGCGAAACCAGCTGATCTGCTGTCGGAACGGGCCCCTTCCTGTCGCTTTCCGACTTGGAAGGGGCCCGTCCCGACACCTGAAGTGCCGGGGTCAGCCGGTGTTGCGCATACCGGCGGCGATCCCGTTGACCGTGGTCAGCAGCGCCCGCTCCAACGCCGTACCGTCGCCGGGTGCCCGCCGTCCGCCGGGCGCCGTGGCTACCGCCCGGCCCGCCGCCCCGGAGTCGCGGTACTGCCGCAGCAGCGCCACCTGTAGGTGGTGCAACGGCTCCAGGTAGGTGTCCCGGACGGCGAGGGTCCGCTGCAACACCGGCGAGTTCTCCAGCAACGCGGGCGAGGCGGTGACCGCCAGCACCTCGCTCTTGGTGCGCTCGTACTCCTCCTCGATCTTTTCGAAGATCGGGTGCAGTGGCTTCGGCACCAGCGTCTGTACGTACCGGCGGGCGATGTTCAGGTCGGTCTTGGTCAGCATCATCTCGACGTTCGACAGGAACGTGCCGAAGAAGTGCCAGTTGCGGTGCATCTCCGCCAGCACGTCCGACAGGCCGGCCTCCCGGGCGGCGGCCAGCCCGGTACCGACCCCGAACCAGCCGGGCACGATCTGCCGGGTCTGGGTCCAGCCGAAGACCCACGGGATGGCCCGCAGGCCGCTCAGCCCGGCCCCGGTGTTGGGACGTTTCGCCGGCCGGGAGCCGATGTTGAGCGCGCCCAGCAACTCGGTCGGGGTGGACGCCCAGAAGTAGGCCGGCAGGTCCGGATTCTCGACCAGGGACCGGTACTGACGGAAGGCCGCGTCGGAGACCAGTTCCATGGTCTCGTTCCAGCGTTCCAGCATCTCGGCCGGCTGGCGCGGGGTGGTGTGCAGCAGGGCACTCTGCAACACGGCGGCCAGGGTCAGTTCGAGGTTCTCCCGGGCCAGCGACGGCAGGGTGTACTTGTCGGAGATGACCTCACCCTGCTCGGTCACCTTGATCGCGCCGTCCAGCGTCCCGTACGGCTGGGCCAGGATCGCCTCGTGCGTGGGTCCACCACCCCGGCCGACCGTACCGCCGCGACCGTGGAACAACCGCAGCCGTACGCCGTGCCGGGCGGCCACGTCCCGCAGCGCCCGCTGCGCCTTGTGGATGGACCACTGGCTCGTGGTGATCCCGGCCTCCTTGTTGGAGTCGGAGTAGCCGAGCATCACCTCCTGCACGTGTCCCCGGGCGGCGACGATCGCCCGGTACGCCGGCATGGAGAGCAGTTCGTCGAGGAGTTCACCGCCGGCGTTCAGCTCGGCCGGGGTCTCCAGCAGCGGCACGAAGCCGATCCGCGCCCGGCCGCTGTGCACGTCGATCAGCCCGGCCTCCCGGGCCAGCACCACGGCGGCCAGTACGTCGTCGGCGCCCATCGTCATCGAGATGATGTACGACTCGATCACCTCGACGCCGAACCGTTCCTGCACCTCGCGGATCGTGCCGAAGACGTTGAACGTCTTGCGGGCCGCCTCGGTCAACGGCGTGTCGACGGTGGACAGCGGGCGACGTCCGGCCAACTCCTCGGCCAGCAGCTTGGTCCGCTCGCCCCGGGGCATCGTGCTGTAGTCGGTCACCTCGCCGACCTGGGAGTAGAACTGGGCGAGCACCCCGTGGTGTGCCTCGGCGTGTTCGCGTACGTCCATGGTCGCCAGGTGCAGCCCGAAGGCGGAGACCGTACGGATGGCCGTGGCCAGGCGGCCGATGGCGGTCAGCTGGCCGGAGTTGCGGGCCAGTGATGCGCGCATCAGCTCCAGGTCGGCGATGAGTTCCGCCGAGCCCCGGTAGTCCCGGCCCGGCACGTGCGGGGTGCCCCGGCTCAGCCGTAGCCGGGTGTTGGCCAGTTTGGCCTTGATGCAGCGCGCCTTGAGCCGGTACGGCTCCTCGGCGTTGGTCCGCCGGAACCGGGCCGACACCTCGGGCAGCGCGTCGAGGTCGGTGGCGAGGCTGGCCGACAGGTCCAGGGAGACCGCCCGTAGCCGCCGGGAGACCGAGACCTCGCTGATCAGCCCCTCCAGGGCCGCCTCGGTCGCCTGGATGCCGTGCTCGTACTGGATGAGAAGGACGTCCCGGGTCACCAGCGGGGTGACGAACGGGTTGCCGTCCCGGTCACCGCCGATCCAGGTGCCGAAGGTCAGCGGCCGGGCGGTGGGGGAGGTCTCCACCCCGAGACCGCGCAGCGTGTCGGCCAGGTCGTCGAGCACCTGGGGGGTGGCGGCGGCGTACAGGTCCCGCAGGTAGTAGATCGCGTTGCGGGCCTCGTCGGTCGGGTCGGGCCGGTCCAGGCGCAACTCGTCGGTCTGCCACAGCAGGTCGAGCAGTTCGGCCAGGCGCCGGTTGGTGGGGCCCTCGTCGCTGGCGCCGTAGAGCACGGCGTTGGCCGTCTCGGCGTCGAGTTCGTCGGCGACCGCCCGCAGCTTCGACAGGATCGACCGGCGGGCCGCCTCGGTCGGGTGGGCGGTGAAGACCGGCCGTACGGCCAGCCGCCGGGCCGCTGCCGCGATCTCCTCGGCGGGCACGCCCCGTTCGGCGATCAGCTTGGCTGCCTGGTCGAGCCAGCCGCCCTGGGTCGCGCGCTGCCGGCGCAGGTCCCGGGCCCGGTGCACCTGCTCGGTGATGTTGGCCAGGTGGAAGTAGGTGGAGAAGGCCCGGGCCAGCTTCGTACCGGTGGTGACGTCCATCCCGGCCAGCCGGGTCGCGGCGGCCTCGGCGTCGGAGCGGACCAGCGCGCGGATCTCTTCGACGAGATCGAGCAGCGGCGGGCCCTCCTGGCGGGCCAGGGTCTGTCCGAGAAGGGTGCCGAGGCGGCGGATGTCGGCCCGGAGTGCGGCGTCGGGGCCACTGGATTCATGGAGGTCGGTCACGGTGCGCTCCTTAACCGAAGTGTGAAGGACAGCGCTGTCCCGACTGGCTGGATCGTATCGGCGTGGACCGGGGGGTAAGGAAGGGCCCCTCGGTTACTGCTTTCGCAGCAGGGTCCTTCCGGTCGCCCCGGCCATGCTCGTCGGCCGGTTTCGGTCCCCCGTCCGACCACGTGTCAGCTTATGAGGAATTTAATCGTTTGGCGCGGCCGATAGCGTCCTGACCATGCATGATCTGAGGTATCCAGCGAAGCCGCGGCCCGGGGACCGGGTCGCCGTCGTGTCGCCGTCCACCGCGTTGCCGGCGATCTTTCCCCACGTGCACGAACTCGGGCTGCGCCGGCTGCGGGACGAACTCGGCCTGGAACCGGTGGAGTATCCGACCACCCGGCAGTGGCAGGCCGACCCGCGCGACCGGGCCCGGGACCTCAACGCCGCGTTCGCCGACCCGACGATCACCGCCGTACTGGCCACCGTCGGCGGCGACGACCAGGTGACCGTCATCCCGCATCTCGACGACGAGGTGCTCCGGGCCAATCCGAAGCCGTTCTTCGGCTACTCGGACAACACCAACCTGCTCAACCACCTGTACGGCCTCGGCATCGTGGGCTACCACGGCGGCTCGGTGCTGGTGCACCTCGGTCGCCCGGTCGAGATGCACCCGACCAGCCTCGACTCGCTGCGGGCCGCACTGTTCACCTCCGGCTGGTACGACCTCGCGCCGGCTGACGAGTGGGGTGACGAACCGGGCGACTGGCAGGACCCGGCGGGCCTGGACCGGCCGTCGACCATGTTCCCCGGCACCGGGTGGAGTTGGCACGGCCCGGCCCACACGGTCGAGGGGCCGGTCTGGGGCGGCAACCTGGAGATCCTCTCCCGGATCCTCCAGGCCGGTCGGGTCGGCCCGAGCGAGTCGTACGCCGGCTCGGTCTTCCTGATGGAGACCTCCGAGGAGTTGCCCTCCGACGTCGAGGTCTACCGCATGCTGCGCAACCTGGGGGAGCGTGGCCTGCTGGCCGGCTTCCCGGCCGTGCTGGTCGCCCGCGCGAAGGCGTGGGACTTCGCGAAACCCAACAACCAGGAGCAGAAGCAGGCGTACGCCGAGGCGCAGCGGGCCGCCGTACTGCGGGCCCTCTCCGAGTACGCCCCGGACACCGTGGCCGTGTTCGACCTCGACATCGGGCACACCGACCCGCAGTTGATTGTCCCGTACGGCGGCACCGCCCGGGTCGACGCGGTGAACCGAAGCATCTCCGTCCGCTACTGACCGACCTCGCCGAACCGGCAACGGATCTCGGAGGCGTCCGGCTGGGACGCCGTTAGCTGGCGCAGATCACCGAACGGAGGGCGATCAGGGAGCCGGTGCTGTTCGGGACCGGAGGCAGACCTCGTACGTCCCGGTCGATGTCGTACACGTTGCCGGCCAGGACCAGTTGGCGGGAACCGTCGAGGCTGGTCAGCGCGATGCTGGTGAAGCCTGGCCCGCCGCCGTCGGTCTGCCAGACCGGCACCGGACCCGAGTCGCAGGGCACATCCATCCGCCGCACCCCAAGGCCGTACCCGCCGGACGGGCCGTCCATCGGCAACACGGTCTCCAACTCCCGTTGCTGGGCTGGGCGCAGCAGTCTGCCGCCGAACAGCGCCGCGTGGAACCGGGCGAGTTCCGCCGTGGTGCTGACGATCGCGCCAGCGGTCCAGTCGTACGACGGGCTGAAGCGGGTCAGATCGCGCCCGACGAGGTCGTAGCCGTGCAGGTGACGACCATGGATTTCCGGATCGGTGACCGGGAACGTGGTGTGGTGCAGGCCGAGCGGTCGGAAGATCCGCTGCCGTACCTCGGTGACCGCGTCCCGGCCGGTGACCGCCTCGACGACCAGGCCGGCGAACAGATAGTTGGTGTTCGAGTAGTCCCACGACGTGCCGGGTGCGAAGTTCGGCGGGTGGGCGACCGCTGCGGCGACCACCTCGCGCGGCGGGTAGACGTGGTCCCATTGCTGCTGATCGAGGTACGGCGCCCAGAAGCTCCGCTCCGTGGTCGGGTCCCAGAGACCGCTGGTGTGGTTCAACAGTTGCCGGATGTTGATCTTCGACCCGTCGTTGCCTGCCCCCTGCACCACCCCCGGCAGCCACTTCTCCACCGGGTCGTCGAGGGACAGCCGCCGCTCACCGGCCAACTGGAGAAGCACGGTCGAGACGAACGCCTTGGTGTTGCTCGCGATACGGAACCGGTCGCCGGGCCGGGCGGGCCGGCCGGTGGCGCGGTCGGCGACCCCGGCGGCAAGCTGCCATCGCCGCTCGCCGACCCGGCCGTACGCGACCACTCCTGGATAGCCGTCCGTGACCATCTGGTCGAGCGCCATGCGTAGCGGAGCCGCGTCGGCCGTTCCACCAGCTTCGGCGACCTCGATGGCGGGCGCACCGACCGCTGCGGCTGGTGCCGGGGTGGGCAGCGCGAATGCGAGCGAGGTCGTTGCCAGCGCACCGACCGCTACCAGGGCGGTCCATGGGCGGTATCTCACTGTTCTCTCCGTTCAACGGGACGGCATCGGGCCACTGTCGACTCTGCCGACCAGGGCACCGCCGATCGACCAGGCTGGCCCCTCTGTCTCGGTGGGGATAGCCCGAATGCAGAACGGGGGTCGGCCTGGTGGGCGGCGGTCACCCGGACCGGGAAGGCTGGGCGCATGACTCGCCTCCGCCGGTTCTGGAAGGAATTTGGATACGCGCTGGCCAGCCTCCCGCTGGCAGTACTCGGATTCGCGTACGCCGTGCTCACGCTGGTGCTCGGCGGCGTGCTCTCGCTGACACTGCTCGGCCTGCCGCTGCTCGCTGCGGGGGTCCTCGGGGCGCGCGGCTGGGGCGCGCTGCACCGCCGGTTCGGTCGAGCGGCGCTCGGTATCCAGCTGGCCGACCCACGACCGGTCCGCCGGTCGGCCACCGGCCCAGTCGGCTTCGTCCGGGCCGGACTAACCGACGGTACGGGTTGGCGCGGGTTGGCGTACCTGGTCGTCAAGCTCCCGGTGGGCGTGCTGGCGGCCGTGGTCGCGGTGGTGTTCCCGACCTATGCGCTGTTCTTCCTGAGCTACCCGTTCTGGTGGCGACAGGTCCGCCCGGTCAACACCGACAGCGCGGGGCGGAAGCACTACGCGGCCCTCCAGCTCGGCGACTTCTTCTTCGACAGCTGGCCTCGGGCGATCCTGCTGGCCGGGGTGGGCGTACTCCTGCTCCTGGTCGGCCCCTGGGTGTTGCATGGCGTTCTGGGGCTGGACCGCCTGCTGATGCGCGGGCTGCTCGGCCCGACCCGGCTCGCCGACCGGGTGGACCAACTCGAACAGAGCCGGGCGTACGCCGTCGACGACTCCGCCGCGCGGCTGCGACGGATCGAGCGTGACCTGCACGACGGTGCCCAGGCCCGGCTGGTCGCGCTGGCGATGAAGCTCGGGATGGCGAAGGAGAAACTCGGCGAGGATGTCGCCCCGGCCGCCCGGACCCTGGTGGAGAACGCACACCGGGACGCGAAGGAGGCCATCACCGAGCTGCGGGACCTGGCACGGGGCATCCATCCGCCGATGCTCGACAACGGTCTGGCCGATGCCCTGGGCACGTTGGCCTCGCGTGGCGCAGTGCCGGTGACGCTGCGGGTGGAGGTGGCCGACCGGCCGTCCCCGGCGATCGAGACGATCGCCTACTTCTGCGTCGCCGAGCTGCTTACCAACGTCGCCAAGCACAGCGGCGCCCGGCGTGCCACGGTCGACGTGGGCCAGCACGGCCAACGGCTGCGGGTGCTGGTTCGCGACGAGGGCGGGGGCGGTGCCCGGTTCGGGCCGCCCGCCCGGTCCGACGGTACGGTGCCCAGCGGGGGCCTGAGCGGGCTGCGGGATCGGGTACGCGCCGTGGACGGTTCGATGGAGATCGATAGTCCGCTCGGCGGGCCTACCACGATCCAGCTCGACCTGCCGATGCGCGTGTGAGACCGGACGTCCCGCGTCGGCGGGAGCGGCGAGGTGCGTGAGCGTGAGACGGCGAGGAGTGTGATCATGACCGGCTTGGAAATCGTCCTTGCCGAGGATTCCGGTGTGCTGCGGGACGGGCTCGTGCACATGCTCTCCGATCGTGGCCACCGGGTGCGCGCAGCCGTCGCCGACGGGGACGCGCTGCTGACCGCCGTCGACGAACACCGGCCGGATGTGGTCGTGGTCGACATCCGGATGCCGCCAACCCACACCGACGAAGGCCTGCGTGCGGCACTCGCCCTACGCGCCGCGCATCCGCGTACGGGAGTGCTGCTCTTCTCCCAGTACGTCGAGACCAGGTACGTGGCCCAGTTGTTGGCCGGTGGCGCCGAGGGGGTCGGCTATCTGCTGAAGGACCGGGTGGCGGATGTCGCCGAGTTCGCCGACGCGCTGGTGCGGATCGCCGGCGGCGCCACCGTCCTCGACCCGGAGGTGGTCACCCAGATCCTCACCGCCCCGAAGCGCACGGACGAGTTGGCCGCGCTCACCGAGCGCGAACGTGAGGTGCTACGGCTGATGGCCGAGGGGCGCTCGAACGCGGCGATCGCCGCGTCGCTCTACCTCAGCGTGGGCGCGGTGGAGAAACACATCACGAGCATCTTCAGCAAGCTCGGACTGCCGCCGTCGGAGTCCGACCATCGCCGGGTGCTCGCCGTCCTCCGTCACCTCCAGTCCTGACCGGCCAGCGGCGACGGCCCGACTGCCGGAGAACGGGAGCAATGCCAGCTCTCTGGGAATACCTGGTGCCCGTGGTTATCCGACAGCCTGCCGTCCCAGACGAGCCGGTCGCCCGCTGCCCAGAGGTCGTGGCGCATCGGGGAATGTCAGCCTGCTTTGTCATCATGCCCGCCATGCAGAACAGCAGCCAGGCCATCTGGGTTTCGGCCGGAGACGGGTACGAGCTCAGCCTGACCGGAACGGGTTTGACCTGCCGCGACGACACGGGCCAGGAGTGTGATCCGATTCCCGCGCAGGTGCTGACCTGCCGGACGTACCCCGCCTGGGCGCTCGTCGCCGATCCGGAGAACGCGGAGGCGGCCCTCGCGGTGGTCGACGACCTGGAACAGGCCGCCCGTAAGGCGCCCCACGACGCGATGGGCACCTACGAGTGGGTGGCCCGCCGGTTGCCGGTGGGGCATCTGCCGGTCTTCTGGGAGCACGCTGGTCGGCAGCTCATCGCGGTGCGGGACCCCAAGCGGGCGGCGATGGCGTTCGGCCGGGCACGGGAGGTCGAGGAGGAGCACAGCATTCCGGTCGACGAAAGCTGGCTGGCGACCCACCGGGAGTTCGCCGCTGCGGGGGCGATCAGTGCCAAGGTGGCCGGCCGGTTCGGGGCCGTGCTGCGTGACCGGTACGCGCCCGAACCCGCCCTCGTGGCACTGATCGAGTTCGCCGAGCTGCGTACCCGGCACGGCCAGCCGCCCTGGCCGGAGCTGCCACGACAGCTCGCGGCGGCGGCCCGCGCCGCTGGCCGGGACGCCGACGTCGAGCAGCAACGCCTCATCGAGCGGCTGCTGCCGTTGCCCGCGATCCGTGAGACGCCAGTGGCGGTGTGGAAGGCGTGGCGGCCGGCGCTCGTCGCGTTGGCCAAGGGCTCGACGCGGATCCAGCGTCGGCTGCTCGACGTGTTCCCCGTGGCCGACCGTATCGACGGCTGGTGGTTCGAGCTGCTCAACGAGAGCGGCGCGCTCGACCTCCTGACGCGTGCACCGTCCACCCGGACCGACGCGGACGCGCACGAAGGCGGCGCCCAACCCGAGCCAGCCCAGGCTGCGGGACGTTGGCTCAGCCGGGCCGTCATCCACGCGAGGCGGGCCCCCCGGGACCGCGTGTACCGGACACTGCCACGTCAGTTCGGTTGGCTCATCGCCGCACTGAGCGCCCGGCTCGTCGAAGACGACGTCCCCGTCCGGCTGCACGGTTCCGACTACGGGCAGCGTGCGATCGACGTACGGGTGTTGGAGACCTGCCTCGCGAACGGCGTACCAGTGGCGGCTCCGGCGGGGGACACCGGGCTCGACTTCCACGTCTGGATGTCCGACCGGGATCCCGAAGAGGACATTCCGGCACTGGTCGCCAACCCGGTGTTCGCGCCACTGTTGCAGAGGAGCCTGGACCGGTACCGGGACCGGAGCGACCTGGAACGGGTGCCCGCGTTGCGCCGGCTGCGCCAACCGACCGGTGCAGGCCAGGCGGCCGTTGTAGGCCAGGTGGCCGTTGTAGGCCAGGCGGCCGTTGTAGGCCAGGCGGCTGAGGCCGGCGCCGAACCGGCGTCGTCCGGGACGGTGCCGGAGGAGGAGACGACCAGGCATCCCCTGGACGATGCGAAAATGCCGAAGGCGTTGTACGGGCTGGCCGATCGGTGGATGACGCAGCACGACGGCGGGTCTCTGCGCCGGATCCAGCTCGTCGGCGGCCTGCTCACCGGTGCCGTGACCCCGGATCGGTTCGCCGCCGAGGGCGGGCCGACAGTCACCGACTACTGGGTGTCACTGATCGGCCGGATCGGCGGTGTCGCCCTACGCGCCGTGGCCGCCTCCACCCGGGACGAGCGCCGGGCCCGACTGCTGGCCCTGCTGGAGGTCTGGGCGCAGACTCCCTTCGCCGATCCGGAGGCGTCGCTGCGTATCGGCGTGGTGGAGGCCGAGGGGACCGGGCACCTGTTCGTCCGCGGGGAGTCCGGGGCGGCGGTGACGGTCGGCTGGGTCGCCAAGGGCCAGCGCCGGTTCGTCGAACTGCGTACCGGTGCCGGTGAACCGCCGGCGCTGGGAACCGTCGTCGGGGTGACGGACGCCCCTCGGAACTGGGGTGGAGCGGACGTCCTGCGCCGCCTCGTCGCCCTCGTCCGGGAGCGGGGGCCGGTGCCGCACGACGTCGCGGCGGTCGGTGTTCTCGCCGAGCGTACGGGGTTGAGCCGCCCCGCCGCCGGGCTCGTCCTCGCCGGCATTCCCGGCACCGGCTCGTACAACCCGCCGTTCCTGGACCCGACGGAACGCAAGATCCTCCGGATGAAGACCGCCGAGGCTGAGTCGGGCCGGCAGGAACTCGGCGTGCTCAGCGCGGAGCAGCGGCTCGACCTGCTGGCCGACGTGCTGCCTGCCGACCCGGCCGAGTTGTGGGCACCCGGCGGGATGTGTGCGGTGGCCGAGCGGGTGGCGCAGCGGTGGAATGCCGTGGTCGGCCGCAAGGTCAGTGTGCCCGAGGCGACCCTGGCGGCGGCGACGAAGCTGCCCACGGCCGATTCCACCACCGAACTGTGTGTGACGATCGCGGAGCCGCATGCCGTTGCGTCCCTCACCACCAACCTGGACACCTGGATCAAGAAGGGGGAGTACGGCTACAAGGTCACCGATGGCGATGGGGGCACGGGCGTCTGGCGATTCGGGAACCTGCTGAGAAACCTCGCCGTCGGGGCCCAGTGGGCCTACGCCGAACTGCCCGCCGGTGACCCGGTCAGGGCCGGCGTCCCCGCCACGGTCGAACTGCTGCGCGCCCGGCTCTCCCACCCTGGGCTTCTGTTGAGTGCCGGGCGTGCGCACTACCGTCACCGTACCGAGGAGGAGTTGCGAGCCCGCTTCGGCGACAAGCCGTACCACGGCCCGGAGCCGCTCGACGTGGCGACCATCGATGATGGTCTTACCGTCGTCACCCTCGGCGGGACCTATCTACTCCGGGGCGTTTCGCGGGAGCAGGACCCGAGCCTCTTCTTCCGTCCGGCCTTCTACGGCGACGACACCCGATCGGAGCAGTTGCGGGCCATGGCGTGGATCGGCGGCTGGGACTTCGCCGCCGTGCAGTGGCTGCTCAGCGAGGAGTGTGGGCGGATGGTGGCGCGCATCCGGTCCGGGGCGCTGCCCGACGGGGCGTACGAGGCGTACCCGCTGGCCAGCGTGCCGGATCTGGTGGCCGAGGTGGGCCAGCGGCTGGACCTGGCACCCGACCCGGCCGCGCTCTATCTGGAACTGTTGACGCTGCTGAAACCGACCGACCAGAACATCCGTGCCTGGAACGGGTGGAAGCCGCCCCGGCACAGGGCGGCGGTGGCGACGCTGGTCGAGCGTGGCCTGGTGGTCGAGGCGAAGCGGGCCCGGGCCGGGCGCGGGGTGTTCCTGCCGGGCGGGTGGGCCAAAGCGGGCAAGAACCATCTTCCGTTGGAGTCCTGGAAGGCCCCGCTCTACGGCCTGGGGCTCTCTGCCGACGGGAGTGAGGTCGAGGGGATGTCCTGGCCGACCCGCCCGCTGACCGAACTGTACGCAACCGCCTGGCAGCGCGTCCTCGACGGCGAGCAGCCGGGTCGCGGTGGCGAGTAGTCCGGTCGGGAGGGCGCCCGACCCCACCAGGGTTCGGGTTTCCGTGACTGCGAAGCCCAGCGGCAGCGCCGACATCGGGGGCCATGACGATCTGGCCCTGCCGGTGAGGACCGGGTGCCGCTGGGCGTAGTTGCTCAAGCCCAGGTCGAGATCATTCGACTTCGCTTCGGGTGGCGGCTGTCAGTGCAATTGACTGATTTTCACAGACATTGAAGAGCTTCTATTAATTGGCTAGTGTTGCCCCGGGGGTGCTGTCGGACGAGGTGGTGGTAACGACTGGCAGGCCAGGCCCCCGACTGCCCTGGAGGAGGAGGCGGAATGCGAATCACTCGATCCGGTCCGGGCCTGAGGGGGCCACGTGCCAAACCAGCCATCCTGAGAGGAGTTGGTCGGGCGTCAGTCGTGGCGCTCGTGGGTGCCCTGTCGGTCGTCGTGCCACAGGGGAGTGCGAGTGCCTACGTCCTCAACGGATGCAAGTGGAATACCTCGGCGGTGAAGTACTATGTGCCGTCACCGCTCATCTCGTTCCCGATCTGGAACAACGCGGCGGCCTCCTGGGGTGGTCTGGACGCATCGCTCACCTGGGTGAACTCGGGTGAACACATCTATGCGACCAACGAGAGTCGCGGCAACACCGTGGCGTGGACCGGTGTCACTCGCAAGAAGGGGACCGTCCAGGATCCTCCCACCCCCTGCGTAGGTGGCTTCTTTGCCACTGGCCAGGTGGAGGTAGTGATAAATTGGACATCGGTTTCCAGCTATACTACTGCCCAGAAGCAGGGCGTGGCCGCTCACGAGTTCGGCCACGCACTCGGTCTGGCACATAATACGAGCAGCCCGATCAAGCTGATGTATCCGTACGACAGCAACCGGCATAGCGCCGGCGTTACGACCCCCCAGAGCGATGATAAGGCGGGCATCAATGCGCTCTACTAAGCGGTTGCGTATCGGCGTCATCGCCACGGCGGCACTCATCGCCGGCGGATTGGCAGCATGTGCCACCCCAGCCCAGGAAGGTTCTCAACTTCCACGCTTCGAGGTCGAGGGCACGCGGGCGTACGACTACATGTCGGTCCAACAGCTCGCAGACAAGGCCAGCGCGATCATCCTGGCCACCCCGACGGGCAAGTCGCACAGCGTTCCGCTGCCGGCCAAGCACGGCCAACCGGATTCGGCGCCGACGCAGTACGTGCGCATGACCGTCACCAGTGTCCTCCGAGGCAACCTGGACGTGCAGGAGATAGACCTGGTCAGCCCCGGTGTCGATGTGAACACCGGCAAGCTCGGACTGCTGTCCGGTGGCCCCTACCTGTTGTTCGTCACCCCGGCGATGTACGGCCCCAACGACCGTGCCGGCGGCTACGTCGTGGTCGGCGGTCCTGCCGGCGTGTACGCGAAGTCGACCAGCGCTTCGGCCTTCCAGAAGGTCGATGTCGACAGTAAGGCCCTGCCCGGCACCCTGAGTGGTACGGCGCAGGATCTGCCCCTCATCACCAAGACCGAGGCGCAGCTTCTGAGCGAAGGCCCTTAGCGAACATGATGTAGCGGTTGGAGCCGCCCGGCTGGCTGCCACGCGTCACCCCGCGATGACGGGTAGCGTGATGGCACCGGGCGGCACCACCACCACTACCACCGCAGCGCGTGGCAGCCGGGCGACCGTCAGGCGGTGCCGACGATGGCGAAGGCGCGTACGGGGAAGGTGCCCATGCCGTCGACCCGGGGCGGGGCAGCGGTGAACCGGAAACCGTCCGGTGGCAGCGCGTCGAGCCCGCGTAGGTGCTCGACGATCGGGACACCGGCCGCCAGCAGGGCGCTGTGCGCCGGTCGTGTGCCGGCCGCCGCCGGGCTCATGTCGTCGATGTTGATCGAGTCGATGCCGACCAGCGCCGCACCCGCCTCGACCAGCCACTGCGCTCCGTCCCCGGTCAGGTACGGGTGCTCCGGGGAGCCGTACCGGTCGGTGCCGAAGTGCTCGTCCCAACCGGTGTGCAGCAGCACCGCCCGTCCCGTCACCTCGTACGGGGCCAGCATCAGCCGGTCGACGGCCCGCACCCCGGCCGGGACCCGTACGACGACGCCGGGCAGGTCAGCGAGGCGGTCGAGGGCCACCCCGGACAGGTCGGCCTGACCGGCCCAGCGGTGGGCGGGTGTGTCCACGTACGTGCCGGTGTTGGCGATCATGTCGATCCGGGCGACGTGGAACTCGGTGCCGGCCGCGTAGTTCGCCCGGGACGCCTCCCAGGTCAGCCATTCGGTGATGCGCGGCGCGGGCCACCCCGGCAGGGTGGTCATCCCGTCCCGGATGACGTGGCTCAACTCGACCAGCCGTCGGGCATCCCCGGCACCAGGGGAGGCGGATACGCCCCGGCCGCCCTTGTGCGCCTCCTGGATGATCGTCTTGTTGCTGATCCGTACCTCGGCCACCATCAGCAGCCCGAGGTGGCGGACGAGGAGCGCGGCCAACTCGTCGTCGCTGATCTTCGTGCCCGGAATGTCCAGCCGGAAGCCCTCGGTACGCAGTCCGCCGCCGTTGGCGAAACTGACCTCCGCGTCGAACTGCGCCCGCCACTGTCGCGGCTCCGCCTGTCGCTGAGCCGCGTCCGCCCGATGCTGATCCGTGTCCGTCTGCCGGTGTTCCGTGTCCGGGTGTCCTGTCATGCGGACGAGCATGATCGAACGGGCGATGCCGGGACAAGGCGGTTTGTCGCTGACTGGGGATAGGGTGGAAAGGTTCGCCTCCCCCGCTTCGACCGGTCGGCCCACACCCCCGTCCCGGCCCGGATGCGGGGTGATTGTCGTGTGCCCACGCGGAGGTTGTGATCGATGACGATGCTTGCCGGCCTGCTTCAGGCGGCCCTCGGCAACGCCGCGCTGGCCCGTACCCGTGACTTCGCCCGCGCGAACCGGGGCGACGAGCTGGACCTGACCGCCCCGACGGCGCTGCGCCCGTTCATCGTGGCCGCCGTCGCGGCCGAACCGGAGCGGGGCGGCGCGGGCCGTCCGGTGCTGGCCGTCACCGCCACCAGCCGGGAAGCCGACGATCTCGCCAGCGCCCTGGGCAGCCTGCTGCCCGCCGACCAGGTGGCGGTCTTCCCGGCCTGGGAGACACTGCCGCACGAGCGCCTGTCCCCCCGGTCGGACACGGTGGGCCGCCGGCTGGCGGTACTGCGTCGGCTGGCCCATCCGGAGATCGAGGAGAGCGGCGGGCCACTGCGGGTGGTCGTCGCGCCGGTCCGCTCGGTGCTGCAACCACAGCTCAAGGGGCTCGGCGACCTGGAACCGGTTCAGCTCGCCGTCGGGGCCGAGGCGGAACTGGAGACGATCGCCCGGCGGCTGACCGACCTTGCGTACGCCCGCGTCGACCTGGTCACCAAGCGTGGCGAGTACGCGGTACGCGGCGGCATCCTGGACGTCTTCCCGCCCACCGACGAGCACCCGTCCCGGGTCGAGTTCTGGGGCGACGAGGTGGAGGAGATCCGTACCTTCGCCGTCGCCGACCAGCGCACGATCGAGGCGGTGTCCCGGCTCTGGGCCCCGCCGTGTCGGGAACTGCTGCTCACCCCGGAGGTGCGGGACAGGGCCGCCGCGCTGGCGCAGGAGCACCCCGAACTGGCCGAGATCCTGGACAAGCTGGCCGAGGGCATCCCGGTCGAGGGAATGGAGTCGCTGTCCCCGGCCCTGATCGGTCCGGACTCGCTCGAACTGCTGCCGCACTGCATGCCGGCCGGTACGCGGGTGCTGCTCTGCGACCCGGAGCGGATCCGTACCCGGGCGCACGACCTGGTCCGTACCTCGGAGGAGTTTCTCCAGGCCAGCTGGGCCGCAGCCGCCGTCGGTGGCCAGGCCCCGATCGACCTCGGGGCCGCAGCCTTCAAGAGCCTGGCCGAGGTACGCGCCACCGCCGGTGAACTCGGCCAGCCCTGGTGGTCGGTGTCCCCGTTCGGCCTGGTGGGGGCGGAGTCGACCAGCACGGTCGCGCCGTGGGAGGACGAGCCGGAGGCGACGACGGTCACCCCCGACGACACGATCCCGGTCACCCTGACGGCGCAGCCGACCCCGCTCTACCACGGCGAGACCAGCCGGGTGGTCGACGACCTGAAGCGCTGGGTCGGTGACGGCTGGGCGGTCGCCCTGGTGTTCGAGGGGCACGGGCCGGCTCAGCGGGCCGCCGAGGTGCTACGGGACGCGGGTCTCGGGGTGGCGACCGCGAAGACGATCCAGGAGGCTCCGAAGCCCGGTGAGTTGGTCATCACCTGTGGCTCGCTCAACCACGGTTTCTTCGACGACACGGCGCAACTTGCCGTCGTCACCGGTAACGACATCACCGGTGGGCGGGGCGCGACCACCCGCGACATGCGCAAGATGCCCAGCCGGCGGCGCAACACCATCGACCCGCTGGAGCTGAAGACCGGCGACCACGTGGTGCACGAGCAGCACGGCATCGGCCGGTACGTGGAGATGGTGCAGCGTACGGTGAACGGTGCGGACCGGGAGTACCTGGTCATCGAGTACGCCGCCTCGAAGCGCGGCCAGCCCGGTGACCGGCTGTTCGTACCGACCGACCAACTCGACCAGCTGTCCCGGTACGTGGGCGGCGAGCAGCCGACCCTGCACAAGATGGGCGGCTCGGACTGGCAGAAGGCCAAGGCCCGCGCCCGCAAGGCGGTCAAGGAGATCGCCGCCCAGCTCATCCAGCTCTACGCCGCCCGCAAGGCGTCCAAGGGGCACGCGTTCGGCCCGGACACGCCCTGGCAGCGGGAGCTGGAGGATGCCTTCCCGTACACCGAGACGCCGGACCAGCTTGCGGCGATCGAAGAGGTCAAGCGGGACATGGAGCAGGCGACCCCGATGGACCGGCTGATCTGCGGCGACGTCGGCTACGGCAAGACCGAGATCGCGGTACGGGCGGCGTTCAAGGCGGTGCAGGACGGCAAGCAGGTGGCGGTGCTGGTGCCGACCACCCTGCTGGCACAGCAGCACTACAACACGTTCGCCGAGCGGATGGGCCAGTTCCCGGTGCAGATCCGGCAGCTGTCCCGGTTCCAGACACCGAAGGAGGCCGAACAGACCCTGGAGGCGGCGGCCAACGGCACCGCCGACATCGTGATCGGCACCCACCGGCTGCTCCAGTCGGCCACCCGGTTCAAGTCCCTCGGCATGGTCATCGTCGACGAGGAGCAGCGCTTCGGCGTCGAGCACAAGGAACACCTCAAGGGCCTGCGTACGGCCGTCGACGTGCTCACCATGTCGGCCACCCCGATCCCGCGGACCCTGGAGATGGCGATCACCGGTATCCGGGAGATGTCCACCATCGCCACCCCGCCAGAGGAGCGGCACCCGGTGCTGACCTCCGTCGGGGCGTACGACGACAAGCAGGTGGCGGCGGCGATCCACCGGGAACTGCTGCGCGACGGTCAGGTCTTCTACCTGCACAACCGGGTCGAGTCGATCGACCGGGCGGCCCGGCGGATCCGGGAACTCGTGCCCGAGGCCCGGGTGGCGGTGGCACACGGCCAGATGGGCGAGGACGCCCTGGAGAAGGTCATGGTCGGCTTCTGGGAGAAGGAGTACGACGTACTGGTCTCCACCACGATCGTGGAGTCGGGCATCGACATCCCGAACGCCAACACGCTGATCGTGGAACGGGCCGACCTGCTCGGCCTGTCCCAGTTGCACCAGATCCGGGGTCGGGTCGGCCGGGGTCGCGAACGGGCGTACGCGTACTTCCTCTACCCGCCGGAGAAGCCGCTCACCGAGCACGCGCACGAGCGGCTGGCCACCATCGCCCAGCACACCGAACTGGGCGCGGGCATGTACGTCGCCATGAAGGACCTGGAGATCCGGGGAGCGGGCAACCTGCTCGGCGGTGAGCAGTCCGGGCACATCGAGGGGGTCGGGTTCGACCTCTACGTCCGGATGGTCGGCGAGGCGGTGCAGGCGTTCAAGGGCGAGCGGCCGGAGGAGGAGGTCGACGTCAAGATCGACCTGCCGGTGGACGCCCACCTGCCGCACGACTACGTGGGTGTCGAACGGCTGCGGTTGGAGATGTACCGCAAGCTGGCCGAGGCCCGTGACGAGAACCGCCTCCGCGAGGTGGTCGCCGAGATGACCGACCGGTACGGCACCCCGCCCGAGCCGGTGCAGAACCTGGTCGCGGTGGCCCGGTTCCGGCTGCTGGCCCGTCGGTACGGCCTGACCGACGTCTCCGTACAGGGCAAGCATCTGCGGTTCTCGCCGCTGTCGCTGCCCGACTCGAAGCAGTTGCGGCTCAAGCGCTACCACCCGGACTCGGTCTACAAGTCGGCGACCGACCAGGTCAGCGTGCCCCGGCCGAGCACCCGGCGGATCGGTGGCGAGCCGCTGCGCGACCAGGCGTTGCTGGAGTGGTGTGCCCAACTCCTCAAGGACGTCCTTGGCGACCCGGTACCCACGGGAGCCACCGGTGCGTGAGAGAGTGACGGCCATGCAGCGTGCTCGTCGTCTGGCTTCTGTCGTCGTTGCCGTTACCGTCGGTGTCCTGGCCCTGGCCGGCTGCCGTAGCGAGCCCGGGGTGGCCGCGTACGTCGGTGACCGCAGCTTCTCGCACCAGGATGTCGATCGGGTGGTCGACGAGATCAGCGAGCAGATCCGTCCGGAGGAGCGCGGTGTGTTGCGGCGCAACGTGGTCCAGATGCTGGTGGTTCGGGAGGTGGCGACACGCTACGCCGCCGAGCACGACATCACTGTGCCGACCGTCGACCCGGTCAGCTTCGCGCTGAGCAACAGGCTGCCGCCCAACACCCACTACGCCGAGTTGGCCGCCACGTTCAACGCGGCTGTCGAAGCTGTCGACAGGACTGCCCCGTCGGTCGAGCCCACCGAGGCCGACCAGCGGGAGGTGTACTCACACCTGACCGTGCAGGGGGTGCCGATCTCGGATTCGTTCGAGTCGGCTCGGCCGCACCTCGGCCAGCAGCAGATCGGCAAGGCGGTCGGTCTGCGTAACCTGCTCCGGGACGCGCTCGACGAGGCCGACGTGACGGTCAACCCCCAGTACGGCAACCCGAGCTTCCGGATTCCCGTACAGGTCCAGCCGGCGTCCTCGTGGCTGACGGTTCCGCTCACCGACCGGGAGCCGGCAGTCTCGGACGTGACCGGCCAGTTGTGATGGTGGCGCGGGTCGTACTGCTGGTCACCTCGCCCCGGCTGCCGGCGGGTCTGCTGACAGCGGCGGCCTGGGACGTCGTACGCGCCAATCCGGTGCTGGCTGCGGCGGAGAGTGAGCTGACCACGGCCCTGCGCTCGGCGGGCGCCGAGGTAACGGTGCTCGGCGACCGCCGCCCGGCTGCGGCGGATGCCCGGCTGGTCGGGGCGGATGCTCGGCCGGCGGAGGCGTTGCTGGCGGCAGCGGCCGAGCATGGCACGGCAGTGTGGCTGGCCGGGCCGTCCGGTGACGAGGCGCTGGCCCGGGAACTGGGCCTGCGGCTGGCCCGGGAGCCGGGCCTGGCCGAGTTGGAGCTGATGTACGGCTCCTGGGACCCGCCTGGCGCCCGACTGCTCGACGCGGTGGCGGTGATGGACCGGTTGATGTCGCCGGATGGTGACCCGTGGAAGCGGGAGCAGACGCACGCCACCCTCGCCCGGTTCCTGCTCGAGGAGTGCTACGAGGCGTACGACGCGATCGCCGCCGGTGACCTGCCCTCCCTCCGTGAGGAGTTGGGCGACGTGCTGTTGCAGGTGGTCCTGCATGCCCGGCTGGCCGAGGAACTGCCCGACGACCAGCGGTGGACGGTCGACGACGTGGCCGGTGGCCTGGTCGACAAAATGATCAGGCGGAATCCGCACGTCTTCGCCGGGGCACCGGTCGGCACGGTCGAGGAGATCACCGCCAACTGGGAGCAGATCAAACAGGCCGAGAAGGCGCGGGAGTCGGTGCTGGACGGGATCGCCCTGAGCCAGCCGGCGTTGGCGCTCGCCACGAAGATTCTCGACCGGGCGGCCCGGGTGGGCCTCGACGTGCCACAACCCGAGGCGGTGGACGCCCAGACACGGCTCGGTGCGAGCCTGCTGGAGATCGTGGCCCAGGCGCGGGCCGCCGGGCTGGATGCCGAGGCGGCCCTGCGCCGGGCGGCCCTGGCCTACGCCGACGCCGTACGGGCCGCCGAACACACATCCACCCCTTCTAGTTGATCATGAAGTTATTGTCGTGTTTGGCCGGTCTGGGCGGCGATAACTTCATGATCAACTGGGTGGGCTGGGTGGGCTGGGTGGGCTGGGGCGGTGGGGGTGTCGGTGGGGGTGGCGGTTGAACGGGCGGTCAGGCCGATGGCCAGCCCGGACGCGACCACCAGTACGCCGAGGCTCTGCCCGGGGTCCGGTAGCCGTCCGGCCTGGATCGCAGCGGTGACCAGGGTGGCCACCGGCATCAGCCCGACGAGGATGCCGGCCCGTTCGACGCCGAGGTGGCGTAGCCCGGTGAACCAGGCCAGGAAGGCCACCACCGTCATCAGTCCGGCCAGGTAGCCGAGCGTGGCCCCCTCCACCGCGGTCGGCAACCGCCACCGGGTGGGCTCACCGACCGCGACGGCCGAGAGCAGCAGCAGCGGTACGGCCAGCGCGCAGCTGTAGGCGGCCACCCGTACCGCGCCGAGTCTCGGAAGCACGGCTGCGGCTAGCAGCGAGAACGCGATCTCGCCGCCGAACGCACCGAGCGAGGCCAGCAGGCCGATCGGGTCCGCCCGCCCGCTGCCGTGCACTCCGGCGGTGCCGGCCACGACGATGCCGGCCGCGACCACCAGTCGTACGGTCGGGCGACCGCCCCGCAGCAGCGGGCCGATCAGGGCCAGGCCCAGCGGGGCCGCGCCGATGACGGTGCCGACGACGGCCGGGTCGGCATGTGGCAGGGCGACGAGTATGCAGGCGTTGAAGGCGGCCAGGCCGGTGGCTGCCAGGGCGGTCAGGATGCCCCACTCACGTCGGGTCGGCCGACCGCCCGTGCCAGGTTGACCCGTTCCACCGAACTGCGGGAACCAGCGGGCGATGGCGAGGAGTACGACGGCCGCCAGCGCATAGCGGAGCGTCTGACCGGTGAGCGGTGGGTAGTCGAGGATGAGTTGGCTGATGGAGACCGAGCTGCCGACGATCGCCATTCCGGCGACGCAGAGCAGAACAGCCCGGATGTCCCTGGTGTTCACCCGCTCGACGCTAGGGTCCAGTTGGACCATTGTTCAGGTCCAATCTGATCGTGCTGGAGGGGACCAATTGTCGACTCTGGAGACACTGATCGAACTTGATCGAAGCCGGCCGGGTCTTTCCGCTCAGCTCACCGCCGCGCTGCGGGACGCGATCGTGCAGGGTCGACTCGCGCCGGGCACCCGCCTGCCGGCCAGCCGGGGACTCGCCGCCGACCTGCGGCTGTCGCGGGGCGTGGTGGTCGAGGCGTACGAGCAACTGGTCGCCGAGGGGCGGCTGGTGGCCCGACGCGGTTCAGGTACCACGGTCGCCAGCACGCCTGCCGCCACACCTGCCGGAAGTCGTCGGCCCGACGGTCAGCCCGGCAAGATCAGCAGTCGGCCCGACGGTCAGCCCGGCAAGATCAGCAGTCGGCCCGACGGTCAGCCCGGCAAGATCGCGGTGATCGGTGGGGACGTGGCGCAACACGCCGACGACACGCGAGGCGTACTCCCGGATTATCGCGATCTTGGAGTGGTGCCGTTGCGGCCGGGCGTGCCCGACCCTGCGATGTTCCCCCGGGAACAGTGGCGTCGGGCGTACGAGCGGGCGCTGCTCTCGTTGCCCGACGCGGCCCTCGACTACGGCGACCCGGCCGGGGCACCACGGTTGCGGACCGAACTGGCCAACTATCTCGGCCGGGTACGGTCCGCCCGGGTCGACCCGGCCGACCTGCTGGTCACCACCGGGGCGGCGCAGGCGTTCTACCTGGTCGCGGCGGCACTACGCGCCCGGGGCGACAGCACGGTGGGGTTCGAGGACCCGGGCAGCGTCGGCATCCGGGAACATCTGACCACCCTGGGGCTGCGACCGGTTCCGGTGCCGGTCGACGCCGACGGGCTGGACGTCGCCGCGTTGGACCGGACCGGGGTACGTGCGGTCGTGGTCACCCCGGCACACCAGTTCCCCACCGGCGTCGTGCTGGCCCCGAGCCGTCGTACCGCCCTGTTGGCCTGGGCACGCCGCGTCGACGGGATGATCGTGGAGGACGACTACGACGCCGAGTTCCGTTACGACCGGGACCCCGTAGGCTGCCTCCAGGGACTTGCCCCGGACCTGGTGGCCCATGTCGGCTCGGTCAGCAAGGCGCTCGCCCCGGCGATGCGACTCGGCTGGCTGGCCGCACCCCCGCGTCTGCGGGCGGCGGCGCGTACCGCCAAGTTCTCGGCCGACCTCGGCGGGCCGGTGCTGGAACAGATGGCGTTCGCCGAGTTGCTGGCCAGCGGCGGCTACGACCGGCACCTGCGCCGCGCCCGTCGGGTGCACCGGCAGCGCCGTGACGCCATGGTCGACGCGTTACGGCGGTACCTGCCGGCGGTCCAGATCTCCGGGATCGCGGCCGGCCTGCACCTCGTGGTGGAGCTGCCTGCCGATGTCGACGACGCGGCGCTGACCCGCGCCGCCCGCGCCGCCGGCCTCGGGCCGGTCCCACTGTCCCGACTGCGGATGCCCGTCCCGGCTGCTGGGGGATCGGACACCGAGGGAAGCCAACGCCGGCCCGGACCACCCGGCCTGGCCCTGGGCTATGCCGCGCACTCACCCGATGAGCTGGTCCGTGCGATACGAACATTGGCGACGCTGATCGATTAGGTTGGGCGTATGCCACCCTTTGTTCCCATCGCCGACAAAATTGTCGATGCGATACTGGCCAGCAACCCTACGCTGGCTGCTGAAACCGGTGACCATCGGTTCGACGACCGGCTACCGGACTTCTCCGCCGACACGGTCGCCGCCGACGTGGCGATGCTGCGGGACGCGGCCAACGCCCTTTCCGAGGTGGAGGTCGACACCCTCGACCGGGCGGAGCAGGTCGACCACGAGGTACTGACCGCACTCGTCGACCGCAGCCTGTTCGAGTTGACCGAGGTTCGTGACCACGAGTGGGACCCGCTGCGGCACAACCCGGGAATGCTGCTGCACGGCCTGCTGTCCCGGCCGTTCGCCCCGGCGGACGTACGCCTGCTGAGCCTGACGGGCCGGCTGTCCGCCGTACCGGACGCGCTGTCGACCGCGCGGGCGACGCTGCGCGACATGCCGAGGATCCACGCGGAGACGGCGGTCGGGCAGTTCCTGGGTACGGCGGAGCTGGTTCGAAGTGAACTGCCCACCCTGCTGGCCGAGTCGCCCGGTCTGCGGGGCGAGGTCGAACCGGCCGCCCGGGAGGCGGTACGGGCGCTGGAGGAGTTCGCCGAATGGCTGCGGGCCGGTCTGCGCGAGGAAACCGGGCCGGGTCGTGACCCCCGGCTGGGTCGCCGGCTCTGGGAGGCCCGGCTCTGGCACACCCTGGACACCGAACTCTCCGCCGCGCAGGTGCTCGACCGGGCCTGGGACACCCTCGACCGGACGATCGAGGAACTACGGGCGGCGTCGGTCGCCCTGATCGGCGGCCCGGCCACCGACGAGACGGTACGCCAGGCGCTGGACCGGTTGGCCGCCGATCACCCGGACAACTCGACGATCGTGGCGCTGGCGGAACGTACGCTCACCGAGGCGACCGACTTCGTCCGCCAGCAGGACCTGGTGACCATCCTGGACGACCCGTGCGTGATCGCGGAAATGCCCGAGTTCGCCCGGGGGGTGGCGATCGCCTACTGCGATCCGCCCGGCCCGCTGGAGACCGCTGCCGTGCCGACCTTCTACTGCATCGCGCCCACGCCCGCCGACTGGTCGGCCCAGCAGGTCGAGTCGTTCTACCGGGAGTACAACAACCACCTGATCCGGAACCTGACCGTGCACGAGGCGATGCCCGGTCACTTCCTGCAACTCGCCCACGCCCGCCGCTACCGGGGCAGCACCCGGGTCCGATCGCTCGGCTGGTCCGGCCCGTTCGTGGAAGGCTGGGCGGTGTACGCCGAGGAGATGATGGTCGG
This sequence comes from Micromonospora sonneratiae, assembly GCF_042679305.1. Lineage (NCBI taxonomy): Bacteria > Bacillati > Actinomycetota > Actinomycetes > Micromonosporales > Micromonosporaceae > Micromonospora > Micromonospora sonneratiae. Next base: position 48,731 of record NZ_JBHTMP010000026.1, on the reverse strand, counting down.
CCTCGGCTTCGGCGGTCTGCCGGTACGGATCCAGCAGCTCAAGATGCGGCTGCGGATGTGCCTCAACGCGATCCTGGATCAGCTGGTGCACTGCGAGCAGATGCCCGAGGCGGAGGCGATGGCGTTGATGACCGAGCGTACGTTCCAGGAGGAGGGCGAGGCCGCCGGCAAGTGGCGTCGGGTGCTGCTCACCTCGACGCAGCTGTCGACGTACTTCGTCGGTTACACCGAGGTCGCCGGGGTCGCGGCGCTACGCCCCGAGGGAACCTCGGTCCGCCAGTGGCACGATGCGATGCTGGCGCACGGCTCCCCGCCGCCCCGACACCTGCGTACCCTGCTCGGCGTCTGACCGGCACGACCTTTCCGCGCTGTTCCGCCAGCCCTGCGACCGTACGTGCTCGATCTGCCAGCCCTACGACCGTACGTGCTCGATCAGCCACCGGGAGATCGAATACGTGGGCGGCAGTTCGGGCGGCAGCGCGTCCAGCGGGAACCACCGTGCCTCGGTCAGCTCCCGGCCGTCGACCTGTGGCTCGGCGGCCGGGTCACGGACCACGGCGGTGAACCCGGCCAACAGGACGCCTGGCCCGGACATGGCCCAGGGCTGGCTGCCGAAGTAGGCCAGCCCGGAGATGTCGAGGCCGACCTCCTCACCTGCCTCCCGGCAGGCCGCTTCCTCAAGGGTCTCGCCCGTCTCGACGAACCCGGCGATCAGCGCCCAGAGCTCGGTCGGGCCGTACGAGTGCCGGACCAGGAGCAGTTCGTCGGGCTGGTCGCCGGTGCCGGGGCGGGTGATCGCAACCAGTACGGCGGGGGAGAGTTGCATCGGGACGTACAGGTCGCAGGTCGGGCAACGCCGGGCGTGTTCCCCCGGCACGTCGGCGAGTTCCGCCGTACAGGCCCCGCAGAAGCGGTGGGTACGTCGCCAGGTCACCACCTGCAACGCCCGGCTGGCGAGGGCAGCCAGCGGCTCGTCGACCTGCGCGGCCAGTGCCGGCCAGCCGTACCAGGAACCGAGTGCGTCGTCGGTTTCCGGCAGGGCGGCGGCCCACACCCGGGAACCGTCGAGCTGCCCCAGCGGGATCCACTCTGTCCCGGCCGGGAGGTCGGCGACTGTCGGGAACCGGCCATCGGTGCCCAGCAGGAGTTCCCGGCCCGCTACGACCAGGCACCGCTCGTCCGGCCGGGCGGGTCCGGCTGTGGCGTCCGGGATGAACCGTGGCGGACCGGTTGCGCCGAAGCGGGGCGCGTCGGTTGCTGCGCCGAAGCGGGGCGCATCGGCTGCGCCGAAGTGGGGCGGTGGGTCCGGGACGGGCTCGGGTGCGATGGTGATCTGCCCTCCGGCCCGCCTCCGGTCGGGGCTCACTTCGTGCCGGGCCGCTGGTCGATGACCGTGGCTCCGCTGGGCAGTTCGAAGACGCTGCCGTCCACGGTGTTCCGGTAACGGCTCAACGCCATCTCGACCGCGTTTCCGTCGAGGGTGCCGGTGAACTGGCCCAACACTCCCTCGGCTGTTACACAGGCGTTGAACTGGGAGGTGGGGGCGTCGTCGACCCCGGCGACCCGTACGCAGGTCGCATGCCGGCCGGCGATGGTGGTGTCGGTCTGTTCGATGTCCGCGTTCGGGTCGAGCGCGGCGGCGGTGAGCAGGCCGATGACCACCGGTGGCGTGACCAGGCCTCGCTTGTTGGCGTTGGTGAAGACGGTGACCGACGGCCGGTTCGTCTGCGCCGGGGGCGCGTCGAGGATGCAGCTCGGCTTCGGACCTGCGGTCTGGCACTCGGTGGTTGCCTCGGCACTGACGGTCAGCTTGCCGCCCGGGTAGCTGTAAGCTGCCTGGAGCGGCTCCTGCGTCTGTGCGATCGAGGCACTCTCACCACCGGTCAACTGGTACTCCGCTGAGTAGGTCAGTTCGGTGGCGCGGTCGAGCCGGGATGCGAGATCGTTGACCAGGTCGGCGCGGCTGATCACTCGACTGCCATCCTCGATGGCCTGACAGCCGGTGAGTAGCAGTACGGCGAGGATCGATCCCGTGAGGACGCGAAGCGGGGTCGAGGCGGCGGACATGCTCACTAGCCTTGTCGATAGGGCGGATCAGGCGCAAACCGGTTGCCGTTCAGTGTCGAGAGCGTCCCAGAATGTCACGTAGTCGCCCCGAACGGGACGGACCCAGGAGGCCACGCCCGGTATCCCGGCGTCGCCGGATACGCTGCTTGGCGGAACGCCTCAGCCGCACCGTCGCGGCCCTATCGGACCGGACTGAAATCAAAAACGAGGAGCGACACAGTGGCCACCATTGAGGGAATCGTCGCCCGGGAGATTCTCGACTCACGAGGCAACCCGACCGTCGAGGTCGAGATCGGGCTGGACGACGGCACCATCGCCCGTGCTGCGGTGCCGTCCGGTGCGTCCACCGGCGCATTCGAGGCCGTCGAGTTGCGTGACGGCGACGCCGACCGTTACCAGGGCAAGGGCGTGGAGAAGGCGGTCGCCAACGTCGAGGACCGGATCGTCGACGAGATCATCGGCTACGAGGCCAGCGAGCAGCGTCTGATCGACCAGCGGATGCTCGACATCGACGGGACGGCCGACAAGTCCGGGCTCGGCGCCAACGCCATCCTGGGGGTGTCTCTCGCAGTCGCCAAGGCGGCGGCGAAGAGCGCCGACCTGAGCCTGTTCCGCTACCTGGGCGGCCCCAACGCCCACCTGCTGCCGGTACCGATGATGAACATCCTCAACGGTGGCGCGCACGCCGACTCCAACGTCGACATCCAGGAATTCATGATCGCGCCGATCGGCGCGCCGACCTTCCGCGAGGCACTGCGCTCGGGCACCGAGGTCTACCACGCGCTCAAGTCGGTGTTGAAGAAGAAGGGGCTCGGCACCGGGCTGGGCGACGAGGGTGGCTTCGCGCCCGACCTGCCCACCAACTCGGCTGCCCTGGACCTGATCGCCGAGGCGGTCGAGAAGGCCGGCTACCGGGTCGGCACCGACATCGTGTTCGCACTCGACGTGGCGGCCACCGAGTTCTTCGAGAACGGCTCCTACACGTTCGAGGGCGGCACCAAGTCGGCCGACGAGATGACCAACTACTACCACAAGCTGATCGACGCGTACCCGATCGTGTCGATCGAGGACCCGCTCTCCGAGGACGACTGGAGCGGCTGGGCCGCCCTCACCGCCTCGATCGGCGACCGGATCCAGATCGTCGGCGACGACCTGTTCGTCACCAACCCGCAGCGGATCGCCCGGGGCATCGCGGAGAAGGCGGCCAACGCCGTACTGGTGAAGGTCAACCAGATCGGCTCGCTCACCGAGACCTTCGACGCGGTCGACCTGGCCCACCGCGCCAACTTCCGGTGCATGATGAGCCACCGGTCGGGTGAGACCGAGGACACCACGATCGCCGACCTGGCCGTCGCCATGGGCTGCGGCCAGATCAAGACCGGTGCTCCGGCCCGCTCCGAGCGGGTCGCCAAGTACAACCAGCTGCTGCGCATCGAGGAGGAGCTGGCCGACGCGGCCCGCTACGCCGGTGCGGGTGCGTTCCCGCGCTACCGTTCTGCCTGAACCAGCTAGGATCCGGACCCGCTGGTCGATACCAGCGGGTCCGGGCCGAATATTTTCGAACCCGCTGAAAAACCACAGCGGGTTGGGGGAAGGGTGCGACGAGGATGATCCAGCGCCGCACACCGGGCGGTCAGCGTCCGGCCCGCCGACCCGGCCAGCCCGGGCGCGTCGGCGGGACCCGGGGTGTCCGGACAACGGCCCGCGACCTCGGGGTACGCGCCGAGCCGCGAGCTGGATCGCCCCGGGCCCGTACCGCTGGCACCGGCCGGGGCACTGACCAGCCCAGGTCGGTCAGCCGTCCGGCAGTGGCGCGTAGAGCCGCCGCCGGAACGGTCAAGCGCACCTCCGCACCCCGTCCCCGACGGATCACCGGTCGGGCGACGGTGCTGCTGGCCGTACTGATCGCGCTTGCTCTCGCCTACACGTATCCGGTCCGGGTCTACCTCAACCAGCAGGCCGACATCGACCGGATGGAGGCGGCCCAGCGGGCCCAGCTCGACGAGATCGGCAAGCTGTCGGAGAAGGCGGCGCTGTGGCGGGACGACGACTACGTCAAGATCCAGGCGAAGTCACGGTTCTACATGTTCGAGCCCGGTGAGAAGGGCTACGTGGTGATCTTCGACCCGGAGGGTGCCGCGCGGGATGCCGGGGTCGACCCGGACGCGGGGCGGAAACCCGCAACCGATCCCTGGTACGGAACCCTGTGGTCGAGCATCCAGGCCGCCAACGAAAGGCCAGCGCAGTGACAGTCGTACCGCCGGAGCAGTCGGCGGCTGACCACGTACCTCCGCCGGTGCGGGAACCAGCCACGGAGGGCGACCTGGCTGCGGTGGCCGCCCAGCTCGGACGCCCGCCGCGCGGCACCCGGGCGGTGGCCCACCGATGCCCGTGCGGCCTTCCCGACGTGGTGGAGACCACACCACGGCTGGCGGACGGTACGCCGTTCCCGACCCTGTTCTACCTGACCTGCCCCCGGGCCACGGCAGCCTGTAGTCGGCTGGAGTCGGCCGGGGTGATGAAGGAGATGGCTGAGCGGCTGGCTGCCGATCCGGAGTTGGCCGCGCGCTACCGGGCGGCACACGAGGACTACCTGACCCGGCGGGCGGCCGTCGGTGAGGTGCCGGAGATCGACGGGATCTCGGCCGGCGGAATGCCGGGCCGGGTGAAGTGCCTGCACGTGCACCTGGGCCACGCGCTGGCCGCCGGGCCGGGGGTCAACCCGTTCGGCGACGAGACGCTCGACCTGGTGGAGCCCTGGTGGGTCGATGGGCCCTGTGTGGGCGGGGCACCGGATGCCTGACGGCGGGATCGACGGGGAGATCGTCGTCAGACGGGCCCGGACCAGCGACATCCGGGGCATCCGTGAGCTGATCGACATGTACAGCTCGGAGCGACGCTTGCTCAGCAAGGCCACCGTCACGCTCTACGAGCACGTGCAGGAGTTCTGGGTCGCGGTCCGCCCGGCCGACGGCGTGGTGGTCGGCTGCGGCGCGCTGCACGTGATGTGGGAGGACCTGGCCGAGATCCGGACGGTGGCGGTCCACCCGGACTGCCGGGGAATGAAGCTGGGCCACCGGATCGTCTCGGAGCTGCTGGTGGTGGCCCGGGAGTTGGGCGTCTCGCGGATCTTCGTACTCACCTTCGAGACCCGCTTCTTCGGCTCCTTCGGGTTCGAGGAGATCGACGGGGCACCCGTACCGCAGGCCGTCTACGAGCAGTTGCTGCGCTCGTACGACGAGGGTGTCGCCGAGTTCCTCGGGCTGGAACGGGTCAAGCCGAACACCCTGGGCAACAGCCGGATGCTGCTGCGTCTCTGACTGCCTGCCGCTGCGTCTCTGACTGCCTGCCGCGCTCGGCGGCAGCCGTAATAGGGTTGCCGCCGTGACGACGAGAGTGGCGGCGATCGACTGCGGGACCAACTCGATCCGGTTGCTGGTGGCCGACCTGCCGGATCCGGCGGCCGGACCGACCGCGCCGCTGGTCGACCTGGCCCGCCGGATGGAGATCGTCCGGCTCGGTCAGGGCGTCGACCGGACCGGTCGGCTGGCTCCGGAGGCCATCGAACGTACCCGGGTGGCGCTGGCCGGCTACGCCGACGAGATCAAGGCACTGGGTGCGGAGCGGGTACGGATGTGTGCCACCTCCGCCTCCCGGGACGCCTCCAACGCCGACGAGTTCCGGGCGATGGTGCTGCGTACCCTCGGGGTCGAGCCCGAGGTGGTCACCGGCGACGAGGAGGCCCGGCTCTCCTTCACCGGTGCGGTACGTGGCCTTCCGACCGACGCGCGTCCGCCGTTCCTGGTGGTCGACATCGGCGGTGGTTCGACCGAGTTCGTGGTCGGCTCCGGCAGCGTGGACGCGGCCGTCTCGGTCGACATCGGCTGCGTCCGGATGACCGAACGGCACCTGCATGCCGATCCGCCGACCGTTGAGCAGATCGCGGCGGCGGAGGCGGACATCACCGCCACGGTGGACCGGGCGCTGGCGGCGGTGCCGGGTCGCGAGGCGTCGACCCTGGTCGGGCTGGCCGGTTCGGTCACGACCGTCGTGGCGATAGCTCAGGGCCTCACGTCGTACGACCCGGGACGGATCCACCACGCCCGGATCTCGTACGACGAGGTCGCCCGGGTGACCGGCGACCTGCTGGCGATGTCGGCGGCGCAGCGGTTGGCGATTCCGGTGATGCACCCCGGCCGGGCCGACGTGATCGGTGCCGGCGCGCTGGTGCTCCGCGTGATCATGGAGCGGGCCGGCATGACCTCGGTGGTGGCCAGCGAGCACGACATTCTCGACGGAATCGCCTGGTCTTTGGCACTCGGCCCGCGTTGAGAGCTGGATCCGGAACCGTACGTCGGTGACGGAGGCGATGGTGCCGGGCAAGTCGTCAAAGGTTGCGGTAGACGTCCCGCCGGTCGCCCACCTTGACGGCGAGGACTACCAGTTCGCCGTTGTTGATCTGGTAGGCGACCCGGTAGCTACCGATCTGGAGCCGATAGAGCCCCGAGGGGCCGGTGAGTTTCTTGATGTCGGCGTCTTCGCGGTACGGGTCGTCGCCGAGCGCGGTCAACGCGGCCAGGATGCGCATGGCGTCGGGCCGGCTGATGGCCCGGAGTTGCCGCTGTGCCGCCATGGTGAACCGGAAGGCGTACTTCACGCCGCTTTGCCGTCATGCTCGGAAAACAGATCCGCCAGCAGTTCCGCCATTGTTACGGTGGGGCCGCCCTTGGCCAGGACCGCTTCCGCTTCGCGGGCCAGCATCACGTCGGCCGCTTCCTCCAGCGCTTCGAAGTCTGCGATCGGAACCACGGCCGCCACTGGAGCGCCGTTGCGCGTGATGACCGTAGGAATGCCTTCCTCGGCCCGGTTGATGTGGTCCGCGAGATGTGCGCGGGCTTCCCGGACAGTCACGGTGTTCTCGGCCATGAGGTTAGTGTACGCGCTTTCGTGTACACGCGAGATCAATCCGACGGGATCTCCGCATGGTCATGACGGCGAATCTCCTCGTACGGCCTGCGTGAGCGGCTCAAGGAGGTCGCTGAGCAGGCGCTCCAACAACGGTTTCTCGGTTGGATTCCGAGGTTGCCGAAAACCGACTGGCCGAAGCGCCGGCCCACCGTACGTGAATAACCGCTTGCCTGCCTGGCTACCGTGCCAGCGTGGGTGCTGATCGTGAGAAGGTGCTGCGGACCTTCCTGGACGACGACGGCCGGCTGGTGTCGATGCCGTCCCGGGCCGCCAAGCGGCAGGTGCTGCTCGAACATGTCGCGGCAACCTTCCCGGTCGGGGTACGGCTGACCGAGCGGGAGGTCAACGAGAGGCTGCGCGCCTACTACGAGCATGACTGGGTCTCGTTGCGTCGCTACCTGATCGACACGGCGCTGCTGCGGCGGGCGGACGGCTGGTACTGGCGTCCCGGTGGCGGGGTCGCCACGCAGCAGGCCCTCGTCTTCGACGCTGACGACACGCTCTGGGAGAACAACGTCCTCTTCGAGCGGGTGATCGACGACTTCCTGGACTGGTTGGCCCATCCAACGCTCGACCGGGCCGAGATCCGCGCCATCCTCGACGACATCGAACGGGCGAACACGGTCGCCCACGGGTACGGCAGCCGGGTGTTCCTGCGTAGCCTGGGCGAGTGCCTCGGGCGGCTGCGCGAGCGGCCGGCGACCGCTGCGGAAGAGCGCGAGATCGAGGAGTTGGCGGTGGCGCTCATCGAGCGCCGGGTGGAGCTGATCCCGGGGGTCGCCGAGACGTTGACGGAGCTCGGCGGTCGGCACGAGCTTTTGCTGCTCACCAAGGGGGACCTGGCGGAGCAGCAGCGCAAGCTGGATGCCTCGGGCCTGGCCAGCCACTTCGGCAGCGTCCACATCGTGGCGGAGAAGGACGCCGACGTGTACCGGTGGCTGCTGGCGGAGCAGGACCTGTCACCCGAGACGACGTGGATGGTCGGCAACTCTCCGAGGTCGGACATCCTCCCCGCCCGACGGGCGGGCCTGAACGCCGTCTTCATTCCGCACCAGCACACCTGGGTGCTGGAGCACGACGAACTCGACCCCGCCGACGACCGGGTGCTGCGGCTGAGCACCTTCGTCGAGTTGCGGGACCACTTCTGAGCGCGGACGCTACCGGGGTCGGCTCCCTCGCTGCTCCTCGTGGTCCGGTTCGTCCCGGGTCGTGCTGACCCGGTTGGCGATCACCGCTCCGGCCCCGGACACCACCCGCCACAGGCCGCAGTGGCACGACTGGTAGCTCATCAATCCGTCGCTGGTCCGGTGCCGGGACCGGACGGTCCAGGTGTGGTCATCGTTGATGGTCATGTCGACGAGCCTGGTGTAATGGCATTATGCAAATCAACCCTTACGGCCAGGATGCCCTCTGCCTGATCGTCGACCTGGCCAACGAGCGCCCCACGTCCGTCGACGACCTGGTACGCCGGTGCTCGGCGGCCGGTCTCGTCATGGACATGCCGGTGGGGGAGGCCGACCTGGCCGACGCCCTGGATCTCGTCGACCGGTGGTGCGAGATCGTCGACGCCGACGGCGAGTACCGGCGGGCCGAGTTGGTCAACCGACTGTTGGCGGAGGCGTCCACGTACCCTCGCCTGTCCAACCATGCCGGCACGGGCTGGCACCTGCACTACCGGGACAACGGCGTCCCCCTGGGAGCCGTGCTGCGGGCGCTGGTCAGCGTCGGCACCGCGCTGCATCTCACCGGCCGGGGCATGGGTCGGCTGGGACGTTGCGCCCGAGCCGGGTGCCTGGCCGTCTATGCCGACTTCTCCCGGGGTGGGCGACAGCGCTACTGCTCGCCCCGCTGTGCGAACCGGGATGCCGTACGCCGTCATCGGGCGCGGCCGACATCGGTCCCGGCCGGCCAACGTTGACCGTCGCTGGTCGGCCAACGTTGACCGTCGCTGGTCGGCGTCAGCTACTGCATTGTTGACGGTACTACGTAGTGCGTTATACCGTTCTCGCGTGGACACCACGCAGTTGCTCAAAGGGGTGCTGGATCTCGCGGTCCTGGCCGTGCTCAAGGACGAGGACGGCTACGGCTACGACATTATGCGCCGGCTTCGGGTTGCCGGCCTCGAGGAGGTGGGGGACGCCTCCGTCTACGGCACGCTGCGCCGACTCTTTCAGGCCGGCCTGCTGACCACCTACGTGGTTCCCAGTGAGTCCGGCCCACACCGCAAGTACTACTCGCTCAACGCCACCGGCCGTGCCCAGCTCCACCGCTCCGGTAAGGTCTGGCGATCGTTCGCGACCACAATGGACACGCTGCTCGATGATCGGGGGATGGCGGCATGACCGTCATGCGGGAGCAGGAGATCGCTCGCTACGTCGACCAGGTTCGGGCGGCGCTGGCCGACCTGCCGGTGGCCACCCAGGAAGAACTGCTCGAAGACCTGCCGGAGCACCTGACCGAGGTGGCCGCCGAAGCTGACGGTTCGCTCGTCGACCGGCTGGGCACGCCCGAGGCGTACGCGGCCGAGCTGCGGTCGGTGGCCGGGGTCGGCCCAGCCGCTGCCGAGGCCAGACTGGACAAGCGGGTCACCGCCGCCGTGGCTGCCGGCCGGGCCAGGCTGCGTACGGTCGACACCAAACTGGGCTCGGTCCTCGGGTACGCCAAGGTCAGCGACTACCTTCGCCTGCTCCGACCGGCCTGGTGGATCCTGCGCGGCTACCTGGTTGCGATGTTCATCGCAGTCGCGCTCAGCGGCGAGTCCGGACTGCTGCCCCGGCTCGGCGGCAGCTTCCTGGCAGCGGTGCTGCTCCTCGTCACCTGTGTGACCGCCTCCGTCTGGCTCGGCCGCCGCAGCAGCGGGCTGACCCGTTGGCCGAGGTGGACGCTCAACGTGGCGACCGCGCTGATCGCCGTGTTCGGTGTGGCGCTCTTCACCAGCGTCGACTCCGACAGCAACGGAATCGGCTACTACCCCTCCTCCGTCGACGACCCGTACCAGCACATCCAGGACGTCTACGTCTACGACAGCGAGGGACGGCTGGTGGAGGGGGCCCGGCTGTTCGACCAGGACGGTCAGCCGATCCAGCTCGGCTGGCCCTGGTGCGCGAGCGCCCAGCGCGAGCAGGAGTTCGGTGATCCGACCCGGCGGACATACCCGTACTGCCCGGAGAGCGCGCCGTTCCGGCTGCGCCAACCCGGTCCAACGGTGACCCCCTCGCCGACCGCCCCGTCTGTCCCGGAGCCGACGGATTCGCCCTCTGCGGTGACGCCGAGTAGCGGTACGCCCCACGCACAGACGGAACCGCCGGTCGGACCCTCGCCGACAGGCTGAAAACAAGCTGAAAGGTGGAGTAGTCGGGGCTGTGAGATGTCGCCCCTGATCGTTACGGTGTCGCCTGCGTATCCGAGGGATCGCCGACGTGGCGGTCCCTTCACCCCTCGGAAGGAACGATCGTGACTGAGCAGGCCACCCCGCCCACCCCGCCGCAGCCGGGTGCCCCGGTTCCCCCGGGCGCTCCTGTGGAGGGAATGGGGCCGGCCCCGAAAGCCCCGTCGGTGGCTGGCGGCATCGTTAAGCGGATCATCGGAGCGGTGATCGTGGCCGTGGTCATCGGTGTCGGTGGCCTGGCCTGGAAGTACTTCACGGGTGCCCCGGAGACGGCTTCGGTCGGAGACTGCCTGGCCGGTGGCTCCGCCGAGGAGATGAAGACCGTGAAGTGCGACGACGCCACGGCCGAATACAAGATCGTCGGCAAGGTGGAGAACAAGACCGAGAGCGAGTTCAGGCAGTCGGAGGACATCTGCTCCGCCTTCCCGACCACGGAGAGCGGCTACTGGGAGGGCAAGAAGGGCGGGACCGGCTACGTCCTCTGCCTGGAGCCCGTCAAGAAGTAACCGGTAACCGGTAACCGGCGGCGGCGCGTCGTACCCCAGCCCCAGGGTGAGGTGTACGACGCGCCGCTGCTGTTTCTGCTTTCCCGGCCCCGGCCGTGGTGTACACCGACGAACGAGGAGGTGTACGCCACGTTGCCGTTGTCTTTCCTCGCCCGGCTGCGGCATGGCACGCTACCCGCACGCGCGAAGCGCCACTGTGCGACCAGCCAACGATGACTGACCGTCAGGAGGATCGGCCGATGGGTGAGATGGTGAGCTACCCCAGCAACGGGGGGATGAGCGAGGGCTATCTGGCCGTGCCTGCCGGGAACCGGACCGGACCTGCGGTCATCGTGATCCAGGAGTGGTGGGGGCTTGTGCCGCACATCACCGCCGTTGCCGACCGCTTCGCCGAGGCGGGCTTCGTGGCCCTGGCGCCGGACCTCTACCACGGCATCTCGACCACCGAGCCGGACCACGCCGGAAAGCTGATCATGGGGCTGGCGATGGACCAGGCCGCCCGGGACATCGCCGGGGCCGCCGACTACCTCGTCAAGCGTCCCGAGGTGGCCGGCAAGGTGGGCTGCGTCGGCTTCTGTGCCGGCGGCAGCCTGGCGCTGTGGTCCGCGACGCTCTCCGAGCAGATCGTGGCGACCGCCGGGTTCTACCCCGTCCTGCCCTGGGAGCGGATGAAGCCGGAATGGTCCGACTACGCGGGTAAAGCCGCCATCATCCACTGCTCCGAGGAGGACGGCACCTCCGCCGCCGAGGGGGTGCAGACCGCTCGCGGGGCCATCCAGGCGGCCGGCGGCGACTGCGTCCTCTACGACTACCCGGGCAGCTCGCACGCGTTCTTCAACGACGACCGGCCCGAGGTCTACGACCAGCAGGCATCGGCCAGCGCCTGGGCCCGTACCCTCGAACTCTTCCGGACCAGGCTTGGCTGAAACCCGTACCGCCGAGGAGGTGGCCGCCCGCGCACCGCAGGCGGCCGACCTGGCCGACCTCGACGGCGCGGTCAGCGACTGCTTCGCCTGCCCGCGCCTGGTGGCCTGGCGGGAGGAGGTGGCGGCCGTGCGCCGGGCCGCGTTCCGGCAACAGCGCTACTGGGGACGGCCGGTACCGGGCTTCGGCAGCGCCGACGCGCGGATCGCCATCCTCGGCCTGGCCCCGGCCGCGCACGGCGGCAACCGCACCGGACGGATCTTCACCGGGGACCGCTCGGGTGACGTGCTCTTCGCCGCCCTACACCGGGCCGGTCTGGCCAACCAGCCGACCAGCGTGGCCGCCGACGACGGGCTGACCCTCACCGACACCCGGATCTTCTCTGCGGTCCGGTGCGCGCCGCCGGAGAACAAACCCACCCCGGCCGAGCGCGACACCTGTGCGCCATGGCTGCACCGCGAGGTGGAACTGATCCGGCCCACCCTGCGCGTCGTGGTCGCGCTCGGTGCCTTTGCCTGGGCCGCGTGGTGGCCGATCCTGCGCCAGGTGTACGACGTCCGCCCGCCCAGCCCGCGACCCGGATTCGGGCATGGGGCACACTGGTCCGGCGAAGCCGTGCCGGATTTGCTGGGTTGTTATCACGTCAGCCAGCAGAACACCTTTACCGGCCGGTTGACACCAGCAATGCTGGATGAGGTGTTCGCCCGGGCGAAGCAGCTGGCCGGGGTGGACTGACACTGGCCGGCGACGACTCGGGGGTTGCGATGCTGGACAGACACGGCGAACGTATGCGGATGCATCTGCGCACCTGGATCTGACCGACCGGTGACGACGCTTACCGTCCTGCGCCGGTTGTGGCCGCTGGCCGCCGTGACGATCCTGCTCGGCCTGGCCTCGGTGGCCGCCGCGTACTCCTCACTCGAGTTCACCCGGCTCGACGGCACGTCCGGACCACCGCCGGAGATGGCGGAGTACGTGCAGCCCACGCCCCAGTCGGCGATGCCGCAGCAGGTCGCCGACGCCGAGTCGAGCGACCTGGTCGACCTGGTCACCACCGTCGCCGGCTGGCTGTGCGTCGCGGTCGGCGTCGTCCTCGGCGGGCTGCTGGTCCGGCTGGTGGTCCGGGACCTGATGCGGCGCCGGGCCAACCGGTCGTCGGCCCCGGGGCGACCATCCGGCGCGGCCACCGCACAGGAGGTGGTCGACGCGCTCGATGCGGGTCTGGTCGAACTCTCCGACAGCGACACCGATCCACGTCGAGCCGTCATCGCCTGCTGGGTACGGCTTGAACAGACGGCGGCGGCTGCCGGCCTGCCCCGCCAGGTCGGGGACACGCCCACGGATCTGGTGTCCCGGCTGCTGCGGGCCCGGGCATCGGTCAGCGCCGACGTGCTGGCCGAGTTCGCGCACGTCTACCGTGAGGCGCGGTACGCCACCCGGGTCGTCGACGAGCGGATGCGGGGGCAGGCCCGGTCGGCACTGCAACGACTGCGCGCCGAGCTGACCGCGGAGGTCGGTGCGGGGATGCCGCATGAGTGACTTCGGTCTGGACGCCCTGCTGGGCGAGGACGACGATCCGCCACCGACGACCAACCGTCGACGGTTCGTCTGGCTGCGTTACGGCCTCACGGCAGCGGCGTTCACCGCCGTCACCGTCGTCGGGATGCGGATGTTCAACATCGAACTCTCCGTATGGGCGATCTTCGCGGGGTTTCTCGCCCTGCTGGCCGTACGTCGGGTGACCACCCAGGTCGCGCCGCCCCCGGCACCTCGTCGGCATCGTTACCGGGACACCGCCGACGACGCCGGCCGCTACCGGTCGGATGAGCGGGACGCGTTGCGTGGCGCGGTGAAGAGTTGGGAGAAGGCGCTCGGCCGGGCCGGTGGCGACCGTGACTGGTTCCGGCAGGAGTTGTTGCCCATGCTCGGTGAACTGGCTGACGAGCGGCTACGTCAACGACACGGGCTGACCCGCGCCTCCGATCCGGACCGGGCCCGTGCGTTGCTGGGGGAACCACTGTGGAACCTGCTGGCCGGTAAGGGCCGCCGCAGCCCGTCGCCGAAGGACTACACCGTGATCGTTGCCGAATTGGAGAACCTATGAACGACCTGGAGCCGATCCCGACCGCGGAGGTGGGCCGGCTGGCCCGGGCGGTGCTCGATGCGGTCGGCACGGTGGTGGTCGGCAAGCGGGACGCCCTGGAACTGGTGTTGGCCGGCATCCTGGCCGGCGGTCACGTCCTGCTCGAGGACCTGCCGGGGCTCGGCAAGACGCTGACCGCCCGGTCCTTCGCCCAGGCACTCGGGCTCGACTTCCGGCGGTTGCAGTTCACCCCGGACCTGCTGCCCGCCGACGTCACCGGCTCGTTCCTCTACGACCAGCGCACATCGGACTTCAACTTCCGGGCCGGGCCGATCTTCACGAATCTGCTGCTGGCCGACGAGATCAACCGGACCCCGCCGAAGACGCAGTCGGCCCTGCTGGAGGCGATGCAGGAGAAGCAGGTCTCCGTCGAGGGGGTCACCTACCGGCTGGACGCGCCGTTCCACGTACTGGCCACCGCCAACCCCATCGAGTACGAGGGGACGTACCCGCTGCCCGAGGCGCAACTCGACCGCTTCCTACTCCGGGTCTCGTTCGGCTATCCGGCCCGCGAGGAGGAGTGGGACGTGCTTCGTCGGCGGATCTCCCGCCGGCAGGAGGAGACCGACCTCAAGCCGGTGGTCGACGCGACCAGGCTGCGGGCCATGCAGGCGGCGCTGGAGAACGTCGTCGTGGAGGACTCGATCGGTCGGTACATCGTCGAGTTGACCGCAGCCACCCGGGAACATGCGTCGGTGCTGGTCGGAGCGTCGCCCCGGGGCTCGCTGGCACTGCTGCTGCTGGCCCGGGCCCGGGCCGGAATGGCCGGTCGTGACTATGTCATCCCGGAGGACGTCAAGGAGGTGGCGGTTCCGGCGCTGTCGCACCGGATCACGCTCCGCCCCGAGATGTGGCTACGGCGGGTCGACCCGTCCTTCGTGGTCAACGAGGTCCTCGATGCCACGCCCGCCCCGGCCAGCGGCGCGCTGCCCAGTTATGCCGGCGGGGTCGGGATACCGGTAGGGCACCCCGTTCAGTGACCGACGTCGCGACCTCTCCGCACCCGGCGACGCCCGGCACCGGGGCGTCGCTGCGTCCGGCCGTACCCGGTGCCGGTTGGCGGCAGCTGGCCGAGCCGGTGACGTCCGGCTCCGCCGAGGATTCGGACAGTGGGTCACAGTGGGGGCCCACCCGGGCGTTCGGCCGCGCGGTGCTGCTGACCGGCGTGCTGCTGGTCGCCGGGGTACTGCTCGGGCGGATCGACCTGATCGTGCTGGCCGTTCCGTTCGCCCTCGGCACCGCGTACGCGATGCGCCAGCGGCCCTCGGCGGTGCCACAGATCAGGGTCGACGCCGACGACGACCACGTCGTCGAGGGTGGGCCGATCACCGGCGAGATCAGCGTGGTCAACCCGGAGACCACCGGTTACGACCTGGTGCTCGTCCGGTCGCTGGTGTCCAACTGGCTCCGGATCGACCGGGCCGAGGTCAGCGACGGTACCGCCGGCTCGGACGGTGGTGGGTCGGGCAGCGGCGGGTCGGACGGCGGCGGCTCGGACGGTGCTGGCGGACGACCGCCGGCCCTGACCGCCGCCGGGCTGGACCGGACCCTGGCGTTCACCGTTCCCGGGGCGGGCCGGGCCGCCATCGGGCTGCACGGTGAGGCGCTGCGCTGGGGGCGCCACCAGATCGGACCGGTGGCGGTCCGGGTGGCCGCCTGTGACGGGCTGATGACCAGCCGGTCGGTGGTGAGCAACGCCCGGGGCCTGCGGGTCTATCCGGTCACCGAGCCGTTCGACGCGGACGAGGCGATGCCCCGGGCCGCCGGCCTGGTCGGCGGTCACCGGTCCCGCCGCCCCGGCGAGGGCGGCGAACTGGCCGGGGTACGGGTGTTCGGCCCCGGCGACCGGTTGCGCCGTATCGACTGGCGGGTATCCCTGCGCGCCCGTCAGTTGCACGTCGCCGCGATGCTGTCCGACCGGGACGCCGAGGTGGTGCTGCTACTCGACGTGCTGGCCGAGGGCGGCCGGTCCGGTGGGATCAAGGGCAGCGCGTCCGTACTGGACACCACGGTCCGGGCCGCCGCCGCGATCGGCGAGCACTACCTGCACCAGGGCGACCGGGTGTCCATGCTCGAATACGGGCCGTCCGCCCGGCGACTGCGTCCCGCCGCCGGTCGCCGGCAGTACCTCACGCTGCTGGAATGGCTGCTCGACGTACACGTCGACCCGTCCCCGTACGAGCCGTACGACCAGGTCTTCGGCCCGCATCTGCTGTCGTCCAGCGCCCTCGTGGTCGTACTCACGCCGCTGGTGGACCCCCGGTCGGCCGCGATGCTGGCCCGGCTCGCCCGCTCCGGGCGGTTCGTGGTGGCCGTCGACACGCTGCCCGAGCTGGCCGTGCCCCCACGCAGTGGGCCGTGGACGGAGGTGGCGTACCGGCTCTGGCGGTTGGACCGGGCGAACATCGTCGGCCAGTTGCGGGAGCATGGCGTACCCGTGGTCGCCTGGGCCGGGGCGGGCAGCCTCGACCTGGTGCTGCGCGACATCGCCCGGCTGGCCGGCGCACCCCGGGTGGGGGTGCGATGACCAACCCCATGACCGGTCGGGTACGGGCGACCACCGCCGCGATCAGGCGGGTGAGCCGGGTTTCCCTGCTGGTACGGTCCGGCGCCGCCCTCACCGCCCTGGTCGCGTTCGTCGTGGCGTACCCGACACAGCTCCTGACGAGCCGGCTGCTGCCGGTGCTGCTGATCGTGGCGTTGCTGCCGGCGCTGACGCCTCGGCGTGCCGGTGCCACCCTGGCGTTGCTCACCGCGGTCGCCGGCTGGGTGGTGTCGACCAGTTGGTACGACGAGCCGATCGTGCTGTGGCGGCTGCTGGCGCTGGCGACCCTGCTCTACCTGACCCACAGCCTGTCCGCCCTGGCCGCGCTGCTGCCCTTCGATGCCGTCGTCTCGTCCGAGGTGGTGGTCCGGTGGGTGCTGCGGGCCCTCGGTGTGACGCTGGCCTCGGCGGTCCTGGGAGTGTTGCTGATCGCACTGGCCGAGCGGGGCAGCGGTGACCGGACGTTCCTCGCGGTCGCGCTGGCCGGACTCGCCGTCGCCGTCGCCACGAGTGCGCTCCTGGCCTGGCTGGTCCGGCGTCGATGACCGCACCCGACCCGACCGGACCTCGCCTGACCTGGCGGGATGGTGTCCCGTTCGGGCGTCGGACGGGTGGGATTCGGGCGAGCGGCTGCCGGCCGGGGGTGATGCGGGGTAGACCTGAAGGTGCGGGGACAGCCAACTCGGTCAGGTAGCTCACAGTGGCGTTCCCCGTCACAGAAGGGGGTATCTGCCGGGCACGATCGGTCTGCCGGGGGAAAGATGGAATCGTGAAGCCGCAGCGCATTCTCGTGGTCGGTGCCGGACATGTTGGTCTCTATGCCGCCCTGCGCCTTTCGAAGAAACTCCGGGCGCGCGAGGCCGAGGTCATCGTCGTCGATCCGCAGCCACACATGACGTATCAGCCGTTCCTCCCCGAAGCGGCGGCCGGCAACATCTCACCGCGCCACTCCGTGGTGCCCCTGCGTCGGTCGTTGCGGCGCTGTCACATCGTCGCCGGCGCGGTGACCCGGATCGAGCACGGTCGCAGGGTGGCCACGGTCCAGCCCATCATCGGGCCGCCCCGGGAGGTGCCGTACGACCACATCGTCGTGGCCCCCGGCTCGGTGTCCCGGACCCTGCCGATTCCGGGTCTGCGGGAGCACGGGATCGGCTTCAAGACCATCGGTGAGGCCATCTTTCTGCGTAACCACGTGCTGGACCGGCTCGACGTCGCCGCGGCAACGGTCGACGAGGAGGTTCGCCGGTCCGCGCTGACCTTCGTCTTCGTCGGGGGTGGCTACGCCGGCATCGAGGCGCTGGCGGAGATGGAGGACATGGCCCGCGACGCGCTCAGGTACTACCCGGAACTGTCGGCCGAGGACATGCGCTGGGTGCTGGTCGAGGCGACGCAGCGGGTGCTGCCCGAGGTCGACCGGGACATGGGGGCGTACACCGTCCAGCAGTTACTCAAGCGCAAGATGGACATCCGGTTGGACACCCGCCTCGAATCCTGTGTCGACGGCCGGGTGTCCCTCTCCGACGGGGACAGCTTCAAGACCGACACGATCGTGTGGACCGCAGGTGTCAAGCCGTCTCCGATGCTGGACCAGACCGACCTGCCCCGGGACAACCGGGGACGGGTGACCTGTCTGCCCACCTTGCAGGTGGTCGACGGGGACCGGATCGTCGAGGGCGCCTGGAGCGCCGGTGACTGCGCGGCGGTGCCGGACCTGACCAAGGAGCCGGGCTCGTTCTGCTCGCCGAGCGCGCAGCACGCCGTACGGCAGGCGAAGCTGATGGCGGACAACATCCGTGCCGTGATCCGGGGGCGGACCCCGGTCGAGTACAAGCACAAGCACGCGGGCAGCGTGGCCAGCCTCGGCCTGCACAAGGGGGTGGCCCAGGTCTACGGCATCAAGATGACCGGTATCGCCGCCTGGTTCATGCACCGGACCTATCACATGAGCCGGATTCCGTCGATCAACCGCAGGATCCGGGTGGTGGTCGACTGGACCCTCGCGCTCTTCCTGAAGCGTGAGGTGGTCGCCCTCGGGCAGTTGCACGACCCACGTGAGGAGTTCCTGGAGGCCACCCCGAAGGTGGAGGCCGACTCCCGCCGCTAGTGCCTGCTGACCCGGTCACACTTGGCCGACCCGACGGACGATGTCGTGCGGGTCGGCCGCTTGTTACCGGGCGGTCAATTTGTACGCAGGGCTTTGTCCGACCGTCATTCGCGTTATCCTGTCCAGGCTTCGGCCTACGCCACGATGACGAGGAGCCTGTCATGCCCCGCCTTCGAGCCGTTACCGTCTCGGGCAGGCCGGCAGATTCAGCCGGTTCCGCGCATTGCGCCGCATCCGTGTATCGCGCCGCATCCGTGTATCGCGCCGCATCCGTGTATCGCGCCGCTTTCTGGGACGACGTCGCGCAAACCTGGGCGGGGCCGCGACGGTGAGCGGCTCGACCGGCGGGCGTGGACCCGCGACGCTCGAGGAGGCCACCGTCCTGCAGTCGGAGGTGCTGGAGGACCTCCGGACCGCGGTGAACCACCTCGACTGGGTGACCTCCCTGACCGAGCCGTGGCTGGGCGACGACCCGTTGGAGATCGGGTCCGGGCTCGGTGACGCGGCGGCCCGGTGGGCCGCCACCGGCCGACCGTTGACCGTCTCCGAGGCCGACCCGGGCCGGCTGGCCGAGCTGCGGGAACGGTTTGCGGAGCATCCCACGGTCCAGGTCCGCGAGCTGGCCGTACCGATCCGCGAATCCGGTAACTACTCCGCGGTGGTCTCCCTCAACGTCCTGGAACACATCGAGGACGACGTTGCGGCGCTGCGCGACTTCGCCCGGTTGGTCCGACCCGGCGGCCGGATCGTGCTGGTCGTACCCGCGTTCGAGCAGGCGATGAGCAACTTCGACCGGGAGATCGGACACTTCCGCCGTTACCGGGTCCGGTCGATGGAGGCGACCCTGCGGGCGGCGGGTCTGCGGCCGATCAAGGTGACCTACCTCAACTCGCTCGGGCTCTTCGGCTGGTTGGTGTTCGTCAAGTTGCTGCGCGGCCGACCGGGCGAAGGGCTGCCGTTGAAGATCTACGACAAGCTCATCGTGCCGGTGCTACGACGGGTGGAGGCGCGCATCCGCGTGCCGTTCGGCCAGTCCGTACTGGCCGTCGCCGAGACCCCCGGGTCGTAGGTCGTCGGTAGGCGACCCGGGGTCGTAGACAGTCGTCGAGACCCCGGGTCACAGGCAGTCTTAGGACCCCGTCGTAGCGGGCCGGTCGGGACCGGCCCTGGTCGTAGCCGACTGGTCAGACCCGCCAGGTCCACGCGTCGACGATGAGGGTGCCCGGACCGAAGAGCGAGTCCAGCGTCGTCCGCAGCGCCGGGGCGTTGCGCTCCGACTCCGCCACCACCATGCAGGATGCGCCCCAGAAGGCCACGTCCCGGGCGGCCTGGTCACGGTGCTGCTGGGTGATCACCGGCACCTGGCCGGTCTTGGCCACCTCGGTGAGCAGCGTCGAGGTCGGTTGCTTGTACGTGCCCATCGACGCCTTGCCGCCGGCCCCGTACGGGGCGATGAAGAACCCCTCCGGCAGACGGAACTCGGCGTTCGCGACGGCGGCCCAGCGCATCACGTCCGGTTCCTTCGGAGTCGGCAGGGGGACGGGCACCAGCACACCGTCGCTCGGCACACACTGGCGCCAGTGGCCGCCGCTGATGAAGGTCGGTACGGGGGCACGGGAGGTGGCCGGCAGCGGAGCCGGCGCGATCGGCAGCAGGACGGCGACGGTGGCGATCGGGACCAGCAACCGGGCCGGGCTGTCCATGCTGCGCATGGCCCGGTCCAGGGCCAGCACCAGGACCGTTGCGATCAGTGGGATCAGGATCAGGGCGAACCGCATCGGCAGGGCACCCTCGATCACCGGCTTGTTGCGCAGCAGTTCGTACGGTGCCCAGATGTCGGTACGGACACCGTCGAGGACCACCTGTGGGCCCAGGGAGAGCCAGGCGGCGAGCAGGGCGACCGGCACGATCGCGAGCACCAACCGGTTTCGCCGCAACCACCAGACGCAGGCGGCGAAGAGCAGCAGCATCGGCAGGCCGAGGAACGTGTTGTACTCGGAGGCCCCGGTGCTCAGTCGGGCCGCCCCTGGCGTACCGGCGATGGACAGCGGCGAGATGGCTGCGTAGCTGGCCAGGTCGGCCGAGAAGTAGTCGGGGCTGAACACGCCGTTCGGCACGCTCTGCGGCCCCTTGAACTGCATCCAGAGCGGATAGGCCAGTGCCATCCCGGCCAGACCGACGGCCAGCAGCATGCCGCCGACGAAACGCGGCAGGACCCGGCGTACGAACGCGGGAGCGACGACGGCGTAGGCGATCGTCAGCAGGGCGAGGGTGATCGCCGTCAGGAACAGCACTTCCTCGCCGACGAAGACCTGGACGGTCACCAGTGTGGCAAGGGTCATAGCAAGGATGGCCAGACGGCGGCTCGACCCCGCCGCGCCGTCGCGGTGTTCGGGGTCGGACACCTGGACCATGCGTACGACGCACCACACGATCGCCGGCACCAGCCACTGTGCGGTCATGTGCGGGTGGCTGTTGGACTGGGAGATCATGCCCGGGGCGAAGCCGCAGAAGAGCGCCCCGATGGCTGCCGGGAACCGGCCTGCGCCGAGTGTGCGCTGGTAGAGCAGGTACCAGCCGATCGAGGTGAAGGCCAGATTGCCGGCGACCAGTACGGCGAACGAGGTGCCGGTGCCGAACAGGAGGGTGATCGGGGCGAGGATGAGCCCGGGCACGATGATGGTGGCGTTGGCCATCAGGTTGAACCCGTCCGGCGCGTTCAGCCGGTCACTGACCAGACCGAAGTCGCCGAGCAGCATCCGGGCGTCGTTGGCCAGGAACCACTCGATCAGGGTCTGGTCCTCGGGGTTGAGAGCGAGGGTACGGGTCGTCGGATCCGGCCACAGCCCGTGGGTGAGCCATCCGGCCAGTACGAGAAACAGCAGACAGATTCCCAGGTCGGGCCAGTAGCGTCGGAGCCGTTCGAGCCATTGGCGTCTTCCGGGCCGGGTCACGTCAGGACTGCCTTTCGTGGCGGCCTTCTCGGGGCCGGCCTCCTGTGCGGTGTCGGCTGCGCTCGTCACGACCTTGACCCTAGTGCCAGAAGGCGCGGCGGGGTGCGCCCAGTTGACTCGGACCCGCTACGGTGACAGCACCGGAGTGTCTCGACACTCCGCTGCCGCCGGCCCGGGTGGTGGAAAGGCAGACACGGCCGCCTTAAAAGCGGCTGCCGCAAGGCGTGCGGGTTCGACCCCCGCCCCGGGCACCAGCCAACCGTCATGGCCTGGATAGTTGGATCTCCAAAAGCCTGCTGCCTCGGTTTACTCTTGACTGGCACCTCAACGTGCATCGACCCCCCAAGGGAGGCCTGACAGTGAAGACTTCCAACCCGGTGCTGGCCCGGCTCGGCCAGGCGGCCGAGCGCGAGCGGGCCGCCGGGTACGCCCCAGGCGGCCCGTACGGCCAGCCCGGATACGGCCAGCCGGGGCACCCCGGTGCGTACGGCCAGCCCGGTTACGGACAGCCCGGACAGCCGTACCCGGCGACGGGTTACCCGTCCGCGCCGCCCACCGTGCAGACGATGTCCATCGACGATGTCGTCGTCAAGACCGTGACCCTGCTGGGCATCCTGGGGGTGTCGGCGGCGGCGGCCTGGGTGCTGGTGCCCGACGCGCTGGTCAAGGTGGCCTGGATCGGTGCCGCCGTGGTCGGCCTGGTGCTCGGTCTGATCATCTCGTTCTCCCGGATCGCCAACCCGGCGCTCGTGGTCACCTACGCGGTGATCGAGGGCGTCTTCGTCGGCATGGTGAGCAAGGCGTTCGAGACGCTCTACAACGGCATCGTGCTCCAGGCGGTGGTCGCCACCTTCGGCGTCTTCTTCGTGATGGCGATGCTCTACAAGATGCGGGTCGTCCGGGCCACGCCGAAGTTCGCCCGCGGGTTGATCGCGGTGATGGCGGGTCTCTTCGCGGTCATGCTGATCAACCTGGTGCTGGCGCTGTTCGGGTTCGACACCGGGCTGCGTAGCGGCGGTGCGCTGGCGATCGGCTTCAGCCTGGTCTGCATCGTGGTGGCCTCGCTCAGCTTTGTTCTGAGCTTCCACGAGGTCGAGGAGGGCGTGCGGATGGGGTTGCCGCAGCGCTACTCGTGGACCGCCGCGTTCGGCATCCTGGTCAGCCTGGTCTGGCTCTACCTCGAGGTCCTGCGTCTGATCAGCTACTTCCAGGGCGACGACTGAGCAGTCGTCCCACGGCCACGGCGGCCCGCTTCCGAAACGGAGGCGGGCCGCCGCCGTCTGCTCGTAGACTCGCGGTGATGAGCGCTGACGAACTGAACCGGGCGGTCGACCTGCTGCTTGGGCAGGTGGGGCACTGGGGAACCCCCCGCTGGGAGGCCGAGGCCGCCAACGGGCTGGGCACCCGCGCCGACCTGGTGCACCGACTCGTGCAGCGGTTGGCCGACCTGTCCGCCGACGTCGAGGGGGAGCCCCGGCGGCAGGTGCCGAGACTCGGCAACGATCTGGCCCTGCCGGACCAGCTCCGGGCGATCGCCTCGGATCTGATCGCCGCGGACGCGCCGGAACCGGTCCTGTCGGCCGCCGCGGCTGACGTGGCCGCCACCCGTCAGGAACTCTGACCGACGCTGTGGCTCGGTGCGGCTGCCGCCGCTCAGTGCTGCTGTTGGGCGACGGCCACCGCGTGGGCCACGGCGGGCAGCAGCGCGTGGGCCCACACCCGATAGCCGTCGGCGGACGGGTGGTAGCCGTCGGGGCACAGGGTCCCCGCGTCGGCCCGGAACACCGGACCGGTCTCACCGGCCAGGTCCACCACGGCACCACCTGAGGCCAGCACCGCGCGGGCCTGCGCCCGGGCGGTACGCCGGCCGAGCCAGCCGGCGACCTGGCGTAGCGGCTGCGCCATCGCCCGTACCGCACCGAGGTCGGGGCAGGTGCCGACGACGACCTCCACCCCGGCCTCGCGTAGCCGGCGTACGGCGCTGCCGAGATAGGTGGCGCTCTCCCCGGGCCAGCGCAGGGACGTCGCGTCGTTGGCGCCGATCAGGATCACCGCCACGTCCGGACGTTCACCGAGCAGGGCGCGGGCGACCTGGGTGGCGAGGTCGGCGCACCGGGAGCCCGAGACGCCGACGCTGGAGAGCAGAACCTGGCGTTCACCGACCCCGGCCGGCCCGGTGCCGGGGGAGAGCAGCCTGGCGAGTTGCCCGCCGACCGTGTCGCCGACCCGGTCGACGCCGACGCCGAGCGTCGACGAGTCACCGAGCAGCACCAGGCGCAACGGCGGTGCACTGGCCGGGCCGATGGTCGAGCGCAACGCCAGGCCGAGCTTCGGCTGGGCGTAACGCCGGTTACGGGCCACCAGTGCCTCACCGGCCAGCAACGCTGCGCCACCGACGGTTCCGGCGACGAGGGTCAGTACGGCGGCCCGACCGATCCGGGCGGCGACGCCTCTCATGCCCGCTCCTCTACCTTGGCTGGATCCGGGGCCGGGCGGGGCGGCCAGGGCACCGCCGACGTCACCCCGCTCTCGGTGGGCTCCTCCGCCCGGGGCTGGCCGAACCAGGACCGACGCCGACGTAGCTGCGCCCACCGGCCGGCCGGACCGCGTTCCCGGCCGCCAACCTGAGCGCCACGTACCTCCGTACCGGCATGGCGGGCCGCCTCCTGGGCAGCGGCTGGCAGCGAGCGTACGCCTTCACCGGGGGCGAGGGCAGCCCGTTGCTCGTGTGCCGAACCGAGGGCGGCCAGCGAGGTCGGGAGCAGCGCCGCGACGGCGATGGCGTACCCCTCGGCGGAGGGGTGGAAGTGGTCCCAGGCGAACAACCGGGTCGGCTCGGCGGCGAACCGGGGGCCGAGCAGGTCACCCAGGGACACCGTCAGCCCGCCCGCCTCGACGACGGCGACCGTCTGGGCGGCGGCTAGTTGGCGGCTCCAGCGGCGGGCCAACCAGCGCAACGGCGGTTTGATCGGTTGGATGGCGCCGAGGTCGGGGCAGGTGCCGACGACCACCTGCGCGCCCGCCTCCCGCAGCCGGCGGACCGCATCGACGAGATAGCGTACGGCCACCGCCGGCGAAGTGCGATTGGTGACGTCGTTGCCACCGATCAGGATGACCGCCAGGTCCGGCCGGGTCTCGACGGCGGCGTCGACCTGCGGAGCCAGCCCGGCCGAGAGGCTGCCCACCACGGCGAACCGGCGCAGTCGCACCGGCCGTCCCAGGCGGCGGGACACGCCCGTGGCCAGCAGCGCGCCCGGGGTCTCCCGGGGACGGTGTACGCCGTAGCCGGCGGCGGACGAGTCGCCCAGTAGCACCAGGTTGATCGGTTGGCCGGGAAGCTTGGCGCCGTAGAGGCCGTCGCCGCGCGGAGGCGGGGCCTCGGCCATCGGGATGGTCCGTCGGGCCTGTCGGGCCTGGGCCAGCAACACGCCCGCGGTGACCGCCGCCGTCAACGCGGTTGCGCCCGTCCCCACGGCCGCCACCCTGCCGATCCGGCGCGCGACGCGCCATGACGGAAGCTTTCCTGCCGATGCTGCGGCCTGACTCATCAAGCGGCCCCCCAGATGCCGAATGACCCTGCAAATTTCGAGACTAACGCGGTGGTACGACGCGTGCCGTCGCTGTCCGGCTGCCCGGTTGAGTAGAAAGTGACAGTGATGGGTAGTTACCTTCGATGAGGGCCGATGCCGGTCGGGCCTTCTTGCCACCGCGTGCATCATTGCGAGGAGGAGGTCACGAACATGGCGAAGAAACTCAGGCGGACGGCGGCTTTCGCGGCGCTGGCACGGGCGATGACCTCCGGCGCACGCGGTGGCCCCTCGTTGGGCAAGCGGTTGGCCGCCCTGCCCCGGATGATCAAGGCTACCGCCCGGCGCGAGTACGACGGCGGCCTGCGGCTGGCCCTGATGGTGGCGGCGACGGCGTACGTTGCCTCCCCGGTCGACCTGGTGCCGGAGGCGTTCCTCGCGCTCTTCGGGCTGGCCGACGACGCCCTGATGATCACCTGGCTGGCCGGTAGCGTGCTGGCCGAGACCGAGCGGTTCCTGGAGTGGGAGCGCCGCCGCGAAACGGTGATCCCTGGGTACGTGGTGCACTGACGGCACGTAGGCTGGCGCTGACCTGTGACCGTCCGCCCGGCCACGAAGCCGTCGGCGCCTTGAGAAGGGCACAACGAGGTGCACTACTACGAAAACGTCGTCGAGCTGATCGGCAACACCCCGCTGGTCCGACTACGTAACGTGACCGAGGGCATCTCGGCGACGGTGCTGGCCAAGGTTGAATATCTCAATCCCGGCGGATCGGTCAAGGACCGGATCGCCTCCCGGATGATCGAGGACGCCGAGAAGGCCGGGCTGCTCAAGCCCGGTGGCACCATCGTCGAGCCGACCAGCGGTAACACCGGTGTCGGGCTGGCCCTGGTCGCCCAGCTCAAGGGCTACAAGTGCGTGTTCGTCTGCCCGGACAAGGTCAGCCAGGACAAGCAGGACGTGCTGCGGGCGTACGGCGCCGAGGTGGTGGTCTGCCCGACCGCGGTCGCGCCGGAGGACCCCCGCTCGTACTACAACGTCTCCGACCGGCTGGCGCGGGAGATCCCCGGTGCCTGGAAGCCCAACCAGTACGCCAACCCGGCCAACCCGCGCTCGCACTACGAGACCACCGGCCCCGAGCTGTGGAAGCAGACCGAGGGCGGGATCACCCACTTCGTGGCCGGGGTGGGCACCGGCGGCACCATCTCCGGCATCGGCCGCTACCTGAAGGAAGCCTCCGGCGGGAAGGTCCGGGTGATCGGCGCCGACCCGGAGGGCTCGGTCTACTCCGGCGGCACCGGTCGGCCGTACCTGGTCGAGGGCGTCGGCGAGGACTTCTGGCCGGAGACGTACGACCGGACCATCTGTGACGAGATCATCGAGGTCTCGGACAAGGAGTCCTTCGAGCTGACCCGGCGACTGGCCCGGGAGGAGGGGCTGCTGGTCGGTGGCTCCTGCGGC
The DNA here is from genome assembly GCF_042679305.1 of Micromonospora sonneratiae. Taxonomy (NCBI): domain Bacteria; kingdom Bacillati; phylum Actinomycetota; class Actinomycetes; order Micromonosporales; family Micromonosporaceae; genus Micromonospora; species Micromonospora sonneratiae. The sequence goes on along the minus strand of NZ_JBHTMP010000026.1, from coordinate 22,144 downwards.
ATGGCCGTCGTCGCCGCGCTGGAGGTCGCCCGGCAGGCCGGCCCCGACGACGTGGTGGTGGTGCTGCTGCCCGACGGTGGACGTGGCTACCTGTCGAAGATCTTCAACGACCAGTGGATGGCCCGGTACGGCTTCATGCAGACCGGCGGCACCGAGGCGACCGTGGCCGAGGCGCTGGCCAGCAAGCCGGGTGGCATTCCCGAACTGGTCCACGTACACCCGACCGAGACGGTCCGGGACGCGATCGACTACATGCGCGAGTACGGCGTCTCCCAACTGCCGGTGCTCAAGGCCGAGCCGCCGGTGGTGACCGGCGAGGTGGCCGGCTCGATCGCCGAGCGGGATCTGCTCGACGCGCTCTTCACCGGACAGGCCCACCTGCACGACACCATCGAGCGGCACATGGCGGAGCCGCTGCCGATGATCGGTGGCGGGCAGCCGGTCAGCGAGGCGGTCAACCTGCTGGAGAAGTCGGACGCGGCGCTGGTGCTGGTCGACGGCAAGCCCAAGGGCGTACTGACCCGGCAGGACCTGCTGGCGCATCTCGGCGCCCGCTGACCCGGCGGCCCCGCTGCCTCGGCGCCCGCCGCCGGGGCAGCGACCCCGTGCAGCCCGGAGATCACCCGCAGGACGGGGTCTCCGGGCTGCGTTCCGTCATGAGGCAGGCGTCCGGCAGTACGAACCAGCGCAGTTCCTCGAAGGCGGACGACACCGACGAACCCCGGTCCCCGTCAACGTAGCTGCGCCCGTCGAGCCGGTCGAACAGCTCCCGGGCGTACGACAGGTAGCCGGCCAGCGCGTCCTCGCCCGCCCGCCCGTGCCGCCTCGGCCAGTCCGGCCCGGCCTCGGTGTAGCGGAGTTGGCCGAGGCGCAGCGTCGGCTCGGCCGGCGCGTCCCGGTGTCGCCACAACCCCGTCCACGGGTCGAACCGGTAGTCGGGCAGGAGTTTCCAGCCATGGGTGGCGACCAGGTCCACCGCGTCGATCAGGAACCGGCCGACCGTGTCACTGAAGAAGTAGTTGAAGCTGAGGCGTACCCAACCGGGTTTGATCCCGGCGCAGCCGGCCACGATCTCCCGCTCGAACCGGTGTGACCGGTCCAGGTCGATGCCGAGCAGTCGGTGCCCGTACGGCCCGGCACACGAGCAGCCGCCCCGGGCCTGGATTCCGAACAGGTCGTTGAGCAGGGCCACCACGAAGTTGTGGTGGAGGTAGGGGCCGTCCGGTCGGCGTACCACGAACGACACGATGGGCAGCCGGTCGGCGTCGGGGTTGCCGAGCACCTCGATGGCCGGGTTGCCGCCCCAGTGGTCGATCGCCGTACGCCAGAACCGTTCCTCCCGGGCCCGGATGACCTCGGTGCCGACCGCCTGTTTGAGTTGGAACACCAGGCCGGCGCGGATCGACTCCACGATGGCCGGGGTGCCGCCCTCCTCCCGGTGCACGGGATCGGTGAGGTAGCGGTGCTCGATGGCGTTGACGTAGTCCACCGTGCCGCCGCCGGGAACGGTGGGTACCGGGTTGCGCAGCAGCTCACGGCGTACGGCCAGCACACCGGGGGTGCCCGGGCCGCCGACGAACTTGTGCGGCGACAGGAAGACGGCGTCCTTGTGGCCGAGCGGCGTGCTGGCCCCGGCCATGTCGATGTCGACGTACGGGCCGGCGGCGGCGAAGTCCCAGAACGCCAGTGCGCCGTGCCGGTGCAGGAGCCGACAGATCGGGCCGGTGTCGGTGAGGATGCCGGTGACGTTGGAGGCGGCCGAGAACGAGCCGATCTTCAACGGTCGGTGGCGGTAGCGCCTGAGTTCCCCCGCCAACCTGGTGATGTCGATGTGGCCGTCGGCGTCCTCCGGGATCACCACCACCTCGGCGGTCGACTCCCGCCAGGGCAGCTCGTTGGAGTGGTGCTCGAAGGGGCCGATGAACACCACCGGGCGGTCGCTGCCCTTCATGATCCGCTCGATGCCGGTCGCCGGCCGGTCGCCGCCCGGTGCCGGGTGCTGCTGGTGGCGGTTCGGTGGTCCCGCCTGCAGGCCGAGGATCCGGATCAGCTTGTCGATGCCGCTGGTGGCACCGGAGCCGGTGAAGATGATGACGGTCTGTTCGTCGCCGCCGACCGCCTCGCGGATCAGCTCCCGGGCGTCCTCGCGCAGCCTCGTGGTCTGCCGGCCGGTGCTGGACGACTCGGTATGCGTGTTGGCGTAGTGGGGGAGTACCTCGTCGCGGATGAAGTCCTCGATGAACGACAGCGCCCGGCCGGATGCGGTGTAGTCGGCGTAGGTGATCCGGCGGGGACCGTAGGGGCCGGCTATCAGCCGGTCGTCGCCGATGACACCCTCGCGGATACGACGCAGCAGGGGTTGATCCGTATCGTTGTCCCTACCCATTCCCCATTATGTGATATGAGTCACCTTCACGGCTACGGTAGATCTCGGACATACCGCAGTTGGCGGGTGATCGCCGTACCGACGTCGCCCTCCCGTTCTTCGCCGCTGACGCTCCAGCCACCCCGTTCGTAGAACCGGCGCGCATGCGTGTTGTCGGCCAGTACCCAGAGGCTCGCCCGTTGCCAACCGCGCTGGCGCAGGCTCTCCAGGGCATCGACCATCAGTAGCTTACCGACGCCTTTTCCCTGTTCACTGGGGTCGAGATGGATGGCGTACAGTTCGCCGACGGCGGGATCGTCCGGGGCTGGGCCGAGATAGGTGAAGCCGACCAGTCGTCCGTCGTACTCCGCGACGGTCATCCGGTGGCTGTCCCGTTCGTACGGCCAGCGTTCCGTCCACCACCTCCCCATCGACTCGGCGGAGATCGCGGCGAGTGCCTCGGCGGGCACGAAATCGCGGTAGGCGGCCAGCCGGGCGCGGTAGTGCAGGGCGCCGACGGCCATCAGGTCATCGGAGTGGGCCGGGCGGAGGGTGATGCTCACCCGGTCAACGGTAGTAGCGTGCCGGCATGGCCACCTGGGAGACCCTGCGCGAGCTGGCCTCGGCGCTGCCGGAGGTCCAGCACTCCACGTCCTATGGCACCCCCGCCTGCAAGGTGCGGGGCAAGGTGTTCGCGCGACTGCTGGAAGACGGCCAGCGGGCCGCCATCTTCACGCACGAGCGGGAAGGGCTGGTCGCGGCCGATCCGGTCACCTTCACCGTCCCCGACCACTACGTCAACTATCCGATGGTCGTTGTCAATCTGTCGACTGTGGACAACCAGGAACTGGGGGAGCTGCTGGCCGAGTCGTGGCGGCTCAGAGCACCTAAGCGGCTGGCGACGACCCGGCACTGGTGAGCCGGGGTGGCACCGGCACCCGGATCAGGTCCGCGGCCACCACGAGGTCGCCGTCGAACTGTTCGCGTGCCTCGGCCGCGAAGCGGTCAGGATCGGGGTACCGCTGCGAGAAGTGGGTGAGCACGAGGCGTCGTACCCCTGACTCGGCCGCCACCCGGGCAGCCTGGGCCGCGGTCAGGTGGCCGGCCTCGGCGGCCAGTTCGGCGTCCTCGGTCAGGAAGGTCGACTCGATCACCAGGAGGTCGGCCCCCTCCGCGAGGGCGTAGACGTTGTCGCACAGGCCGGTGTCCATCACGAACGCGAACCGCTGCCCCCGGCGCGGTTCGCTGACCGCATCCAGGGGGACGCGGCGCCCGTCGACGTCGAGGTGGCCGGTCCGGATCAGCTCGCTGATGGCCGGCCCGGCGATTCCGTACGCCGCCAGCCGCTCCGGCAACATCCGGCGGCCGTCCGGCTCCACCAGCCGGTAACCGTACGTCTCGATCGGATGCTGGAGCCGGCGGGCCTGGAGCGTTCCGGCGCTGGTGCTGATCTGCTGCCCGTCCATGCTGACCGGCTCGGCGCGGACCTCGGCGGTCTCGTGGAAGACGCTGGCGTGCCGCAACCGGGCGAAGTAGTCCGCTCCGGTGGCCGGGAAGTGGGCGCTGACCGGGTGTGCCGTGCGATCCAGCGAGAGACGCTGTACGACGCCGGGCAGGCCGAGGCAGTGATCGCCGTGGAAGTGGCTGATGCAGATCCGGGTCAGCGCGCTGACCGGCAGCCCGGCCAGGAGCATCTGCCGCTGGGTGCCCTCGCCCGGGTCGAACATGACGACCTCGCTGTCCCAGACCAGGACGTAGCCGTTGTGGTTACGGCGGCGGGTGGGCACCTGGCTGGCCGTACCGAGCACCACCAGTTCACGCAGCGACACGGTGGATCGTCCCTTCACGGGTGGATCGACGAGGTTACTCGGCGGCCGACAGAAAAAGCGACCCCCGGGGCTTCCACGCCGTGGCGTGGGCCGGCTGGACTGGGCCGGCACCCCGGGGGTCGGATGGCTGTCTTGGATTCGCCGTACCGCTGCCACACGGTCTCGGCGGTTGACCGGCCCCACCGACAGCAGCGGAGCCGGGAACTGTCAAGGACAGCGGCTAACGGACAGCCACCTCACGAGTCCCAATGCCGTACAAAGTAGGACCACCTCCTTTCCCGTGTACGGCCACGCTATCCACCGCCGGGTGGTGCCGCCAACGAATTTCGTCGACTCTGTCGGCGGCGGGTCGGTGCTGCACCTGGACGGTACGGATGGCGTCGGGCGATCGAGGAGGTCGGCCCGGTCGGCCCGTACGCTCCGGGAGCTGTCGAGCTGGGTGCACCAACGGGGCAAGCCGCCGCGACGCTGGGCGTGGCACGGGGAGGTCGTGGTCGGGAGCAGCGGGAGCACAGACGGGGCAGCTCGACAGGCCGCAGGCTGGTTCCGCAGAAGGGGTATCGGCCTGCTGCGGGCAGGCAGGGCATCCCCGCCCGCGGCTACGGTCCGGGTCCGGGTCCGGGTCCGGGACCGGCTCCGGCCCGGGCTCGCTGGCTCAGGCCCGGGCTCGCTCCCTCAGGCCCCTCAGGCTCCGGTACGGGCGACCCCGACCGGGCAGGTCAGACCGGTCGGACCGTGGGTGCAGTAGCCGTCCGGGTTCTTGGTGGGGGCCAGGTACTGCTGGTGGTAGTCCTCGGCGTAGAAGTAGTCGCCGAGCCGGCCGATCTCGGTGGTGATCTCGCCGTGTCCGGCCCGGGCCACCACCGGCGCGAACGCGTCCCGGGAGGCCTGCGCGGTCGCCAACTGCTCGTCCGAGGTGGTGTAGATCGCGGACCGGTACTGGGTGCCCACGTCGTTGCCCTGACGCATGCCCTGGGTCGGGTCGTGGTTCTCCCAGAAGACCTTCAGCAGGTCCTCGTAGCTGATCCGCATCGGGTCGTAGACCACCTGGACCACCTCGGCGTGCCCGGTACGCCCCGAACAGACCTCCTCGTAGGTCGGATTCGGGGTCAGTCCGCCGGCATAACCGACAGAGGTCGAGATCACGCCGGGGAGCTTCCAGAACAACCGCTCGGCACCCCAGAAGCAGCCCATCCCGAAGACGGCCACCTGCGCCCCCTCGGGCCACGGTCCACGCAGCCGGCTGCCGAGCACGGCATGCTGGTCGGTCACCAGCACCGGCGTGTCCCGGCCCGGCAGCGCCTGGTCGGGAGTGGGCAGTTCGGCCTTCATCCGCCGTAGGAACACGGGTCCTTCTCCTCTCGTGCCTTCCAAAGGGATGCAACGCCGTACCCTGTCGGATCCTTACCCGCTCAGCGGCAACTCAGGCCGGCAGCCGTCGCGGAGCCGGAGTGGCCGGTGGGACAGGTGTGGCCTGTTGTGGCCCGGTGTCCTCCGGCCCGTCAGGGCCCGGTCAGGGAGGCGGCGATCCGGGTGGCGTAGTCGGCGGCCTCGGCGTCGTCGGCGTAGCGGTGGCGGGGCCAGAAGAAACCGCGCAGCCCGTCGCCCTTCGTCCTCGGTACGACGTGCGTGTGCAGGTGCGGCACGGACTGGGAGACCCGGTTGTTGATCGCCACGAAGGTGCCACCCGAACCCAGACCGGCCTCTACGGCGGCCGAGATCCGCTGCACCAGGCCGAAGTAGCCGGCCAGGTCCGGGCCGGGCAGGTCGCCCAACGTCGCGAAATGCTCCCTGGGGATCACCAGCACATGTCCCCGGAACACCGGCCGGGTGTCCAGGAACGCCACGCCGGAGGGCTCGTCGGCGACCAGGAAGGCCGACGCCGAACCGACAACGATGGCACAGAAGACACAGCCAGCCACCCGGGCAGACTAACCTCACTCAGATGAGTCACGGCTTTGAGACGCTCGCCATCCACGCCGGCCAGGAGCCGGACCCCCGCACCGGGGCGGTGATCCCGCCGATCTATCAGACCAGCACGTTCGCCCAGGACGCCGTCGGAGAACCCCGACTGGGCTACGAGTACAGCAGGTCGGGCAACCCGACCCGGGACGCGTTGCAGGAGTGCCTCGCCACGCTGGAGCGCGGGCCGGTCGGCCTGGCGTTCGCCAGCGGCCTGGCTGCCGAGGACACGGTGCTGCGTACGGTCTGCCGGCCGGGCGACCACATCGTGATCCCGGACGACGCGTACGGCGGCACCTTCCGGCTGGTCTCCCGGGTCGCCGAACGCTGGGGTCTGGCCTGGACGGCGGCGAAGGTATCGGACCCCGATGCCGTGCGGGCGGCGATCGAACCGGGCAAGACCAAGATCGTCTGGGTGGAGACGCCGACCAACCCGCTGCTCGGCATCGCGGACATCGCCGCCCTCGCCGGGATCGCCCACGACGCGGGCGCACTGCTGGTGGTGGACAACACCTTCGCCTCGCCCTATCTCCAGCAGCCCATCGCCCACGGTGCGGATGTCGTCGTGCACTCCACGACCAAGTACGTCGGTGGCCACTCCGACGTTGTCGGCGGCGCCCTGATCGCGGCCAGCACCGACCTGGGCCAGGAACTGGCCTACCACCAGAACGCGATGGGTGCGGTGAGCGGGCCGTTCGACTCGTGGCTGACCCTGCGCGGGATCAAGACACTGGCCGTACGGATGGACCGCCACTGCGACAACGCGGAGCGGATCGCCCAGTACCTCGACAGCCACCCGGCCGTTTCGCAGGTGCTGTACCCGGGTCTGCCGGAGCATCCGGGCCACGAGACGGCGGCCAAGCAGATGCGCCGGTTCGGTGGAATGATCTCCTTCCGGCTCGCCGGTGGCGAGGAGCAGGCCGTACGCGTCTGCAACCGGGCCAAGCTGTTCGTGCTGGCCGAGTCGCTGGGCGGGGTGGAATCGCTGATCGAACACCCGGGACAAATGACACACGCAAGTGCAGCCGGTTCGCCGCTTGAAGTTCCCGCCGATCTCGTGCGACTGTCTGTCGGCATCGAGACGGCCGATGATCTGCTTGCCGACCTGGAGCAGGCACTCGGCTGAGGCGCTGGGGAGGGTGGCCGTGCAGGAGATCATGCCGACCTGGGTGGGCGCGACCGCGAAACAGATAGCTCGGGCGGTCCGGCGCGGTGACGCGTCCGCCACCCAGGTTGTCGCCGACCACCTGGACCACATCGCCACGGCGGACCGTGAGTTGTCCGCGTTCCGGGTGGTTCGGGGCGGCGAGGCGATCGTCGAAGCGGAGAAGGTCGACGAGCAGGAGGAACTGGCCAACCTGCCGCTGGCCGGAGTACCGGTGGCGGTCAAGGAGAACACGGCGGTGGCCGGGCTACCGACCTGGAACGGCTCCGCCGCCGCCCGTACCCCGGTCGCCGAGGACGACCACGAGGTGGTCCGACGGCTACGCGGGGCCGGCGCGATCATCCTCGGCGTGACCCGGATGCCGGAGCTGGGCCTCTGGGCGGTCACCGACGACGAGACCGCGGCCACCCGTAACCCGTGGCGGGCCGACCGGACCCCGGGCGGCTCGTCCGGCGGGTCGGCCGCGGCGGTCGCCGCCGGCATGGTGCCGATCGCGCACGGCAACGACGGGTTGGGCTCGATCCGGATCCCGGCCGCCTGCTGCGGGCTGATCGGTCTCAAGCCCGGTCGCGGCGTGGTGCCCTGCCAACTCGGGGCCGAGGACTGGTTCGGGCTGACCGAGCACGGCATCCTGGCCAGTACGGTCGCCGACGCCGCAGTCGGGTTCTCCGTGCTGGCCGGGCGCCGCCCGGACAAGCTGGTACCCCCACAACGCCTCCGGGTGGCGACCTCGCTGCGGTCACCCGTGCTGGGCGTACGCCCCGACGAGCCGAACCGGGACGCGGTCGCCACCGCGTCCCGGCTGCTGGCAGCGGCCGGGCATGATGCGATCGCCATCGATCCGGTCTATCCCGCCGCGCTCAGCCTGCGGGGTACCGCGACCTGGTTCGCCGCCGCCGCCCAGGACATCCGGGAGAGCGGCCTGGACCGGCGGACCCTGCAACCCCGCAGCCGACGGCACGCGGCCATCGGCGACTGGGCCAACCGGCGGGGTCTGGTCCGGGAGACGGACCGTGCCGAGTGGCGGCGGCGGTCGATCAACTTCTTCACCGACAACTCGGTGGATCTGCTGCTCACCCCGGCGCTGGCCGCCACACCGCCGTCGGCGCTGGGCTGGGCGACCGGGTCCTGGCGGGCCAACCTGATGGCCAGCATCCGGTACGCCCCGTACGCGGCACCGTGGAACATTGCCGGCCTACCGGCGCTGGTGGTGCCTGTAGGCGTACGGCCGGACGGGTTGCCCGTCGGGGTGCAACTGGTCGGCCCGCCCGGATCGGAGCTGCTGCTGCTGGCGGTGGCCGGTCAGTTCGAGTTGGCCGCCCCGTGGTCCCGGCACGCACCCAGCTGGCCCAGGGTGCCCAGCGCTGCCGGCTGAGCCGTGGAGCGTCGCTACCTACCCGGTGGGCGGCATCGGCCTGGCCACCATGATCACGGTGGGCGTGGCGGTGCTCACCGACGTACTGCACCCGGGCATGATCATCCCCTCCCCACCGGTGCAGCCCAGGCCGGGTGGCACCATCGGGGCATGACGAAGCTGGTCGGCTTGGCCGACGTACAGGCCGCGCGGGAACTGCTGGCTGGCATCACCCGTACCACCCCGTTGGAGCCGTCCCGTCCGCTCAGCGCGGTTCTTGGCGGCACCGCGTGGCTCAAGTGCGAGAACATGCAGCGCGCCGGGTCGTACAAGGTGCGTGGGGCGTACGTGCGGATCGCCCGGTTGGCCGCGCCGGAGCGGGCCAGGGGGGTGGTGGCGGCCAGCGCCGGCAACCATGCCCAGGGGGTCGCGCTGGCCGCCGGGCTGCTCGGCACCACGGCCACGGTCTTCATGCCGGTGGGTGCCCCGCTGCCGAAGGTGGAGGCGACGAAGAAGTACGGGGCCAGGGTCGAACTGGTCGGCAGCAGCGTGGACGAGTCCCTGGTCGCGGCGCAGGAGTTCGCCGACCGGACCGGAGCGGTCTTCATCCACCCGTTCGACCACCCGGACGTGATCGCCGGTCAGGGCACCGTCGCGTTGGAGATCCTGGAGCAGTGTCCCGACGTACGGACGATCGTCGCCGGGGTGGGGGGCGGAGGCCTGATCTCCGGCATCGCGGTCGCGGCGAAGGCGCTGCGCCCGGACATCCGGGTGATCGGGGTGCAGGCATCCGGTGCGGCGGCCTTCCCGCCCTCGCTGCTGGCCGGTGCTCCGGTCCGGCTACCGGCGTACGCCACCATCGCCGACGGTATCGCCGTCGGCCGTCCCGGCGACGTCACCTTCGCGCACGTACGTGAGCTGGTCGACGAGGTGGTCACGGTCTCCGAGGAGGACATCTCCCGGGCGCTGCTGATGCTGCTGGAGCGCGGTAAGCAGGTGGTGGAGCCGGCGGGGGTGGTGGGGGCGGCGGCCCTGCTGTCCGGCGCGGTACGGGTCGACACACCGGTGGTGGGGGTGCTGTCGGGCGGGAACATCGACCCGTTGCTGCTGCTGCGGGTCATCGAGCACGGCCTCGCGGCGGCCGGTCGCTACCTGCGGTTCACCGTACGCTGCACGGACCGGCCGGGGCAGTTGGCGTCGCTGCTGAGCCAGATCGCCGAACACCGGGGCAACGTGGTCGACGTGGAGCACCAGCGGCACAATCCGCATCTGCGGCTTGGTGAGGTCGAGGTGGCGCTCTCGGTCGAGACCCGGGGGCCCGAGCACTCCGACCGGTTGATCAGCGCGCTGCGCAGCAGCGGCTACCAGGTGGTCTTCGCCTGACCGGCCCGTCCGAGTACCACCGGCCCGCCACGATCGTGTCGGCCGGCGCAGCAGGTTGCGCCGGCCGAGCGTACGTACCGCTCGTCGATCCGGTACCGACACTCGGTGCCCATCGGATGATGGGCACCGAGTGTGGCAACACGTAGCGGAGGTCGACAGTGGAGACCCGGTCGGAACCTTGATCTGGAAACGGCAGGCGTCGGGCGGCGGGGCTCAGCCGGTGAACGGCTCGAACCGGTCGACCGTGACCTTGATGTCGGCACCGCTGGGCGCGGTGTAGGTGACGGTCTGTCCGGACCGGGCGCCGAGGATCGCCTTGCCGAGGGCGGACTCCGGGCTGTAGACGGTCAGGTCGGTGGTTGCCGCGATCTCCCGTGAACCGAGCAGGAAGGTCTCGGTGTCCTCTTCGTCGTCGTCGAAGTGGATCGTGACCACGGTGCCGGGCGCGACCGAGTCGGCGTTCGGTGCCTCGCCCACCTGGGCGGTACGCAGCAACTCCTGGAGGTAACGGATGCGGCCCTCCTGCTTGCCCTGCTCCTCACGGGCGGCGTGGTAGCCGCCGTTCTCCCGCAGGTCGCCCTCTTCACGTCGCGCGTTGATCTCGGCGGCGATAACTGGCCGTCCAGCGATCAACTCATCGAGCTCGGCCTGCAGTCGGTCGTACGCATCCTGGGACAGCCAGGTGGCGGGCGCCTCGCGGTCGGTCACAGAGGATCTCCTTGGGTGGGCGGTGGACAGTGCCTGGCGAACCGGCAAGAACTACCAAGTTACCAGTGCCACACCCGTACGGCGCCCGATGATCTCTGCGGGGCCGGTTCGGCCGGTCAGTCGCCGGCCCGGCAACGCAGCACCTCGCCGAGGAAGGCGCGACCGGAGGTGGCCAGCCGGTGCCGGACGACGGGATGCTCCTCGCCGGCTGCCGCAGTGACCCGTACCTCCTCGCGGGCGACCTCGGCGCCATCCCGGGAGCGGGCCCGCAACGCGCAGACCGCCGAGCCGCCGGGCGGTACGGTCACCTGGAACTCGACGAGGATCTGGGCGTCCGTTATGTCCGTGTAAGTGATGACCTTCGCGTCGTAGAGAGGGTCGCCGTACTGGCGGTACTGGCTGAACGCGACCATTCCCAGCGCGGCCAGGAGCACAACCGCCAGGGCACTGATGAGCCAGGGCCGGTTACGTCGTGCCGCACGACGCCGGCCGTACCGCCCGGGCGGGAAGATCGGCGCGGATGTGGTGTGCGTCTCGGACACCGGAGGTAATCTCCTACGCTTGTTGTCGGTGGCATCGGCCAGAATGACAGGGTCCATCTTCTCAGCCGGGCAACCGGCCGCTACCGGCAGGTGACCCAAAGCCGGGCAGGTCGGCCCACCGGGCACGGGGTCCGGGTGACGGGCAAAGACGAGGGAGCACCTGAGTTGGCAGAGCAACTACGCCTGATGGCTGTCCACGCCCATCCCGACGACGAGTCGAGCAAGGGTGCCGCGACGATGGCCAGGTACCTCGCTGAGGGGGTCGAGGTACTGGTCGTCACGTGTACCGGTGGTGAGCGGGGCAGCGTGCTCAACCCGAAGCTGGACCGTCCCGAGGTGTGGGCCAACATCGCCGAGGTCCGGCGCGCCGAGATGGACGCCGCCCGCGCCATTCTCGGCGTCGAGCAGGCCTGGCTGGGCTTCGTCGACTCGGGGCTGCCCGAGGGCGACCCGCTGCCGCCGCTGCCCGAGGGCTGCTTCGCCCTACAGGACGTCGAGGTCGCCGCCGGCCCGCTGGTCCGCCTGATGCGCCAGTTCCGGCCGCACGTGGTGACGACCTACGACGAGCAGGGCGGCTATCCGCACCCGGACCACATCATGTGCCACAAGATCAGCGTGGCGGCGTTCGACGCAGCGGGCGACCCGGCCCGTTTCCCGGAGCTGGGCGAGCCATGGCAGCCGCTCAAGCTCTACTACGACGTCGGGTTCTCCAAGGCCAAGATCATGGCGCTGCACGAGGCCATGCTGGCGGCGGGGCGCGAGTCGCCGTACGTGGAATGGCTGGACCGCTGGGGCGACCAGGTCGACAAGGGCACCCGGATCACCACCCGGGTCGAGTGCGGCGAGTACTTCCCGGTCCGCGACGACGCGCTTCGGGCGCACGCCACCCAGGTCGACCCGGACGGCTTCTGGTTCCAGGTGCCGATGGAGGTGCAGCGGCAGGCGTGGCCGACGGAGGACTTCCAGCTGGCTCGATCCCTGGTCGACAGCCCACTGCCCGAGTCGGACCTCTTCGCCGGCGTACGGGACACCACCGGTGCCCGCTGACCGCCAGGGGCGTACGGTGGACCCAGACCCGCATTTCAGAGGAGCCCAGTCATGCTGACCGCCGCGCAGGTGCTCGCGGAGAACAACTTTGGTGACACCCGGACCGGTGGGCTGGCTGGTCCGATGGGTCTGTTTCTCATCGTGGTGCTGGCCATCGCCACGGTCCTGCTGATCCGGAACATGAACGGCCGGCTGCGCCGGCTCCCGGCCCAGTTCCCGGACCAGGGGGGAACCGGAGTGGCTGATCGGACCGCTGAGGCGGCAGTCCTTGATCCGACAGATGGTGCCACCGTCAAGGAAAGTCGCGGGAGCGTTCCCGACACCGCCCACCTGGGCAGGGACGTGCAATCCGGGGCATGATTCCGGCTAAATCGGTTAGCAGGCCCCTGTTGTACTTAACAGGTTTGGCTTAGCCTTCCCGCCGGGGGCCAAAAGTCCCCGCACCATGCGCGGAAGGGGTGCCGATGACTGTCAGACGATCCGGTGTCCGGCGTTCTGCCCGGCCGGAGCGTGCTGTGTCGGGTCGTACCCTCGCCGGAGGAGATCCGTGACCACCGGCCGGAAGGCCCAGCGGCTCGCGGCCCGCTTCGGCGGCGCTGAACTCCCGCCTCGGCTCCTGGCCGTCAGCGCGATCCTGGTGGCCCTCACCTTCACCGCGGCCGTGACCGGCCTGGTTCTGCCGGCGGACCTGCCGGCCACCGACCGACTGCCACCGCTGCTCCGATTCGGCCTCGTTGTCGGGGTGGTGGCGGTTGCACTCCTGGCCCGGCTGCGGGTCCGGGTGGCGTCCGGCGAGATCAGTGTCGCCTGGGGGGAAGCGGCCTTCATCGTCGGTTGCTACCTCGCGCCCGCCAACTGGTTGCCCGCCGCCGCCCTTGTCGGTGCCGGGTTGGCCCTGACGTTGCTGTCGATCTTCACGGACCGGCGTTCGCCCGTCAAGGTGCTACACAACGTCGCCTCCATCGTCGTCGCCGTCACCCTCGCCACCGCCGTCACGTCCCTGCTGGCCCGGCCGCTGGCAGCCGGATTGACGCCCGCTCTCGCCGGTGCGTTGACCCTCGGGGCGGCCACCTACCTGCTGGTCACCATCGGCCTCGTCGGCGTCACGATGTCGCTGCACCACCGGCTGCCGATCCGGCCGTTGCTGATGCGGGCGATGCGGGGCAAGGCGCTGATGTTCATCGGCAACGTCTTCGTCGGGTTGGCCGTGGTCACCCTGATCGACATCAATCCACGCTGGCTGGTCCTGTTGCCTCCGGCGCTGTGGCTGCTACAGCAGACCTACAGCCACCGGTTGCGGGCCGACGACGAGCGCCGGACGTGGCGGGTCTTCGCCGATGCGACCCGCGCGCTCAACCAGCTCGACGAGCGCAGCGTGGCGATCGCCGGTGTCGGTGGTGCGGTGGCGCTGTTCAACGCGGAGCTGGTCGACGTCGACGTGCTACGCCGGGATGGACGGTGGCGCCGCTACCGTGGCGATCCCACCGGGCGGATCGTCGACCGCGAGATGCCGCCGCAGGCCAGACCGGAGTACACCGAACAGGAACTCACCCGATCGCTCGTGGTCGGCACCGTCCATGTCGGGGAGTTGACCGTACGACTTCCCCGGTCGGCGAGCCCCGGGGAGCGGGAACTGGACGCCCTGTCGGCCTTCGCCGACGCGCTGGCCGCCGCCCTGCACGATGCTGCCACCCACCGGGAGCTGCGCATCGTGACGGCGCGATCCTCCTATGAGGCGTTGCACGACCCGCTCACCAGTCTGGCCAACCGGGTGGCGATGCTGAGCAAGGGGGACGTGACGCTCCACCAGCTCGGACACGATCATCCGGTGGCGTTGCTGCTGCTCGACATCAACCACTTCAAGGAGGTCAACGACACCCTGGGCCATGCGGCCGGAGACGAACTCCTCCAGGTGGCGGGTGCCCGGCTGGCCGCGATGGCCCGGCCCGGTGAGCTGCTCGGCCGGCTCGGCGGCGACGAGTTCGCGCTGCTGATCCCCAACCTGCCGGTGTTGGGTGAGCCGACCGTACTCGGGGACCGGCCGTCCCCCCTGCAACCCGCGCTGCGCCGGGCGAGGGAGATCGTCGATCGTCTGGCCGATCCGTCCGAGGTCGCCGGGGTCAAGATGTCGGTCGAGGCCTCGGTGGGGGTGGTGGTCGCCGGGGCGGGCACCGCCGACATGACCGAACTGCTGCGTCGGGCCGACATCGCCATGTACCAGGCGAAGGAGGGCGGCAGCAACGTCGCCTCGTACGACAGCAGCAAGGACGACGCCAGCACCGACCAGCTCGCGCTGCTGGCCGAACTCCGGGAGGCGCTGGACTCCGACGACCAGCTCGTCCTGGCGTTGCAGCCGGCGGTCGACCTGAGCACCGGAGTGCCGACCGGGGTGGAGGCGCTGATCCGTTGGCACCATCCACGGCGGGGCTGGCTCAGCCCGATGGACTTCGTACGACCGGTCGAGGGCAGCGAGCTGCTGGGCGCGTTCACCCGGTACGTCATCGACAAGGCACTGGCGGTTGCGGCCGACTGGGCCCGGCACGGTGTCGACGTGCCGATCTCGATCAACCTGTCCGCCCGGAGCCTGCTCGATCCGAGGTTGCCGGCCGAGGTCGCCGAGACGCTGCGTCGCCATCAGGTGCCACCACACCGGCTCGTACTGGAGATCACCGAGACGGTGATGATGAGCGAGCTGGAGGTCATCGACGAGGTGCTGGCCGCCCTGCGGTCGATGGGCGTACAACTCGCCGTGGACGACTTCGGCACCGGGTTCTCGTCGTTGACCTTCCTCACCCGGATCGCGGTGGACGAACTCAAGGTCGACCGGTCGTTCGTGATGCGGATGGCGGAGTCGCCGGAGGCCGCCGCGATCGTCCGTACCACGGTGGACCTGGGGCGGGAGTTGGGCCTGCGGGTGGTCGCGGAGGGGGTGGAGACCGCCGACCAGCGTGCTGTCCTCGCCGAGCTGGGCTGCACCGCCGCCCAGGGCTACCACTTCTTCAAACCGATGCCGTCCGACAAGATCGTCTCGGTGCTCCGGTCACTGCTCGACTCCGCCCCGGCCCGGATCTTCCCGTTGCGGGCCGACGGCGCCTCCTGACCTTCTCCTCCCGAATACGAAGTTCCTCGTCTCGGCTAGCACCTTTTCCGTCTTGGATACGGGTGCCGGTTCCGCCTTGTATATGGTCGTCAGGTGAATCGACTGGCCAGCGCGACCAGCCCGTATCTGCAACAGCACGCCGACAACCCGGTCGACTGGTGGCCGTGGTGCGACGAGGCGTTCGCCGAGGCGAAACGGCGGGACGTGCCCGTGCTGATCTCGGTCGGCTACGCCGCCTGTCACTGGTGCCACGTCATGGCACACGAGTCGTTCGAGGACGAGGCGGTCGGCCGGCTGCTCAACGAGAACTTCGTCTCGATCAAGGTAGACCGGGAGGAACGACCGGACGTGGACGCCGTCTACATGACCGCCACCCAGGCGATGACCGGGCAGGGTGGCTGGCCGATGACCGTCTTCGCCACCCCGGACGGCACCCCGTTCTTCTGCGGTACCTACTTCCCCCGGCCCAACTTCGTACGGTTGCTGGGATCCGTGACCACGGCGTGGCGCGACCAGCGGGAGGAGGTGCTGCGGCAGGGGGCCGCCGTGGTCGAGGCGATCGGTGGCGCCCAGGCGGTCGGCGGACCGACCACCCCGCTCACCGCCGAACTGCTCGACGCCGCCGCAGCCCAGCTGGCCAGGGAGTACGACGAGAAGAACGGCGGCTTCGGCGGGGCGCCCAAGTTTCCGCCCCACATGAACCTGCTCTTCCTGCTGCGGCACCACCAGCGCACCGGTTCCGCCGAGGCGCTGGAGATCGTCCGGCACACCTGTGAGGCGATGGCCCGGGGCGGCATCTACGACCAGTTGGCCGGCGGCTTTGCCCGGTACTCGGTGGACGGGCACTGGACCGTGCCGCACTTCGAGAAGATGCTCTACGACAACGCGCTGCTGTTGCGGGTCTACACCCAACTGTGGCGGCTGACCGGCGATCCGCTGGCCCGCCGGATCGCCCGGGACACCGCCTGGTTCCTCGTCGACGACCTCCACCGCTCGGGTGGGGGATTCGCGTCGGCGCTGGACGCCGACGCTGACGGCGTGGAGGGCCTGACCTACGCCTGGACGCCCGCGCAACTCGTCGAGGTACTCGGTGGGGAGGACGGGGCGTGGGCAGCCGACCTCTTCGGGGTCACGCCGACCGGGACCTTTGAACACGGGACGAGTGTGTTGCGTCTGGCCCGGGACATCGACGATGCCGACCCGATGGTCCAGCAACGCTGGCAGGCGGTGGTGCATCGGCTGCTGGAGGCCCGGCGTACCCGGCCGCAGCCGATGCGGGACGACAAGGTGGTGGCCGCCTGGAACGGACTGGCGATCACCGCCCTCGCCGAGTTCAGCCGGTACGCCGACACGTTCGGCCCGGCAGGGGCGGACGATTCGTCCCAGACGTTGGAGGGCGTCGCCGAGGCGGCCCGGCGGGCGATGCGGGAAGCCGCCGAGGAACTCGCCACGGTGCACATCGTCGACGGGCGGCTGCGGCGGGTGTCCCGCGACGGCGTGGTGGGCGAGCCGACCGGCGTGCTGGAGGACTACGGCAGCGTGGCCGAGGCGTTCTGCGCCATGCACCAGGTCACCGGCGAAGGACGTTGGCTCTCCCTCGCCGGCGGGCTGCTCGACACGGCGCTGGCCCGGTTCGGGACCGGTGACGGCGGGTACTACGACACCGCCGACGATGCCGAGCAGTTGGTCACCCGACCGGCCGACCCGACCGACAACGCCACCCCGTCCGGGCTGTCCGCCCTGGTGGGGGCGCTGGTCACGTACTCCGCGCTGAGCGGGGAGCCGAGCTATCGGGAGGCAGCCGAGTTGGCGATCGGCACGGTGGCACCGATCGTCGCCCGGCACCCCCGATTCGCCGGCTACGCCGCAGCCGTCGGCGAGGCTTCGCTCTCCGGCCCGTACGAGGTCGCGATCGTCACCGCCGACCCGGCCGAGGAGCCGCTGCTGCGGGCCGCGTACCGGCACGCCCCGCCCGGGGCGGTGATCGTGGCGGGTGCCGCCGACCAGCCCGGGGTGCCGCTGCTGCGGGACCGGCCGATGCTCGATGGTGCCCCGACCGCGTACGTCTGCCGGGGGTTCGTCTGCGA
Source organism: Micromonospora sonneratiae (assembly GCF_042679305.1). Taxonomy (NCBI): domain Bacteria; kingdom Bacillati; phylum Actinomycetota; class Actinomycetes; order Micromonosporales; family Micromonosporaceae; genus Micromonospora; species Micromonospora sonneratiae. Next base: position 4,602 of record NZ_JBHTMP010000026.1, on the reverse strand, counting down.
CCGACCGGTCACCTCGGTCGAGGAGTTGATCACCCAGCTCGGCTGACCGGGTGTCAGGAAGGGCCGCCTTCAAGCGCGGTTTGCCGTGCCGGCGGCCCCTTCCCACACCTCAGGGCCAGAGCAGCTCCCGCGCCCAGGTGCCGCCACTGCGCCGGTACCGCAGGCGGATGTGCTCGCGCTCCGGGTCGGCCTGCCAGAACTCGATGGTGTCGGGGCGTACGACGTAGACGACGTGCGTTTCGGAGACCACGCTCGGGTCGGCGGCGACCCGGGTCCGGGCTGCCGCGAGCGCTTCGGTCAACTCCACCCGGTCGGTCAGCACCTCACTCTGCCGGCCGACCAGGCTGGCCGTCCGGGAGCCCGCCGGCCGGGCCAGGAAGTCCTGCCGGGAGACGTCGGGCTCGGCGGGGCGGGCGGTGCCGCGTACCCGGATCTGCCGGCCCTGCTCCCGCCAGTGGAAACTGAGCGCCACCCGGGGGTTCGCGGCGACCTGTCGGCCCTTGGCGCTGGTCGAGGTGGTCGCGTAGTGCCAGTTGCCGTCGGCGTCCAGGTCCTTCAGGATGAGCACCCGCGCGTCGGGCTGCCCGTCGGCATCCACGGTCGAGAGGGTCATCGCGTGCGGCTCGGCCACACCGGCGGCGATCGCCCCGGTCAGCCATGCGGTGAACAACTCCGTCGGCTCTGCCGGTGCGGCCTCCACGTCGAACTCCGGTGTCGGATGGGCCAGTACGGGAAGGCCACGGAGAAGATCTCGCACTTTGCTGCTCACTTTCTGGGCCAGCGATTGGGGGCGGCTGCCTGGGCAACGCTACGCTGATCGCCGTTATGGATTCACGTACCGGACTTCCCGTTGTCGGCATGGTGGGCGGTGGCCAGCTGGCCCGGATGACCCATCAGGCCTCGATCGCCCTTGGCCAGTCGCTGCGCGTCCTCGCGCTCACGCCGGAGGACGGTGCCGCGCTGGTCGCCGCCGACGTCCGGTACGGCGACCACACCGACCTGGCGGCCCTACGGACCTTCGCCAAGGGGTGTGACGTGGTCACCTTCGACCACGAACACGTACCCAACGAGCATGTCCAGGCGCTGGCCACCGAGGGGGTGGCGGTGTATCCGGGTGCGGAGGCGCTGCTCTACGCCCAGGACAAGCGGGCGATGCGGGAACGGCTGTCGGCGTTGGCGCCGATGCCCGCCTGGCAACCGGTGACCCTGCCCGAGGACGTGGTCGAGTTCGGCGACCGGGTGGGTTGGCCGGTCGTACTCAAGGCAGCCCGGGGCGGCTACGACGGCCGGGGCGTGTGGGTGGTGTCCGACGCCCGGGAAGCAGCCGAGCAGACCGCGCTGCTGATCGAGGGCGGCACCGAGCTGATCGTCGAGGAACGGGTGGCGCTGCGGCGGGAGTTGGCCGTGCAGGTCGCCCGCTCGCCGTTCGGCCAGGTGGCCGCGTACCCGGTGGTGGAGACCGTGCAGCGCGACGGCATCTGTGTCGAGGTGCTGGCCCCGGCCCCGGCGCTGCCGGAGGCCCTGGCACTACGGGCCCAGCAGTTGGCGATCGACATCGCCAACGCGCTCGGCGTGGTCGGCATGCTGGCCGTGGAGCTCTTCGAGGTCGACGCAGTCGGGCCTCGAACCGGTCGGGCCAGCGAGGTCGACGCAGTCGGGCCTCGGACCGGTCAGGCCAGCGAGGTTGACGCAGTCGGGCCTCGGGCCGGTGGGGTCGACGGGGCCGGCGAAACCGGCGGCGGGCCGAGGTTGGTGGTCAACGAGCTGGCCATGCGTCCGCACAACTCGGGGCACTGGACCATCGAAGGGGCCCGGACCTCGCAGTTCGAGCAGCACCTGCGGGCGGTTCTCGACTACCCGATGGGGGACACCGCGCTGACCGCGCCGGCCGTGGCGATGGCCAACGTGCTCGGTGGCCCGGAGGGTGGGATGTCGATCGACGAGCGGTTGCACCACCTCTTCGCCGAGGACCCGGGGGTCAAGGTGCACCTCTACGGCAAGCAGGTCCGTCCCGGACGGAAGATCGGGCACGTCACGGTGCTCGGCGACGACATGGACGAGGTACGGGCGCGCGCCGAGCGTGCGGCGCGGTGGCTGCGGGAGGGCAAGTGAGCCTGGTCGGCGTGATCATGGGAAGCGACTCGGACTGGGCCACCATGAAGGGGGCTGCCGAGGCGCTCGACGAGTTCGGCGTCGCCTACGAGGTGGGCGTCGTGTCGGCGCACCGTACCCCGGTCAAGATGATCGACTACGCCCGTGAGGCGGCCGGCCGGGGAATTCGGGTGATCATCGCCGGGGCGGGCGGAGCCGCGCACCTGCCGGGCATGGTCGCGTCGGTCACCCCGCTGCCGGTGATCGGGGTACCGGTGCCGCTCAAGTACCTCGACGGGATGGACTCGCTGCTGTCGATCGTGCAGATGCCGGCCGGGGTGCCGGTGGCGACCGTGTCGATCGGTGGCGCCCGTAACGCCGGGTTGCTGGCCGTACGCATCCTGGCCGCCGCTGACGAGAACCTGCGGGCCAGGATGACCGCGTTCCAGGCCGACCTGGAGGCGCTGGTCGCCGAGAAGGACGCCGCGCTGCGCGCCTCGCTCTCCTGAGCTACACGGTGTCAGCGCATTCCGCGTAGGGCACCACGGAGCCGTTCCTGGGTACGGCGTCGGCGCTCGTTGCTGGCCCCGAGCACCAGTAGCACCACACCGACCGGGATCAGCACCAACCACGGACCGACCGTGGCGAGCGCATGCAGCGCGGCCAGTGCGGTGACCACGGCACCGACCACCACGGGTGCCTGCTGACGACGCATCGACCCGAAGATGAGCGTGGCGACCGCACCGAGCAGGAGCAGCACCTGCCGTAGGGCGCTGGTGTCCGTGGCCAGCACGATGACCAGGGTGGGGAGGAACGCCGCCACCAGGGCCGGGCCGTACGCCACCCAACTGCTCAGGTCGGGGCGGTGCCGCAACTCCAGCACCCCGACGAGCAGGGCCAGCGCGGCGAACGGCAACGTGTACGCCTCCGCCAGTGCGACGTCGGCGGTCGCCATCAGCAGCCACCAGGCGCTGATCTCGCAGCCCACGGCGGCCCAGAACAGGATCCGCCGTTGCACCACCCGGCGACCGGGACGTGCCGCCGAGACCCCGAGCACCGCGCCCCAACCGGCCAGCAGGGCGGCGATGTGCCGGGGGGAGTCGAAGGCCAACGCAGCGGCGATGAGCGCTGCCGCGTACCCGCTCCACTCCACGGTCGCGGCCTCGCGGGTCGCCACCGGATCACGGAGTCTGGGTAGCGTCGCCGCAGCCACCAGCAGGGCCGCCCCGACCGCCAGTACGCCGAACGCGGACCAGACCGGGGACAGGCCGGCGACCAGCCCGGCGGTGAGTACGAAGAGCTGCGCCATGATCGAGGCGAACAGCCAGCCGAGGATGCGGGCTGTCTGCGTACGGCCGGCCAGGGCTGCCACGGCACCGACGACCACGGCACCACCGAGGGTGAACAGGGTCATGGGCCGGGTGGCCAGGCTGCCGGCCAGACCCGCGCCACCGGCGGCGAGACCGATGGCGAAGACCAGCAACCGGGCCAGTCGCAGTGACCGGGCCCGCTCGGCGATCGGTGGCGGCGGGGTCAGGGCCAGCCCGAGCATCGAGATCGCGAACACGGCCAGCGCCGCCATGGTGCTGTTGGGCCAGCCGAAGCCGAGCGAGATCGGGGCGATGAGCAGCGTGATCGCGGCACCGGGCAGGACCACCGGCACGGCCCGGGCCGGTCGGCCCCCGGCCAGCCCGGTGGCGGCCAACGCCGCCGTGATGGTGAGCAGCAGGGCGGCCAGTACGTTGGTGCCGTCCACCGCACCGGCCGGGAAGTCGAACAACTGTGGCTGCGGTCCGGCCCAGACGTCGGTGAGGGTCCAGTACGGCTTGATCAGCGCGGCCAACAGCGCCGGGGCGATGGCGGCCAGGGCGATGACGACCGGTAGGGCGGCGGCGGCCATCGCCCCCACCGCCGGGCTGACCGGCCACGCTCCGTGCAGCGATCGCCGGGGTAGCCGGCGTAGGGCACCTTCGAGCACCACCGACCAGCGACGGGACGGTTCGGTGGTGACGGCCGGCGGTGGGGTGGAGGCCCGGACCAGCTCGGCCAGCACGCCCAGCAGTGCCGCCGCTGCGGCGTAGACCCCGGTCGGCAGACCCGCGGGTACGGAGGCGGCGGCGGTGAACGTCGCACCGGCGACGGTGCCGAGGGTCGCGTACGGCAGGAACTGCGGCACCTGTCGGCGGACCACGGCCAGTACGGCGACCCCGAGGCTCGACGCCGCCAGCCCGCTGGTGACGATGATGCCCGCGGGCCAGCCAAGCGTGGCGGCCAGCGCGGCGACCGCTCCCGGCAGCGCGAAGAGCGCCCCGCAGGTGGCCGCCCCGCCGACCTGGGTCAGATGGCTGGGCATCTCGTCGGGGTCGGTACGGTCGGGGGAGCCGGCCAGCACCCGGGCGAGTCCGGCGACGACGAAGCCGACCAGGGCCACGACCCCGAGGGCGGCGGCGGTGGTGCCGGGTCGGGCCAGGCTGACGCCGACGGCGTGCAGCGCCACCACAGCGGCGACGG
>NZ_JBHTMP010000025.1:0-100584 GCF_042679305.1 Micromonospora sonneratiae | reverse complement strand
CCGGCCAGACCATCACCCTCAGGTTCACCGCCGTCGAAGACATCTCGCTACAGACCTCGTTCGTCGTCGACGACACCGCACTCGACATCTCCTGACCCGACGCTGAACCACCACGAACGCTGAACCACCACGAACGCTGACCCCGGTGATCGCGCGCCCCAACCGCGTGCTCACCGGGGTCGGTGGGTTCCGACGCCCCTGGCCCAGGCTCCCGGCCTGTTGCGGCCGAGTAGCACAGGACGACCAATGTGGACAGTTACCAACCGCAGCCAGCTGGTCCACGCCGGGGTCCCGACTGTCGAGCCGAGTCGTCTGCGACATCGGCTCCACAGCCAAGGTGCAGAGTCACCGCCCCCTGTGCCGACTTCCTTCGGCAACCTCTCCCGCAACGCCGTCCAATTGTCGCTGGTCGATACGAGTAAGCCTCTCCGGGACACATTCATTCCGACTGTCGAGCTGGGCGCACAGACGGGGCACACGCATCGCAACATTGGGCCGACCGGAAACCTGAACCCCCGGCCGGATCGGTTGCCGGACGAGTAGCCCCAAACTGCATCCTGTGCCCTGCGCACAATCGGGTAGGACATTGCGGGAGCACACACGGGGCAGCTCGACAGGCACCGTGCTCACCGTCCCTCATGGAGGCCGAAGAAGGTCCGCTCTGGACCTCCGAGCGGCCTCCGAGCGACCTCGTAGCGACCTCGTAGCGACGCCGGCCCGACAACCGACCCTCGACTACCCTCGACTACCCGCGCCCCCGCAGCACGCAGAACTCGTTGCCCTCCGGATCGGCCAACATGGCCCCGGCGCTGTTGCCACGCCGACCCACGTCGACGTACCGCGCGCCCATGTTGACCAGCCGCTCGATCTCGGCCTCCTGGTCACTCGGCCGCAGGTCGATGTGCAGGCGGTTCTTCGTCGCCTTGGCCTCCGACGCCCGGACGAAGAAGAGACCGGGCAACTCGTCAGGGGATCGCCGGATCGCCACCTCGTCAGGTCCCTCATAGGTGATCTGGTAGCCGAGCGCCTCGGCCCACCAGCGCGCAAGACGCGCGGGATCCTGGGCGTCGATGACCAGGCTCTCCCACAGACTGCCCATTCGATACCTCCATGGCGAGGAGACGACGAAATTCGAGTGACGCATAGGTTACGCCGAGGCTGATCACCGGGTAACCCGGTAGCCGGCCCGACAAACGTTGCAGATCACCCAATCTCGTGAACGCGCTCCCGCCCGCACCGAGGCACTCCGGCCGGGGGCAGGCAAAACGCCAAGGCTGCCCGCCCCCGACCGGAAAGGTGCCCGCCCCCGACCGGAGAGGTCAGCGGCTGTCCGAACCCGTCGACTCGACCATCGCCCGGCCCGCCTCCAGCCGGGCCACCGGAACCCGGAACGGCGAGCAGGAGACGTAGTCCAGCCCGACCTCGTGGAAGAAGTGCACCGACTCCGGGTCACCGCCATGCTCACCGCAGACGCCGAGCTTGAGTCCGGGACGGGCAGCCCGCCCCTCCTCGGCCGCGATCCGGACCAGCCGCCCGACGCCGTCCCGGTCGATCGACTCGAACGGCGAGATACCGAAGATGCCCAGTTCGAGGTAGCGCCAGAAGAACGCCCCCTCCACGTCGTCCCGTGAGAAGCCCCAGCCCATCTGGGTCAGGTCGTTGGTGCCGAAGGAGAAGAACTGTGCCGCCTCGGCGATCTGACCGGCGGTCAACGCCGCCCGGGGCACCTCGATCATCGTGCCGATCAACACCTCGACGTCGCAGTCCCGGGTCACCTCCGCGATGATCTTCTCGGCTTCGGCGCGTACGGTCTCCAACTCCTGCACCGCGCCGACCAGGGGCACCATGATCTCCGGCTTCGGCACCCCGCCCTGCCGGGCGCACTCCACGGCCGCCTCGACGATCGCCCGTACCTGCATGGCGAAGAGTCCGGGGATGACCAGGCCGAGGCGTACGCCGCGCAGGCCCAGCATCGGGTTCTGCTCGTGCATCCGGCGTACCGCAGCCAGCAGGGCCTCCTCCTTGGCCACGTCCTCGCCGCGCTCCTGGGCAACCGCCACGTTGACCGCCAACTGCTCCAGCGGCGGCAGGAACTCGTGCAACGGCGGGTCGATCAGCCGTACGGTGACCGGGAGGCCGTCCATCTCCCGGAAGATCTCCACGAAGTCGGCCCGCTGTAGCGGCAGCAGTGCAGCCAGTGCCTCTTCCCGCTCCTGCTCGGTCCGGGCCAGGATCAGCCGCTCCACCATCTCGCGCCGGTCACCGAGGAACATGTGCTCGGTCCGACACAGGCCGATGCCCTCCGCGCCGAACCGACGGGCCCGGGCGGCGTCCGTACCGGTGTCGGCGTTCGTCCGGACCGCCAGCCGCCGCCGCGCGTCCGCATGCGTCATGATCCGGTGTACGGCCTTGACCAGCGCGTCGTCGGTCTCGGCCGGGTCGAGGTTCCCCTCGAAGTACTGGACCACCTCCGAGGGCATCACCGGCACCTCGCCGAGGTAGACCTTGCCCGTGGTGCCGTCGATGGAGACGACGTCACCCTCCCGGACGGTCTGCCCCGCTACGGTGAACATCCGCTGCGGGACGTCGATGTCCAGCTCGTCGGCACCGGAGACACAGGTCTTGCCCATGCCCCGGGCCACCACGGCGGCGTGGCTGGTCTTCCCGCCCCGGGAGGTGAGGATCCCCTGCGCGGCGATCATGCCGTTTAGGTCGTCCGGGTTGGTCTCCCGGCGGACCAGGATCACCTGCTCGCCTTCGGCTGCCACCTCGACCGCGCGGGCAGAGGTGAAGACGACCTTCCCGACCGCCGCGCCGGGGGACGCGCCGATGCCCTTGGCCACCGGCTGGAACTCGTGGTCGAGCTGGAAACGCGGGAACATCAGCTGGGCGAGTTGGGCGCCGTTGACCCGGTGCAGGGCCTCGTCGAGGTCGATCAGGCCCTCGTCGACGAGCTGACCGGCGATGACGAACGCGGCGGCGGCCGTACGCTTGCCGACCCGGGTCTGGAGCATCCACAGCTTGCCCCGCTCGATGGTGAACTCGATGTCACACAGGTCGAGGTAGTGCTCCTCCAGCCGGGCCATGATCCCGAGCAGTTCGTCGTACGACCGCTTGTCGAGCTTCTCCAGTTCCTGCAACGGGACGGTGTTGCGGATGCCGGCCACCACGTCCTCGCCCTGGGCGTTGGCCAGGTAGTCGCCGTAGATGCCCTGCGCCCCGCTGGCCGGGTCCCGGGTGAAGGCAACCCCGGTGCCGGAGTCCGGGCCGAGGTTGCCGAAGACCATGCTGCAGATGTTGACCGCGGTGCCGAGGTCGGCGGGGATCCGCTCCTGGCGACGGTAGAGCACGGCGCGCTCGGCGTTCCACGAGTCGAAGACCGCCCGGATGGCCAGGTCGAGCTGCTCGCGGGGGTTCTGCGGGAAGTCCCGCCCGGTGTGCTTGTTGAAGATCTTCTTGTACGCCTCGACCAGGCTACGCAGGTCGTCCGCGTCGAGGTCCAGGTCGTTGCTGGTGCCCTTGGCCCGCTTGATGCCGTCCAGCGCGTGTTCGAACTCCTCGCCCGGCACGTCACAGACCGTCTTGCCGAACATCTGGATCAGACGGCGGTACGAGTCCCAGGCGAAGCGGTCGGAGCCGGCCGAACCGCCGGCAGCAGCCCCACTGGCCTGCCGGGCCAGCCCCTCCACGCTCTCGTCGTTGAGCCCGACGTTGAGAACGGTCTCCATCATGCCGGGCATCGAGAACTTGGCTCCGGAACGTACGGAGACCAACAGTGGATCGAGCGGATCCCCCAACCGCCTGCCCATCGCCGCCTCCAATGCGGTTAGATGGGAGTCGATCTGTTCGGCCAGCCCGGCCGGCTCCTCGCCGGTGGAAAGGTAAGCCTTGCAGGCTTCGGTGGTAATGGTGAAGCCCGGGGGTACCGGAAGACCGAGGTTGGTCATTTCTGCCAGGTTGGCGCCTTTGCCACCAAGCAGGTCCTTAAGTTCTTTGTTGCCCTCGGCAAAGTCGTACACGTACTTGTGTTCCGCCAACTCCTGCGATGCCACCGGAAGCCTCCCAACGCGTCCGACCGAACCCAAACGAAGGTTAAAAGCGGTCTCTTCGTACCCCGGCGCAGACTTTCGTACCAGTGGTCAAGCAGATTCGGTGACAATAGGCACAGTCGTCACCACTATGCGCGCTCGGGGCAGTTTCTGGGAACGCTTCCACGCGCAGGATCACGCATAGCCACCAGCCTTTTTGTTGACAGTGCCGCACGATCGAACGTACCGTGGTATGCGCATTTTCTGTGGATATTCCCCAATCATCCCGCCCCCTGGCTCCCCGGAGGAAGCTCCGTGCCAATCCCCACCCCTCGCCCACAGCCCGCCGCCGAACACCTCGAAACGGTCACCGGCCGCGACGCCCTGGACCGCCTCGCCCCGCCCAGCCCGTGGGCCCCGGACGCGCCCGCTCTCGGCGACGTCGTACCGGTCCCGGTCGACGTCCGGCCGACCCCCGGGGTGACCTACGCGTTGACCGCCGACGCCGTCGTCACGACCACCCCGGAGCCGTCCGCCACCGCCGTCGGGGAATACCTGGCCGACCTGCTTCGCCCGGCCACCGGCTACCCGCTGCCGGTCAGCGAGGCGGGCCCGGACACCCCGGCGGGCGGAATCTCACTGCTGATCACCGACACCGTCACGGAACTCGCCGACACCGTCACAGGGCTCACCGACCACCCGGAGGGCTACCGGCTCGACGTGACGGCCGACCGGGTCGTCATCCGCGCCCGGACCGGGGCCGGGCTCTTCCACGGCGTACAGACGCTGCGACAACTCCTGCCGGCCGCCATCGAGAGCCGCACCACACTGGCCGCGCCGTGGATCGTGCCCGGCGGCAGCATCGTCGACCACCCCAGGTTCACCTACCGGGGTGCAATGCTCGACGTGGCCCGGCACTTCTTCCCGGTGGCCGACGTACGTCGCTACATCGACCAGATCGCCCGCTACAAGATCAATCACCTGCACCTGCACCTGACCGACGACCAGGGCTGGCGGATCGCCATCGACTCCTGGCCTCGGCTGGCCACCGTCGGCGGGGCCACCGAGGTCGGCAACGGCCCCGGCGGCTACTACACCAGGGAGCAGTACCGCGAGATCGTCGACTACGCGGCCAGCCGACACGTCACGATCGTCCCGGAGATCGACCTACCCGGGCACACCAACGCCGCGCTGACCGCGTACGACACGCTCGCCCCGGACGGTGTCACGCCCACGCCGTACACCGACACCGAGGTCGGGTTCAGCACCGTCGCCGTGAACCGCGAGCTGACGTACGACTTCGTCACCGACGTACTCCGCGAGCTGGCCGAGTTGTCCCCGGGTCCGTACCTGCACATCGGCGGGGACGAGGCGTTCAAGCTGGCCGCCGCCGACTACGTCGCCTTCATGGACCGTACGCAGTCGATCGTCGCGGCCACCGGCAAGACGGTCGTGGGCTGGCACCAGCTCGCACCGGCCGCGCACGTGCCGGGCCGGATCATCCAGTACTGGGGTACGGCCACCGCCGACCCGGTCGTGACCGAGGCGGTACGCCAGGGAGCCCGACTGATCCTCTCCCCCGGCAACCGGACCTACCTGGACATGAAGTACACCAGCGACACCCCGCTCGGGCAGGACTGGGCCGGCCTGATCCCGGTCCGGACGGCGTACGACTGGAACCCGGGTGCCTATCTGGACGACGTGCCGGCTGACGCCGTACTCGGGGTCGAGGCACCGCTGTGGACCGAGACCATCAAGTCGGCCAGCGACATCGAGGTCATGGCGTTCCCCCGGCTGCCCGCCGTTGCCGAACTCGGTTGGTCCCCGGCCACGGCCCACGACTGGGCCGGTTTCCGGGACCGGCTGGCTGCCCAGGGTCCGCGATGGACGATCGCGGGCATCGCCTTCCACCGTTCACCCGAGGTGCCCTGGCCCGGGACCGCCCCGCAGCCCGAGGCACCGGCACCGACACCGGACGCGACCGACAGCGGTGCCGCAGCGCCGGCCGGCCTGCCGGCCGGGTCACCTACCCGGGTGATCGGCCCGGCCACCCCGGAGGTGACCACGCCGGACGGCGGTTCCCTCGACCGCGCCTGACCGGCCACCCCGGGTCGGCTGCCGGGACGGCAACCCCATGGTCAGCCGCCGGAATCGTCCAGCTCCGCGCCGGCCGGGACAGCCTCGCTGTCCCGGTCGGCCAACCAGCCGTCCGGCAGGAACACCTTCCCCGGCGAGTTCGTCCGCCCGCGCGGCTGACCGAGCGTGCTGACCGGGAACGGCTCCGTCGGGTCGAGCTTTCCGAGCAGGTCGTCCAACTCGGCCAGGCTGTTCACCATCGCCAGGGCGCGGCGCAGCTCACTGCCGACCGGGAAACCCTTCAGGTACCACGCGACGTGCTTGCGGAAGTCCGTACATCCGTCGCGCTCGGTGCCGAGCCAGTCGGTGAGCAGTTCCGCGTGCCGGCGCATGGTCGTCGCCACCTCGCCGAGCGTCGGCAACCGCCGGTACGACCGCCCGTCGAAGGCTGCTGCAAGATCGGCGAAGAGCCACGGCCGGCCCAGACAGCCCCGGCCCACCACGACTCCGTCCGCACCGGTGTGCGCCACCATCCGCAGCGCGTCGTCGGCCTCCCAGATGTCCCCGTTGCCCAGCACCGGCACGTCCAGCGCCTGTTTCAGGGTGCCGATCGCGTCCCAGTCGGCGGTGCCCGAATAGCGTTGTGCCGCCGTACGGCCGTGCAGGGCGACCGCCGCGACCCCGGCATCCTGGGCAGCCAACCCGGCCTCGACGTAGGTCAGGTGATCGTCGTCGATGCCCTTACGCATCTTGACCGTGACCGGCACTCCGGCGGAAGCCGCCGCCGCGACCGCACCCCGCACGATGCGGGCGAACAGCCGACGCCGCCAGGGCAACGCCGACCCCCCGCCCTTACGGGTGACCTTCGGCACCGGGCAGCCGAAGTTGAGGTCGATGTGGTCGGCGAGGTCCTCCTCGACCACCATCCGTACCGCCGCTGCGGTGACCTCCGGATCGGTCCCGTAGAGCTGGAGGCTGCGCGGGCGCTCGTCGGTCCCGAAAGCGATCATGCGCAGGGTCTTCGGGTTCCGCTCGACCAGTGCCCGGGTGGTGACCATCTCGCAGACGTAGAGACCACCGCCCTGTTCCCGACAGAGCCGGCGGAACGCGACATTCGTGATCCCCGCCATCGGGGCCAGCACGACCGGAGGCCACACCTGGTGCTGCCCGAGCGTCAGCGGGCGTACGGATGGCGGGACGGTTCCACTCCCGGCGATGGCGTTCCTGGTCACGCCTTCGAGGATTCCATGCCGGCCGCAGTAGCCCCCACCCCGCCCGGTCCTGGACGACGCCAGGGTGACCGGCGTTACGGCCGAACAGCCGCACATACGGCAGATCGCCGTTCCGGCAACCGCACCGGAACGGCGATCCAGGTAGTCTGATCAGATCCCGAACGGGTCGGCCAGCACCAGTCCGGAGACGTCCACCACCAGTGAGGTGGCCGACTTCGCATAGATGGCGAACGAGAACCCGTTGCCGTTGTGCGCCCCGAGCTGCACCTCCACCAGGTTCGACAGGATCTGCCCCGCGTCCCACCAGTTGAGCGACGACGCCGACGAACGGGGAACCGACGAGCTGTGCGCGCTGAGGAAGCCGGCCGAGATCGTGTTGACCACGGTCAGGTTGACGTACGCGGCCACCGCGCGGAATTCGGCCGCCCGGTCGACGTGGCGGACCGTCAGGTGGATGGTCGTCCCGGCCCGCAGCCGGCCGTTGGCGTCGATGTTCTCGCGGCCACCGGCGATGTGCGTGTCGTAGCGCGACGAGCGCGGAACCTCACGGCTGTCGAGGATCCGCTGCGGTGCGATCGCCAGGGTCTGGTTGGCCCACCCACTCAGGTTGACCAGGGCCATCTCGTTGACCCCGCCGAGCACCAGGTCACCCTCGGGGGTGACCGTCATGGTCCCGGGTGGCGCAGCGTCGGGCACCTTGTCCGCCGGGGTCGGGGTCAGCACCAGCGCCGGAGCGCTGTTCCCGTTCGCCACCGTCAACGCGGGCACCGTCCCCGAACCACCGGTGAGGCTGGTGCCCGCCGCCCCGGCGTCGTTGTCCTGCCCGACCCGGACCGGGTCGGCATCCGCACTGGCCGGGCTGGCGAGGGCGGTGACACCGATACCCATGCCGGCGCCGGCGGCAATCCCGGTACGGAGCAACCGCCGCCGACTGGGGGTCGCCGTCTCTTCGGTCGTCATGTTGTCCTTCCCCTCGGTCTCACCCGCGCTCATCGCTGCGGCCTCGAGTTCGTCCGGCTGGCCGGCAGGTTGTTGCGCACCTGCTCCAGACGCTGCTGCCGCGCACCTGCGCTCGCCGAGCGGAGCGCCGTCGACCCGATCAGGCTCTGCTCGGGGACGTAGACCAGCAGCGCCGTCACATCGAGGATCACCACGGTCGGGGACTTCACGTAGATGGCCACCACGTCCGGGTAGGTTTCGTCCCAGGGACCGATCTGGGTCATGTACCCGTTGGAGAGCAGTTGACCAGCCGCCCACCAGTTGATGGTGGAGGACGTCGGGGTCTCGCCCCGTCCCCAGACGGTGGCGAAGCCGGCACCGGCGGTGTTCGCGACGGTGATGTTGCCCAGTAGTCCGTCACCGTATTCGACGATGCCGCCCAGGTGCACCACCAGGAAGGCGTTGGCGATCGCCCGGCCCGACGAATCGATCTCGTCCTGCCCGGCGAGGAGACGGCTCCGGCCGGCAGCGGTACGGGTGTCCAGGACCCGGGTGGGCGGAACCGGCACCGGCATGGTCGCGTTCTGCGCGGTGAACGCATGACGCTGCTGCACCGCGCCGGTCCCCGGGTCGGTACCGACGATGGAGAAGCCGCCGAAGGTCGGGAGGAAGGCGCCGGGCACGGTGCTGGTGTTGCCGCCCGGTTGCAGCCTCAGGTGCACCCCGTCGGGGTTGGCCACTTCCAGGGTGCTGGCCCCGCCGGGTGCGGCGCTGCGCAGGGTCGTCCTACCCGTTCCGGCGTTCTCCTGTCCCAGCTTGACCGGATCTCCGTTGCTGGCGGAGGCCGGCGCGGCGGTGGCCGCCGTCACGGCGACGGTGGCGGCCACCGCTGCCCCCGTCGCGGTGGCGGCGGTCCGCAACACACCGCGTCGGGGCACCACGTTCTCGGTTTCGGATGAAGTCATGATCGTTTCCCCCGTGCGTAAGGGTTTGGCATGAGGTCGGTTCTAGATCTGCGGGGCACCGAGATCGCCGCGCTTCGGCGTGGCCGCCGGGAGTTGCGCCGCCGGAAGTTGCGCCGCCGCCTTCGCCGCCGCACCGATCCGGACCTGAGCAGGGTGGCGCACCACCAGGCTGGTCAGGTCCAGGATGACCTGGGTCGGGGTGTGGGCATAGATCGCGACGACGCTGCGGGCGGTGCCGAGTTGGCCGAAGGCGGTGAAGACGAAGTTGGACAGGATCTGGTTCGCCCCCCACCAGTTCAGCGTCGAGGACACCGGCCGGGCACCACTGCCCCAGACCGTGACGTAGCCGGCGCTCGTCGTGCCGACGACGGTCACGTTGCCCTTCATCGCCAGACCATCCTTGACGTACGCGTCAAGGCTGACCACGATCGACGTACCGCCCTTGATCCGGCCGGTCGCGTCCAGGTTCCCGATGCCGCTGACGATGTTCGCCCGCTGCGCCGGGTCCCGGGTGTCGATCACGCGGGTGGGCGGAACAGCCACCGAGGTGGTCGCCCACTGGGTGGTCCAGGCCCAACTGTTGAACTCCTGCCCGGGGTCTCCACCCCGGACGCAGATGTCGCCCACCTCGTCGATCGCGACGGCTCCGGCCGGCTGCTGGCGCAGCGCCGGACTCAGCGCGCTGAGGGGGGTGGGCACCAACCGCAGGGGCGCCCCTTCGGAATTGGCCAGCACCAGGGTCGCCTCACCGGAGGTCGAGGTCAGCGACGTGGACTGGGGTTGTGCGGTATTGGTCGTGCCCATCAACATGTCGTCGCCGGGGGCGGCCTGAGCGGCACTCGGCAGAGCCGTCGCACCGACGACGGTCGCACCGGCGGTGGCGGCGGCAACCGTCGCTCCCCGGCGCAGCAGTCCCCGACGACTCAGGCTCCGATCATCTCGCGCGTGTGACATGAACACTCCCCGTAGTGAGATTCAACGGGGGAAATATTCGCATGAAGATCAAATCGCTGGGGATCATCCGAAAGGTGGATAGGCGCAGAAAACGTGTCGGGTGCCTCCGGAAGCTTCCGGAGGCACCCGACACGTTCCAATCCGGGCACCCGCTACGGCAGGTCAGCAGCCGGGGAGCCGCTCGATCAGGTAGTTCTCCACCCGGTCCAGCGGAATGCGTTCCTGGGTCATGGTGTCCCGGTCCCGCACGGTGACCGCGTCATCGTCGAGCGTGTCGAAGTCGACCGTCACGCAGAACGGCGTACCGATCTCGTCCTGGCGACGGTAGCGGCGGCCGATCGCCTGCGAGTCGTCGAACTCGACCACCCAGCGCCGACGCAACCGGGCCGCCAGGTCCTTCGCCTTCGGCGAGAGCGCCTCGTTGCGGGACAACGGCAACACGGCCACCTTGACCGGGGCCAGCCGGGGGTCGAAACGCATCACCGTACGCTTGTCGACCCCGCCCTTGGTGTTCGGCGCCTCGTCCTCGTCGTACGCCTCCAGCATGAAGGCCAGTACGGCCCGGGTCAGGCCGGCGGCCGGCTCGATCACGTACGGCACCCAGCGCTCGCCCTTCTCCTGGTCGAAGTAGGACAGGTCGACGCCGGAGTGCTTGCTGTGCGTGGAGAGGTCGAAGTCGGTCCGGTTGGCGATGCCCTCCAGCTCGGAGAACTCGGTGCCACCGAACATGAACCTGTACTCGATGTCGACGGTGCGCTTCGAGTAGTGCGACAGCTTCTCCTGCGGGTGCTCGTAGAAGCGCAGGTTCGACTCGCTCAGGCCGAGGTCGATGTACCAGTTCCAGCGCTCCTGGAGCCAGTACTCGTGCCACTGCTCGTCGGAGCCCGGCTCGACGAAGAACTCCATCTCCATCTGCTCGAACTCGCGGGTCCGGAAGATGAAGTTGCCCGGGGTGATCTCGTTACGGAACGACTTGCCGGTCTGGGCGATGCCGAACGGCGGCTTCTTCCGCGCGGCGGTGGCGACGTTGTTGTAGTTGACGAAGATGCCCTGGGCGGTTTCCGGGCGCAGGTAGTGCAGCCCCTCCTCGCTCTCCACCGGGCCCAGGTAGGTCTTCATCAGGCCGTTGAACATCTTCGGCTCGGTGAAGGAACCCTTGGCACCGCAGTTGGCACAGTTGATCTCCGCCAGGCTGGTGGGCAGCCGGCCGTGCTTGGCCTCGAACGCCTCTTCCAGGTGGTCGGCCCGGTAGCGCTTGTGGCAGGACTGGCACTCGGTCAGCGGGTCGACGAACGCGTCGAGGTGACCCGAGGCTGCCCAGACGTCGCGGGCCAGGATGACGGCCGAGTCCAGACCGACGACGTCGTCCCGCTGCTGGACCATGGTCTTCCACCACTGGCGGCGGACGTTCTCCTTCAGCTCGACGCCGAGCGGACCGTAGTCCCAGGCCGACCGGGTGCCCCCGTAGATCTCGCTGGACGGAAAGACGAAGCCGCGACGCTTCGCGAGGCTGACAACGGCGTCGATACGGTCGGCTGGCATGGTTTCTCCTCCTACGCCGACTGGCGGTCGGCGGGGACATGATGTGGCAGGTGCAGGGACATAGGGAACCGAGGGAACCAACGGTACGGCCACCCACGGCCCAAGCCCAGGAGATTACCCCTGCCCAGCTCGGACGCCGTCAACTGACCCCGCACACCTCGAAGGTTCCGGTCTTGCTGTCCTGCACCATGGTGACCCGAAGGTTGTCCCGGACCCCACCGGTGTAGGTCACGTCGACCGGCACGGTCACCTCGTTGCCGAGCACCGTCTCACGCACCGTGTAGGAGGTGATCTCCGGCTCGGCGGAGATCCGGCGCTGGAACTCGCGCGGCGACTCGCGCCGTTGGACGTTGTCGCAGAGCAGGTTGTACGCCTTGCCGTACCGCCTGGTCTTCACCGCCTCGAAGTAGTCGCCGACCACGGTACGGGCCTGCTCGTCGAGCGCCTGGCTACCGGAGATCATGAGCCCGACCAGCGCCACGCCACCGCCACCGCAGCAGAGCACGACAGCGAGGGCGGCTGCTCCGAGACCGAGCCACATCCGCCTGGTGCGTCCCTCGGTCGGCGGCGCGGCGAAGGGCGGCGCGACGCCCGGGCCCGGCGGCGGTGCGGGAGAACCAGCTGGCGCCGACGGAGAGCCAGCCGGTGCCGCGCCGGGCATGTCACCCGAGCCGGGAGGCATCGGGTACGACGATGACGGGCCGGGCGGTCCGGAAACGGTCATGTTGGCAAGGGTAGTGCTTCCCCGGCTCGCCCCTGGGAACGAGCCGGGGCACCGGCTGGTCCGCGCCGGCTATCCACCGACCGGGCAGCGACCGGGGATCACCGCCAGGGCTCGGCGGCCCGGTCGCTGACAGCGGCGACGACCTCGCCGTTCGGCTCGGCGCTGGCCAACGGCTCGTACGCGGACGGCTCGTCGAGGGATTCGGCCAGCAACGGGATGGAGTGGACCTTGACATCGAAGGCACTCAGCGCCCGACGGTAGGTGCCGACGGACTCCCATTCGGTCACCAGGCACCAGTGGCGCGGGTCGTCGAGTGCACGTAGCAGCTGGCCTCGCTGGTAGCCAGGTCGGGCCGCGAGGGCGGCCAGCGCGGCGTGCGCCCGTTGCGTGAAGTTCGCGGCGACATCTTCTTCGACCACGAACCTGTTCGTGACGAGCACCACTGTCCTCCTCGTAGAGTCTGTGGGATGCAGCGTACGCAGAGCACCATGCTGGCCCGCCTCGCCCGGGTGAACCCAACCGCAGTGTTCCTCGCCACGCTGGCCTTCGTGCTGGTCGCCCTCTTCGCACCGGGGATCGTCGGTGGCGCGATGCTCCTGGCCCTCGCGCTCGGGTTGGTCGCCCTGCTGGTGAGGACCTGGCCGGTGCAGCCGCCGGCGACCCGGGTCGTACGCCTGCTGATGCTGGTCCTGTTGATCACCGCCGCGCTGGTGAAGATCTTCTAACCCGGGCTTCGGGGGCGCGGGGAAGGCCCTTCTTCCACAGGAAGCGACCGGAATCGGCCTTTCCTGTAATGCAAACATGCGTTTTTGACAATCATTATCATTGGCGCGGAGAGTTGATGCCATGATGATCCACCCCGCCGCCCGTACCTCGTCCGCACGTCGGAGCCCACACGACCGGTCCATGCTCCGCAGGCGTGGCCTGGCCACCGCCGCAGCGCTGCTGGCCCTGGCCAGCGCCACGGCCTGCGCCGACTCCGCCGGTAGGGACCCGGACCGGGTCGACGCGGTCGCCGGGTTCTACCCGCTGCAGTTCGTCACCGAGCAGGTCGGCGGCGACGCCGTACGGGTGACCAGCCTGGCCAAACCCGGTGCCGAGCCGCACGACCTGGAACTCAACCCGGGTCAGGTCGGCCAGGTCGTCGACGCCGAACTGATCGTCTACCTCAAGGGTTTCCAGCCGGCGGTCGACGAGGCCATCAAGCAGGAGGGCGGAGACCGGGCGTTCGACGTCGCCACCGTCCAGCCACTCCTCGACGCCAGCGACGGCGGTCACACGCACGAGGAAGGCGAGGAACACGGCCACGGGGAGGAGAAAACCGGCGGCAAGGACCCGCACGTCTGGCTGGACCCCGCCCGGCTGGCCACCATCGGGGACCGGCTGGCCGAACGACTCGGCACGATCGACCCGGACCGGGCCGCCGACTACGCCGCGCGGGCCCAGACGCTGCGTACGGAACTGGAGGCCCTGGACAAGGAGTACGAGGCAGGGCTGAAGACCTGCCAGCGCCGGGAGATCGTGGTCAGCCACACCGCGTTCGGTTACCTCGCCGCACGGTACGACCTGGAGCAACTCGGCGTTTCCGGGCTGACCCCGGAGGACGAGCCCTCCCCACAGCGGCTCATCGAGGTCGCCGAGGAGGCCCGTAAACACGGTGCCACCACCATCTTCTTCGAGACCACGGTCAGCTCGAAGGTCGCCGACACGATCGCCCGCGAGGTCGGCGCGACCACGACGGTGCTCAACCCGATCGAGACCGTCGAGGACGGCGGCAACTACTTCTCGGCGATGCGGACCAACCTCGCCGCTCTCCGGAAGGCACTGAACTGCTCATGAAAGAGAACAGAAAACAGGCCGAGCCCACCCCGGCCACCGTCGTGTCGGTCACGCACGCCCAGGTGGCCTACGACAACCGCCCGGTGCTACGGGACGTCTCCTTCACCGTGGCCCCCGGCGAGGTGGTCGCCGTACTCGGGGCCAACGGCTCGGGCAAGTCCACCCTCATCCGCAGCATCCTCGGCCTCGTACCGCTGAACAGCGGGTCGATCGACCTGTTCGGCACCCCGCTGCGCCGGTTCCGGAAGTGGTGGCGCATCGGATACGTCCCGCAACGCATCGGCGCTGGCAGTGGCGTACCGGCGACGGTTGCCGAGGTGGTCGCCTCCGGCCGGTTGGCCCGCCGGGGAATACTGCGGCCGGCCGGCGCGGCCGACCGGGCGGCGGTGGCCGAGGCGTTGGAGCAGGTCGGGCTGGCCGACCGCGCCGCGCATCCGGTCACCACCCTCTCCGGTGGGCAACAGCAACGGACGCTGATCGCCCGGGCACTGGCCGGGCGACCCGAGCTACTCGTCCTCGACGAGCCGACCGCCGGCGTCGACGCCGCCAGCCAGGCCGCGTTCGCCGATGCCCTACGCGGGTTCATCGCCAAGGGCGGCACGGTGCTGCTCGTCGCCCACGAACTCGGCCCGCTGGCGCCGCTGATCAGCCGCGCGGTGGTCGTACACGAAGGGCGGATCGCGCACGACGGCCCGGTGCCGGAGCCGGTCGGCCATCACGCGGACCCCGACCATGATCACGTCCATCCGCACGGACCGGACGAACCGACCGGGATGTGGAGTTGAGATGGGCCTCTTCCAGTACGAATTCATGCTCCGCGCGCTGGTCGGCGCGCTCGTCATCGGATTGGCCGCGCCGGCACTGGGCATCTACCTGGTGCAGCGCCGGCTGTCCCTGATCGGCGACGGCGTCGGGCACGTCGCCCTCACCGGTGTCGGGGTCGGACTGCTCCTCAACCGCTCACCGGTGATCGCCGCGGTGATCGTCGCAGCCATCGGCGCGGTCGCCATCGAACTGATCCGCGAACGCGGTCGTACCTCCGGGGACATGGCGCTGGCCATCCTCTTCTACGGCGGTATCGCCGGCGGCGTGGTGCTCGTCGGGCTCTCCAGCAACCGCAGCAACGCGGCCCTGATGTCGTACCTGTTCGGCGCGCTGACCACCACGTCCCGCACCGACCTGGTGACCATCGCGATCCTCGGCGTGGTGGTGCTGATCGCCATGATCGCGCTACGCCCGGCGCTGTTCGCGATCTGCCACGACGAGGAGTACGCCCGGGTCTCCGGCCTGCCGGTACGGGCACTGAACCTGCTGCTGGCGGTAACCACCGCGGTGACCGTGACCATCGCCATGCGGGCGGTCGGGCTGCTGCTGATCAGCGCCCTGATGGTGGTGCCGGTCGCCACCGCGCAACAGGTGACCCGGGGCTTCGTCGGCACCATGGCCCTGGCGATGGGGCTGGGGCTGGTGGCAGCCGGTTCCGGGGTCTGGCTGGCCGGCACCCTGGACACCGCCCCGGGAGCCACCATCGTGGTGCTGGCGATCACGATGTTCCTGCTGGTCGCCATCGGCACGGCCACGTGGCGCACACTACGACGGCGGGCCCTGCCCGTACCGGCCACCGAACTGGAACCACCTGATGTGGTGCTCAAGCACTGAGTCCGGGCCTGTGGATCGTGCCGGCGTGGAATTGGTTACCGTTGCAGCATGACGAGCAGCAACCGATACGAGGCATACGAGGGGGCCGGGGAGCTGCTCCGCGCCCTGTCCGCCCCGATCCGGGTCGCCATCGTCACCGAGCTCGCCCAGGGTGAGCGGTGTGTGCACGAGTTGGTGGAGAAGCTCGGCGCGCCACAGCCGCTCGTCTCCCAGCACCTGCGGGTGTTGCGCGGTGCCGGCGTGGTGCACGGGTCACGACGCGGACGGGAGATCGCCTACGCCCTGGTGGACGAGCACATCGCACACATCGTGGCGGACGCGGTCAGCCACGCCGGGGAGGCCAGTTCATGACTGAAGAGGGCACCACCGCCGTACGCAACACCCGGCAGCGCAGCGCCGTCAGCGCGCTGCTCCGCGAGGTGGAGGGCTTCCACAGCGCCCAGGAGTTGCACGCGATGCTGCGGAACCGGGGCGAGCGGGTCGGGTTGACCACCGTCTACCGCACGTTGCAGGGGCTGGCCGACGCCGGCGAGATCGACGTGATGCGACCACCCGGCGGTGAACACCTCTACCGTCGGTGCAGCGAGGGACACCACCACCATCTGGTGTGCCGGGCCTGTGGCCGTACCGTCGAGGTCGAAGGGCCGGCGGTCGAGACCTGGGCGGACCGGGTCGCCGCCCAGCACGGATTCGTCGACGTCAGCCACACCCTGGAGATCTTCGGCACCTGCCCCGCCTGCGCGGACTGACGAACCACCACCGGCTGCCCGGTGCCGGCACCGGTGGTCAGGACCGGGCGTCGAGACGCTCCAGCAGCCACGGCAGTACGGCTTCCGCCTGGGCCCGCTGGAAGGCCCGGACCGTGGGCAGGCCCGGTGGCGGCGGCTGCCGGGCAGCGTCGAAGAAGAAGCCCGCGAAACCCGCCAGTACGGCGGTCAGGTCGGCGGGATCGACCCCGGTGTACGCCGTCTGCTCGACAAGCAGACGATCGGTGGGATGCCCACCGAAGAGCTGCACGTTGATCAGCAGGATCAGGGTGTCCAGCCAGGCCGGGCCGAGCGCAGCCCACGGCCAGTCCACCAGCTTGACCCTGCCGTCGGCGGTGACCAGGAGGTTGTCCGCACGTACGTCGATGTGCGCGAGTGTGTCACCGGCCAGGGCCGGCACCGCCCGCGTCGCCAGTGCGCACAGGTCGTCGAGCCGCTCCCGGGCCCGCTCGGGCAGGTCGTCCGGCGGGTCGAGGCGGATCCGGTGCCACCCCTCGAAGTCCCAGCCGAGGACCTCGGCGGCGGTCGGCAGGTCGGTCAACGGGGCCGGGGTGAGCTTCCCGGCGAGTTCCCGTAACACGGCGAGGACGGCCGACAGTTCGTCGGCCGTCCACGGGGTACGCGGGTGGCGGCCGTCGATGTCCTCAAGCACCAGGGCCACCCAGTCACCGTCGTCGTAGCTGCCCAGAAGCCGGGCCGCCGGTGCTTCGGGGGGCAGGGCGGCGGTCACCCGTACCTCGGTGCGGTGCAGTTGGGGACTGCGTTCGTTCAGTGCCCGGCCCACCGCCTTGACGAAGGCCCGACGGCCGCTGGCGGTACGTACCCGGTCCGCCGTGCCGGGTGAGAAGCCACCGGGCTGGGAGACGGCCTGCACCACGGGCTCGCCGATGATGTCCTCGATCGCTGATCGCACCTGATCGGGCAGATCACGCCAACCGATCCGCACACCGAATGCATCCACCATCGACCACATTCTTGCACTTCCCCGGGCCGGCCGCCTTCCGGGACCGGGGTCCCAGCGGGATCCCAGCCGGCTCACCGATGCTGTTCCCGGACACCCCGCCGGGTGCCTGCCCGGCGAGGAGGAGAGGAGGTGACACATGCGGAAACTACTGGTCGCCACCCTGCTGGCCGCCACCGTCCTGCCAATGTGGACGGCGGCGCACTCCGACGACCTACCGACGGTCCGGTACAGCGCCGACGTACGTGACCCACCGCCGGACCCCGAGCCCGGCCTGACCACGGACGAGATTCCGGATCCCCCACCGGAGCGGGACAAGGGCTAGTCGGCAGGCGGGGGCACCCAACCCGGTGCCCCCGCCGTCAGCAACTCCGGCGTCAGCCGTCGGTACGTACCAGCGGCGGATGCAGGTAGTGGTTACCCGAGGGCACCCGGAAGTGGTGGAGACTCACGGTGGCACTGACGTCCAGCGCCCGTACCCAGTGCCACCAGCCGGCGGGCACCAGCAACGCGTCCCCCGGCTCCAGCACCCCCTCCAGCACGTCGGCCTGCGCGTACGACGGGTACTGGTCGAGGTCCGGCCGTGCGGCGTCGACGTGGCTGAACGTGCCGCCCCGGGGATACACCCGTTGCCGCTGGTACGACGGCACGAGTCGAACGTGCTTACGCCCCATCACCTGACACAGCAGGATGTTCATGTTGTCCTGGTGCAGCCCGGTGACGGTGCCGGCCGGGCCCAGCAGCAGGGTCACCATCTCGGGCAGCAGGTCCGGATCGATGATTCCGGGCACCGGCCTGACGTCCCGGGCCAACGGTCGGAGCCCGTTGCGCCAGTTCTCGTTGCGGGCCACCATGTAGTGGTCGTTGGTCTCGCCGCCAGTCTCGACCATCGTCAGATAGTCGGCGAACGACATCCGCGTACGGTGTGCGTCGTGCTGCCAGCCGTGCTCCGGGTTGCTGTCCCGGCCGGTCATCACCTCGACCTCGACGTCGCCCAGCCGCTCGCGCAGGCTCGCCAGCGACCACTGCTGTCGGGCCGGCCAGTCGTCGACCGCCCCGGCCAGGATCACCGGGCGGTTGGCGAAGTAGTACCGGTCGAAGAACTCGGTCGCGGAGAGGTCGGTACGACGGTCGAGCCCACCGGCCAGGTCGGTCGATCGGAGATCGCTGTAGAAGTCCAGCAGCGACTCCAGCCAGGCGTACTCGCGGGCCAGGCGCAGGCACGCCTGGAAGTACGGGTGCTCCGACACGCCCGCCAGTTCGTCGTCGACCGCCGGGGCGGGCAACCCCGCCGCCAGCAACGCCTCCCGTACCTGCCCCACGGGCGCACCGAGGGCCAGGTTCTCCGCCGCCCAGGCCCGCCACCGAGGGGCGAGCCCGGGCAGTTCGGTGCTCGGATCAGTCACCGGGACTCCGGCGACCCGTACTGGCCCCGGCCGGTCCCGAACGACTCGCTGTGCCCACCGCCGCCGACGCTCGGGGCGGGTGGGGGAAGCAGTTGACGGGTACGCGCGTTCGGCAGATCCACGCAGTCGACATAGTTGTTCTTGACGTTGACCTCGAACTCCGGTTCGGTCCCGGTCATCGGCCGAAGAGCCCGCATGACGTCTCCCCTCACAGTGGACGGCTGTACGGCCTACGGTGCCGTACGCCGCTGGGAATCCACTGGGATCCATGACCGCCTGCCACAAAGTGGCCCGTTCAGAAGCCTCAGCTCCGACTGGCGATGGTCCCCGACCTCGGCAACCGCCCGCAGCCAGCGCCGGTGGCGTTGCGCGACCGCCGCCCGCTCACCGGGCGAGAGCGCGCTGCACTGCGCCGCCGCCAGTTCCACCAGCCAGGGTCCGACGGGTTCCCGACGTCGCCGGGCGAGTTCGACCGCCAGGCGGGACTTGCCGGCCCCACCCGGGCCGTTGAGGGTCACCAACCGGCTGGTCGAAAAGGGCATCCTGGATCACGGCAAGCTCGTGGCGGCGACCGACGAACGAGGAGACCGGCAGGGGCAGGTCGGCCACCGCTGCCGGTCGGCAGGCTCAGGGAGACGTCCTGCGCCAGGATCGCCGCTTCCAGCCGACGCAACCCGGCACCCGGGTCGATACCGAGGTCCCGGGCCAGCCGGGCCCGCGCGCGACGGACCACGGTCAACGCGTCCCCCTGCCGGCCGCCCCGGTACAGCGCGATCGCCAGCAGCTCCCAGCCACGCTCACGCAGCGGATGTTCGAGCACGAACGCTTCCAACTCGCCGAGCACCTCGGCGTGCCGTCCCAGGTCCAGCAACGCGGTCAGCCGCAACTCCGCGCCGGTGGTCCGTACCCCGTCGAGACGGGCGATCTCCGGCAGCGCGAACGAGGCCTCCGCCAGATCCGCGTACGCCGGGCCACGCCACAGACCCAGCGCCTCGGTCAGGGCGGCGACGGCCGGGCCGGGCTGGCCCCGGCCCAGCAGGGCCGTCCCGCGTTCGACCAGCGTGGTGAACCGCTCCGCGTCGATCCGCCCGGCCGGTATCCGGATCGCGTACCCCGGGCCCTCCCGGAGCAGCACGCCGCCCGACGAGCGCGGCGGCCGATCCGGTTCGAGTGCCCGACGCAGCCCGGCGACGTAACCGTGCAGCGTCGACCGACCGGCAGGCTGCGGGCTGTCGCTCCACACCAGGTCCTGCAACCGCTCGGCTGGCAGCATCCGTCCCCGGGCCACCAGGAGCGTGGCCAACACCATGCGTTGTCGACGACCGCCGAGCGCCACCCCCACGCTGCCGCGCCATGCCGTCAGCGGCCCGAGCACGGACAGTTCGACCCCGGTCACGCCTTCTCACCGCCATCCGTGGCCACGCACCCGGCCATCTCGGATCCGGCCGTCCGGGCTCGGCTGTGAGCCGCTGTCCATCCTGGTCAGACTGCCTGGTCGCCGAGTGCGACGCAGACGTTGTCCTGTTCGCCAACCGCCAGGGTCAGGTCACGGACGCCGGACGGATCGATCGAGATGACGTGCAGGCCGTCGAGTATGTAGTAGCCGCGCGCATACGGGTCCTCCGGCCGGAAGCCGAATCCCGCCGGCCCGACGATGGTGTAGCGCAGCCAGGTGCCGTCCGGGCGGTACTCCAACAGTCCGGAACCGCCCGCGTCGCGGCGTACCGCCTGACCGGTGTCGGCGTTGACGAAGTCCACGGTCAGCGGACCGGCGTACTCCTCCAGTTGGACGGTCCCGTTGGTGTGCCGGGCCAGCACTCGGACCCGGACGTCCTGGGAGACGATGCGCACCTGGAGCGGGAACGTGCAGTACCGGCCGGCCGGTCCGAGCCAGTCCTCCTGGATGGACGGACGCCAGGGCTCCGGGTAGCCGCCGTGCGCTGTTCGATCGTTCACCCCGGTCGGGGTGTACGGGTTACCGGCCGCCGCCGGAACGCCGGTAGCGGTCAGGGCCGTGGTCACGGCCATCGTTCCGATCAGGAGCCGACCGACGAGCTTGCGCAGACGCATGACATCCCCTAACCAATAAAAATTGATTAACCGGTGTTTGGCAGACTACTGGTTAATGTCGCCCAGTCAAGGCACACTGTCTGGATGCACTGGGTGGAGGTCGAGGGCTATCCGATGCCCGTCCTGCTCAGCGGGCATCGCGCGCTGGAGCTCTGCAACACCTGGGCTGGCTGGGACCAGCCGCACAGCCCGGAACGCGAGTGGCTACGGAACTTCGACCGGCTGGCGGTCTGGACCGGCCACGTACAACTCCTGCCACCGGCAACCGTTCAACGGCTGCGGGAACAGGGCCGACGCTGCCCGGACGAGGCCGAGGACGTACTCGTGGCGACCCGGCTGCTCCGTACCGCACTGCACGATGTCCTGCTCGCCCCCGACGACGACGCCGCGTTCGGACACGTCGCCGCGCAGGCGCAGCGGGCCGCCGCCGCTGCCGTACTGGTCGCCGGTCCCGACGGGGTCGCCCGGTGGACACTGCCCGATCACATCGGCCTGAGCCTGCCGCTGCTGGCCAGCGCCCGAGCCGCCGCCGACCTGCTCAGCACCCCGGACCGCAACTGGGTACGCGCCTGTCCCGGCGACGACTGCGGCTGGCTCTTCCTCGACCGGCGCGGCCGACGGCGCTGGTGCAGCATGGCCGGGTGCGGAAACCGGGCCAAGGTACGGGCCTACGCCAGCCGCCACAGAAGCGGCTGATCCGGCCAACGGTGGATGCCTGCGGTGCCCCGTGCCGCCGTACTGCCGACATCCGCGCCTCGTGACACGCTGTCCAATGTGAAGATTTACGCTGACCGTTCCTCGTCCGCCGCCCGTCAACTCCTCACCGACCTGCTCGTCGCCGCCTGGGTGTACGCCTCGATCCGGGGCGCGATGTGGCTGCACGACCTGGTCGAGAAGCTTGCCGTACCCGGCCAGAAACTCGAGGGAGCCGGCAGTGGCCTCGCCGAGAACCTGGCCGAGGCCGGTGGCAAGGTACGCCGGGTGCCGGTGGTCGGCGACGAGCTGACCACACCGTTCAACGAGGCCGCCGCTGCGGCCCGTGCCGTCGCCGAGGCCGGTCAGGACCAGCAGGACCTGATCAGCGACCTCGCCCTCGTGCTGGCCCTGACCGCGCTGGTGCTACCGCTGGGTCTGGTCCTCTTCGGCTGGTTGCCCCTACGGATCCGGTGGATACGTCGGGCCACCGCCGCCTCGGCCCTACGCTCGACGGCGGCCGGTCGGGACCTGCTGGCCCTGCGGGCACTGGCCAACCAGCCGCTGCGCAAGCTGACCCGGATCGATCCGGACGTGGCACAGGCGTGGCGACGCGACGACGAGTCGGTGGTCGATGCGCTGGCTGCCCTGGAGTTGCGCGGCCTCGGACTACGCTCCGCGCGTCGGTGATCGCCGCCCACTCCGCTCTCAGCGTTGCCCACCGGCCCAGCCCTGACCGGCAACTCACCGCCGGCCATCACGTCGCGCTTCCTGCTCGACCGGAATCGCGATGCCCAGCAGGAGGAAGGCGAACGAGACCAGGTAGGGAGCCCAGCCAACCCGTACCCCGGCCCCGGCTGACGCGCTGGGCCAGCCCAGGAAGCTGGCGACGAAGAAGACGAAGACCAGCAGAAGCGGAATCAAACACCAATCGGGCACCGGACCCGGGCCGCGCGTGGCCAGAACGACCGTGGCGACGGTCCCGAGCAGCGCCGCCACCGCCATCCCCACGGCCAACCCATGGTTGTACAACTGTTGCCAAAGATTGAGGTCTTCCCCGCCGTACCTGCTCACGGCCACGGCGACCCTGGGATAGCTGGTTCCCCGCCAATCGTTGCCGTCCCAGACTTCCACCCACGGCAGCAGTACCAACCCGAGCATCATCAGCACGGCAGCGACGCCGATGAAGGCATACCGCCAGATCGGCAGCGCCTGCGGTTGGACCGGCACAGACGGCGGTCGGACCGGCACAGACGGCGGTCGGACCGGCACAGACGCTGGCTGGGCGGGAACCCTTGGCACATACGGTGGCTGGGCCGGCCCGGCCGGGGAGGACAGCTGTCGACCGGCTGGTGGCGGCAGCGGATCGACCACCGGGCGCTGCCACCCGTCCATGGCCTGCGGGGTCCACTGGATGCCGTCGTGCCACCGCAGCGGGTAGCGACCCGTCGGGTCCGGGAACCAGCCTGCCCGCATGCCGGCCTCCCCGTTCTGTTGTAGGCGGCACGTCGACTCAGGGTAGTCCCGCATCGCCCCACCCGGATGCCCTGAAGCATCGACGGGTCGATACTGCCGCCGATCCGAGTCCGGAAACCTGCCCGCCCCTCAGGCAGGCGGGATGCGACGGCGTACGTCCGGGGTGGTGGCCGGGCCGGGTTGCCAGGACGCCACCCAGGGCCGGTCGGCGGTCGGGGTGACGACCCCCTCCTCAAGGAAGGCGTAACGGCCGTCGAGGATCCGCTTGGCCGCCGCCACGTCGACCGAGTCCGCGTTGTCCCACAGGGCGGTGAAGAGGGCCTCCGCCCGCAGCCGGGCCTGCCGACAGAACAGGTCGGCCAGCTCCAGGCCCTCGGGACGGCTGTCCCGCTCGGCCCTGGCCCGTACGCAGACCGCCGACATCGCGAACAGTTCCGCGCCGATGTCCACGATCCGGCCGAGGAAGCCCTGCTTGCGCTCCATCTTTCCCTGCCAGCGGGACATCGCGTAGAACGTCGACCGGGCCAGCCTGCGGGAGGCCCGCTCGACGTAGCGCAGGTGCCCGGCCAACGGCCCGAACTCGCCGTACGACACGGGGTTCTGGCCGCGACCGACGGCCAGTGTCGGTAGCCACTTCGCGTAGAAGGCGCTGGCCTTCGCGCCGGCCCGCGCCTTGCGGCCGAGGTCGGCGTCCGGGTCGATGATGTCGCCGGCCACCGACAGGTGGGCGTCGACCGCCTCCCGGGCGATCAGCAGGTGCATGATCTCGGTGGAGCCCTCGAAGATCCGGTTGATCCGCAGGTCGCGCAGCAACTGTTCGACCGAGGCGGCGCGCTCGCCCCGCGCGGCCAGCGAATCGGCGGTCTCGTAGCCACGGCCACCCCGGATCTGGACCAGCTCGTCGGCGATCTTCCAGGCCATCTCGCTGGCGTAGAGCTTGACCAGGGCCGCCTCGATCCGGATGTCGTTACGGTCGTCGTCGGCCAGCAGGCAGCACAGGTCGAGCATGGCCTCCATGCCGTACGTGGTGGCGGCGATGAACGAGAGTTTCGTGGCGACCGCCTCGTGTTCACCGACCGGGCGACCCCACTGCACCCGGTCGGCCGCCCACTCCCGGGCCACGTTCAACGACCACTTGCCGGCGCCAACGCACATCGCCGGCAACGACAGCCGGCCGGTGTTCAGGGTGGTCAGGGCGATCTTCAGGCCCTTCCCCTCGCCACCGATCACGTTCTCCTTCGGCACGACCACGTCGTGGAACCTGGTCACGCTGTTCTCCAGGCCACGCAGGCCGAGGAACGAGTTGCGTCGTTCGACGGTGATCCCGTCCGAGTCGCCCTCGACCACGAAGGCGGTGATGCCACCCCGCCGGGCCGGACCGTCCGGACCCGCCGGCCTGGCCGGCACCCGGGCCATCACCACGAGCAGGGTGGCCACGGTGCCGTTGGTGGCCCACAGTTTGACCCCGTTGAGCCGGTAACCGCTACCGTCCTCGGTCGGCTCGGCGGTGGTGGCCAGCCGGGCCGGATCGGAGCCGACGTCCGGCTCGGTGAGCAGGAAGGCGGAGACCTCACCAGCGGCCAACCTGGGCAGGAAGCGCTGCTTCTGCTCGTCGGTGCCGAACATCTTCAGTGGTTGCGGCACCCCGATCGACTGGTGGGCCGACAGCAGCGCGCCGATGGCCGGGCTGACCGAGCCAGCGACCATCAACGCCCGGCAGTAGTCCAGATTGGACAGCCCGAGTCCGCCGTACCTCTCGTCGATCTTCATGCCGAACGCGCCGAGCCGGGCGAGACCGTGGAACACGTCGTCCGGAATCGACGCCTCCCGCTCGATCCGCTCCCCGTCCACCTCGGAGCGGACGTACGCGTCCAGTCGGGCCAGGAATTCCGTGGCCTTGGCGCTCTTCGCGGGATCAGCCCGTGGCCAGGGGTCGATCAGATCGAGCCGGAACCGGCCGAGAAACAGCTCCTTGCCGAAGCTCGGCTTACCCCACTCGGCCTCGCGGGCGGCCTCGGCAACCTGCCGGGCCTCCTTCTCCGAAACCTGTCCGGCCTCTGCGGGCAACGGCCCGGCGCCATCCGGGCCATCCGTTGTGGGTCGGTCGTTCTGCGTCGTGGTCACGGCTACCCCCTAGACCCGGGTACGGCTATACCAGCGCTGATGGTGACAACGCTACTCCGGACTGTTACCCAGCGGTAGCCTTCGCTAATCGGCCGGCGGCGCTCCCCTCGCCCGGTCCAACTCGAACCGTCCCCGGTTCCGGGCGGGCGAATCGGGGTGCCGGTGGGAGAACCGTCACGGTCACCCGTCATTGACAGCCACCGTCGCCGTGGCAAGACTGACTGCCAGAACTGAATAGACGTACCTGCGTATGGGGGAAGTCCGGTCGAAGTCCGGCGCTGGCCCGCAACGGTAGGTCGTCGAGTGTCCTCTCGACGACGAGCCCGAATACCCAGGCAGATACGTGATCTCCACACCACCCGTCGTGGCCCACGGGTCGGAGTCCAGACCCGTGCACGCCGGTAGGGCGCTGCCGGTCCGGTTTCGACACCCCCGTCGGGCCGGAAAGGCGCTCCTGATGGTTGTCCGCCTGAGCCGGCACCGCCTGCTCGCCCTGTTCTGCGGCGTTGTCGCCGCCCTCACGGTCGCCACCGGTGCGACCGCTGCCACCACCAGTTCCCCGCCGACCGTGGACCGATCCAGGGCGGCAGCCGGCTGGCTGGCCCGCCAACTCGTCGACGGCGAACGCTTCGAGGTCGTCTTCGACGGAGTCGCGTACCCGGACCAGGGGCTGACCCTGGATGCGGTGTTCGCCTTCGCCGCCGCCCGGACCGCCGACGACCGGGGCGCCGCCGCGCTGGCCTGGGTGTCCCGGCCCGAGATCCGGGACGGCTACGTCGGCGACGGCACCACCGAGGCGTACGCCGGTGCGACCGCGAAGCTGACGCTGGCCGTCCAGGTACGCGGCGGTGACCCGACCTCGGTCAACGGCGTCGACCTCGTCGCCCGGCTCCGTACGCTGGAGGCACCCACCGGACGGTTCACGGACCGCTCCGCCTGGGGCGACTACAGCAACACGTTCAGCCAGTCGTTCGCGATCCTGGCACTGGCCCGTACGCCGGACGGCGTACCCGGGACGGCGGCGAGCTACCTCGCCGAAACCCGGTGCGCCGACGGTGGCTATCCACTGCTGCCGGAGCAGCCGGTCTGCCAGTCGGACGTGGACGCGACCGCGCTGGCGGTACAGGCGCTACGCGCCGCCGGCCGTACCGCCGACGCAGCGGCGGGCGTGCACTGGCTCGTCTCGGCACAGGCCACGGATGGCAGCTTCCGCAACGGCACCGGGGTGGCCAACGCCAACAGCACCGGGCTGGCCGCCCAGGCTTTGCACGTCGGTGGTCAGCCGCTGGCCTGGCTACGCGCCCGGACGTACCTGGTCGGGTTGCAGGTCGGCTGCGCCGGTGGGACCGCCGACCGGGGCGCAGTCGACTACGACGGCGGTGCCTTCGACCCGGGCACCGCTCCCCGGGCGACCGCACAGGCCGTACTCGGCCTGACCGGCACCGGATACGCCAGCCTGACGGCCGCCGACGCCTCGCCGGCCGTACCGGTCCTGGCCTGCTGGTGAACCGGCCGAGTCCGGCAGTGAATCGCCGAAGCCTGGCTGTGACCCGTCCGAGTCCGTCCCGAGGAGAAGACATGAACCCGCCCGTTCCGACCGTCCGCCGCCGACTGGCCACTCTGCTGGCCGCCGCCCTCATCGCGTTCGGCCTGGTCACGGCCGATCCCGCACCCCCCGCCGCGCAGGCTGCCGCCTGCACCGGCACGACCGGTGTGACCGTCGTGGTCGACTTCACCGCGCTCGGTGGCGGGGTGCAGGTCGGCTGCGCCCTGGGTGACCCGGCCACCGGACTCGCCGCGCTACAGGGTGCCGGTTTCGCCGTCACCGGCACCGCCCGCTGGGGCCTAGCCTTCGTCTGCCGGATCAACGGCCTGCCGACGTCGGCGACCGAGCCCTGCGTCAACACGCCACCGGCGACGGCGTACTGGTCGTACTGGCACGCCCCCAGTGGCGGTGCCTGGTCCTACAGCACCTCCGGTGCCAGCAGCTACGACCCGGCACCGGGTTCGGTGGAGGGTTGGTCCTTCGGGGCCGGTGCCGCACCTGGCGTCCCCGCCCCCTGATGCGACTACGGTTCTGCCCAGGCCGGCTCGGCCGCCTGGGCAGAACCGACCGGATCGACCGACCGGATCAGCGGACGGGTGGAACCCAGCGGCCGGGTGACCCGGACCGGCCGAAACCTGGACCAGTTGGAACAAGGACCGGCCGGAACCCGGGTCAGCTGGAACAGGGGCCGGGCCAGTATCGAGGAGGGAGGCGACGATGATCCGGGTGGTGTCGTTGGTGCCATCGCTGACCGAGGCGGTCGCGGTGACGCTGCCGGGGCTGCTGGTCGGGGCGACCGACTACTGCACCCATCCCGCCGGACTCGACGTACCCCGTGTCGGTGGCAGCAAGTATCCCGACCTGGCCGCCGTGCTGGCTCTCCGACCCGACACCGTGCTCATGAACGTCGAGGAGAACCGCCGCTCGGATGCCGAGGCACTTCGGGCGGCCGGGGTTCGGGTACGGCTCACCTATCCCCGTACCGTCGATGCCGCACTGGACGAACTAGGCGCACTGGTGATCGACCTCGGTGCCCCGGGCGAACCCGACTGGCTGTCCGCCGCCCGCACCGCCTGGTCCACGGTCGGACCGCCGCCACGGACCCGCCGGGCCGTGGTGCCGGTCTGGCGGCGGCCCTGGGTGATGGCCGGTGGTGACACCTTCGCCTCCGACGTACTGCGCCGGTTGGGCGTCCACAACCTGTACGCCGGATCCGACGAGCGGTACCCCCGCCCGTCCCTCGCCGAGGTACACGGTCTGTCGCCCGAACTCGTCGTGTTGCCCGACGAGCCGTACCGGTTCACCGCCACCGACGGGCCCGAGGCGTTCCCCGGCATCGCCTGCGCGCTGGTCTCGGGTCGCCATCTGACCTGGTACGGACCGTCCCTGGCCGAGGCCCCGCAGGTTCTCGCCGCCCAGCTCGCCCGCACCGTGACGGCGTAGTCCACTGATCGGTGAGGGTGATCGGTGAGAGCCCCGTCCATCCGGTCGATGACAGCCGGCCCGGTCGGTGACAGCCCGTCCGGTCGGTGGTGGCCGGTCCGGTCGGTGGTGGCCGGTCCGGTCGGTGGTGGCCCGCCCTCAGGCTCAGTCGCCGGCGGCTACCTCCGGATCCTTCGCCTCGCCCTCCTCCGCGTCCTCGTCATCGGTCCAGCGGGTCCGGCGGGCGAACGGCAACGCGGCCCAGAAGGTCAGGAACCAGACCGCGGTCACCGCGCTGAGTACGAACGCCAACGGCCGGGGCAGCACGAAGTCGGTAACCAGCAGCACCGAGCTGACCATCGCCACCAGCATGAAGGTCAGTCCACCGGTCGCCATGCGATGTGCGTACCGGACCAGCTCCGGTTTACGTCCCTGCCGGAACAGCGCCCGATGGAAGGCAACCGGCGAGATGATCAGTGCGGTGGCGGCAGCTGCGGCCAGCAGCGCGACGACGTACACCTCCTTCTGGAAGGTCGTCGTCTTGTCGAACCCGCTGCTGAACGGCAGCGTCAGCAGGAACGCGAAGAGGATCTGCACACCCGTCTGCGCCACCCGCAGTTCCTGGAGCAGGTCGGCGAAGTTGCGCTGCCACCGCTGCCGGTCGGTCTCCGTGGACACGCTGCCCCTCCACTTCCCGGTCGGCTCGGGCGGCGCAGGTCCGCCTGGGCCGTGTTTGCCCGCCCGGCCCACCGGTAAAACGTGGGTGCCGACCGACCGGCACGCGACGGTCGATCGACTCAGGCGCCGCGCCGGATCCGGCCCGCGTACTGGGCTTCGAGCGCGTTGTTGTGGGCGTCGCCGGCCGGGATGTTGGCCGACAGGTAGACCGGGGGCGTCTCCCCCGCGTCGACCAACCGGGCCACCACCTCCACCACGATCTGCTGGGCCAGCAGAGCGGCGGTGATCGACGACACCGCACCCACCGCGCCGCCGCCGGGCAGGGGCAGGGTCGCATCACCGTACGGAGCCCCATTGTCCAGCACCACGTCGGCGAGTTCGGAGAGTTTGCGGCCGGACGGGTGCCGGGAGTCGACCCGTGCCGAGTGGTCCCGGGAGGTGATCGCGATCAGCCGGTGGCCGCGTTCCTTCACCAGCAGGGCGAACTCCACGATCGACCCGTTGACTCCGGAGTTGGAGGCCACCACGAAGATGTCCTGCGGTGCCACCGGTGCCAGCTCGTAGAGGCGCTTGACGGCAGCCGGGTCCCGTTCCAGGGTCGGGCCGAGGATGCTGGCCGGCTCGCCGCCGTAGAGCACCACGTCCCGCAGGGCGATCCGGTTGGTCGGGACCAGTCCCCCGGCCCGGCCGGCGATCTCCATCGCCAGCGCCTCGGAGTGTCCGGTGCCGAACGCGTGGATCACGCCATCGGCCCGCAACGTGGCGGTGATCAGGTCGGCGGCCTGGCGTACCGCGTCCCGCTGCTCGGTCGCGACCCGGGTCATCGTCTCGGTGACGACCGAAAGGTAGCCCTCGGCGCTGAGTGTCATGCGTCCTCCGACCTCTACTCGTACTGCTGTTTCCCGGCCCCGTCACCGAGGCCACGGGATGACGAGATCCGTCATACACGAGCACCCGCGACACCGACCAGCGCACCCCGGTCCGATCACCTGGCAGCGGATTCCTGGATCTGGCCGGGGGCCATGGTCCGCCGCCAGTGGTCAGGCTCGCGGCGCGAGGCGGCCGGCTGCGGACAACCGCTGGATCACCGCTTCGTGCGGAACGGCGTGACTGGTACGACCGCCCACACCGGTGGTGGTGACGGCGGTGAACAGCGAGTTGAGCAGTGCCTCCTCGACCGAGTCCAGGACGGCGGCGAAGACCGGGTCGATCTCCCCGTCGGGGATCGCCGGCTGGTCCGGGCGTGCCGTGCTGAACGCGATCGCATAGTCGCCGCTGCCGTTGCTGTAGGAGGCCCCGACCCGGCCCATCGCAAAGACCGCCCGCCGGGCGACCCGGCCGAGCTGCCGGGCGTCCAGGGGCACGTCGGTGGCCACCACGATCATGCACGAGTTGCCGGACGGCTCGGTCCGATCGGTGTCCGGGACCAGTTCGTCGGCGGGCAGCGGGACGCCGAGCGCGGTCAGCACCCCGCCGAAGTTGGACTGGACGAGGGCACCGACCGTCGCCGGGATGTCGCCGGTCCGTACCGTCCTGGACGAGGTGCCGATGCCGGCCTTGTAGCCGAGCGCCGTGGTGCCGGTGCCGGCCCCGACGCACCCCTGCGCCGGTGGTCCGCCGGCTGCCCCGGCGATGGCGGACAGCACGTGTTCCTCGGTGACCGGACGACGACGGATGTCCGAGAGGTGACCATCGTTGGTCTCGCCGACCAGCGGGTTGAACGACAGGCCGGCCGGCCGGCGGTCCATCAGGTATCCCAGCAGCGCGTCAGCGGCCCGGAACACGGACAACGTGGCGGTCAGGACGATCGGAGACTCCAGTACGCCGAGTTCGTCGACCTGGGTCGATCCGACGAGTTTCCCGTAGCCGTTGCCGGTGTACACGGCGGCCGGCAGGGTCCACCGTCCGGGGCCAAGTTGGCTCGGCACGACGGCGGTGACACCGGTGTGCAGGTCGGCACCATCGTCGATGGTGGTGTGCCCGACCAGGATCCCGGGGACGTCGGTGATCGCGTTGTGTCGTCCGGTGGGCAGTGGCCCGACGACGATCCCGAGGTCGCGGGCGCGGCGGCTGAGCTGGTCCATCAAACTCCTGTCGGGTGTCGGCTTCAGGCAGCGGTGCGGATCACCGGAGCGTCCTCGGAGGTGGCCATCGCGTGTTCCCGGTGGGCCGCCCGGCTGCCGTCGACCGTACGGCGCGGCCAACCGTCCCGGTCCACCCGGTACTGGTCGTGCCCGTGGGCGATGAACATCGCGGCTCCAGGACGATCACCAGACCTGACGCCAGTAGCAGGCCTCGGCCAGCCCGGCCCTCGTTGGGGACGGTCCGACACCACCGCCGCCGTACGCCAGCGTCGGTCTGCACCGGTGCTGAGATCACCGGGGTACGGTGCTGAGCTGAGCAAGCCGCTCGGCGGTCGGCTGGCCCCGGTCGTCAGAAGTAGACCCGCCGGCTGAAGTCTGGACCGGGTCCAGCGAAGGGCCGACACCAGCCGGCCCGGAAAATCCCCAAGCGGTCGAACGGGCGGCACGCCGCTAATCTGAGTCCTTTCCGCACTTATCGGGGAAGACCATGACAAGCAGGTTTACCGAGTTGGTCGTCGATTGCCATGATCCGGAGAGGCTCGCGGCCTTCTGGTGCGAGGTCCTGGACTTCAAGGTGATCGACCGGAGCGAGGGCAAGGTCGAGATCGGATCCTGGGTGCCGACCGTTGAGGATGTTCGGGCCCGCCAGATGCCGCCCACCCTGCTGTTCATTCAGGTACCTGAGGACAGGACCGTGAAGAACCGGCTGCACCTCGACGTCAGCCCGATCGACGGCAGCACCGAAGACGAGGTGACCAGACTGCTCGGCCTCGGTGCCACCAAGACGGATGTGGGTCAGGGCCCAGACCGGAACTGGACGGTCATGGCAGACCCCGAAGGCAACGAGTTCTGCGTCCTACGCACCCTGGCACCACAGCAGTAGGCCACCGGCGGACCACTCTCGTTCACACCGCGACCGTCACGTTGGCGAGGAGCCTCGATAACGTCCCGGCGCTGATCGCAGGCAGCGCTACCGCTTAGCCACTCCGCTACGCGGCGTCGACCCTACTCGTACGGGTTCTTCGGGGCGTCGACCTGCTGCCACGACTCGACCTGGATGTACGGGATGTCCTCGCCGTTGACCGGGTCGGTACCGGTCCGGTCGACGTAGCGCCCGACCACCTCCACCCAGGTGTCCGCAGCCAGTCCGGTCGGCGGATCACCGGCCATCCCGAGTTTGATCGGGCGGCCGTCGGCGGCGCAACAGGAGAGGATCATCCGGGCCAGGATCGGCTCACCACCGGGCCCACTGGCGATGAAGCCGGTGATCCGTACCCGGCGGTCACCGATCGACGCCCCCTTCTCGAACAGCGCCCGCGACGCGTAGTCGAGCACGCTGATCTTCACCGGGTCACCTTCCGGCAGCGGCGGATAGTCCGACATCTCCTGGCGGGACAGGGCGGTGCCGGCCTGCCCGACGGCGTACGACCCGAGGGCCGGCGGGGTGATCAGCAACAGCCCGAGCACCGGCAGGATGAGCAGCCAACCGACCCGGGGCTCGTGGTGCCCCTTACCCCCGTGTCCGTGGTCGTGTCCATGGTCGTGCTCTTGTCCGTCACCTTCCGGATCTCCGGTGGCGGTCGACACGGGCTGCCGCAGGTCGTACACCAGGGTCATCACCGCGGCGACCACCAGCAGGATCCCGGCGGCGATCAGGAACGGACGCAGCCCCTCCTTGACGTAGCGCAGGTAGATGTCGGTGACGCTGGCCTTGAGCACCGCGCCACCGAGCAGCAGCAGTACGACCGCCTGGGCCTGCCGGTTCACGCCGCACCCACCACTTCGCTCATGACGCACCCACCACTGTCGCTAACGAGGCGCTCACCGCGGTCGCTCATGACGTGCTCACCGCTGTCGCTCATGACGTGCTCACCGCGGTCACTCATGACAGAAACAGTGCTCCCACCCCGACGGAGACTCCGACCGCGACGACGAAGGTCGTCGGCGCGAACCGGAAGGCAAACCGACGCCCGAAGACGCCGGCCTGCATGGAGATCAGCTTGAGATCGACCATCGGCCCGACGACCAGGAACGTCAACCGCGCGGTCAACGAGAACTGCGACAGCGACGCGGCCACGAAGGCATCCGCCTCGGAACAGATCGACAGCAGCACCGCCAGTACGGCCAATGCCAGCACCGACAGCACCGGGTTGTCGGCCAACGTCTGCAACCACCGCTCGGGCACCAGCACGTTGATGCTGGCGGCGGCCATCGCGCCGAGGACGAGAAAGCCTCCCGCGTGTACGACGTCGTGTCGTACGGCGGCCCAGAACGCCCGCCCCTTCGACTGCCCGTCGAGTTCGGGCCGGTACGGCAGCCGGATCCAGTCGGCGCGGCCGAGTCGCAGCCAGAGCCACCCCATAATCATGGCGACGATCAGGCTGGCCCCGGCCCGGGCGGCGACCAGCTCCGGATCGTTCGGGAAGGCGACCGCGGTGGCGGCCAGCACGATCGGGTTGATCGCCGGGGCGGCCAGCAGGAACGCCAGCGCGGCGGCCGGGGTGACGCCCCGGCGGATGAGCGATCCGGCGATCGGCACCGATCCGCACTCGCAGCCGGGCAGCACGACTCCGGCGCAGCTGGCCACCGGTACGGCCAGCGCGGGGTGACGCGGCAACGCCCGGGCCCAGAAGGACCGGGGCACGAAGACCGCGATTACGGCGGAGAGCACGACACCGAAGACGAGAAACGGCACGGCCTGCACCATCACGGACACAAACACCGTGGTCCAGGTCTGTAGCCGGGGATCGGAGATGGCGCTGCCCAGTGGTCCCCGGAAGATCACCAGCAGGATCAGCAGTGCCGCCAGTACCTCGACCGAACGGTCCTCCCAACCACGGCCGGACCGCCGACGACGAGGTGTCCCCGGGTCGGGGGTGTCGCGAACCGGCCCGCCGCCGGGTGTGGATGCTGCGGGAGCGTCGCGAACCGGCCGGACGCCGGGTGTCGATTCTGTGGAGGTGCCAGCGGGCGGGATCGTCCAGTCGATCTCGTCACCCGTCCGGGTGCGACCGGGGGCCGCACGGTCGGGGGCCGTCACAACAGTTTCGTCCCTTCGCTCGACGTTCCGCGTGGGCCCTCGACGTTTCGCGTGGACCTCTGCTTAGTGGCGGCGGCCAGCTCACCCTAACCCGAACCGGGGTGGGCACCACCACACCGGCCAGCCGAGCCCCTGTGCCCTTCGGCTGGTTGGTGCTAGCGTCTGCGGAACAACTTCACATCCGACAGGGGAGCGCACAGCGCTGAGAGTGCGGGTCACACCCGCAGACCCTCGAACCTGATCTGGGTAATGCCAGCGCAGGGAGTTCGGTCGAACCTCCAGCCGCGCCGCAGTCCGGGCCCACCGGATGGCGGCGTGCGTCTTCTCCTGGTTCGTTCAAGGGACTGGGAGGCAACATCATGAGTCAGCCTGACAACCACCGATGGCGTACGGTCGACGTCGTCGTCGCATCGGTCATCGCCGTCGCCTTCGGCGTCGTCTTCTGGGCGTGGGGTTACGTCTGGAGCGCCACCGATGCCGCGTTCGCCTTCTTCCCACCGGCACAGTCCCTGCTCTACGGCATCTGGTTGGTGCCGGCGGTGCTGGGTGGGCTGATCATCCGTAAGCCCGGTGCGGCGCTGTACACCGAGACCGTGGCCGCCATCGTCTCCGCCCTGCTCGGCACCCAGTGGAGTGGCACGGTCATTCCGCAGGGCCTGGTCCAGGGCCTCGGTGCCGAACTGGCGTTCGCCGCCCTGCGCTACCGCTCGTTCAAGCTGCCGTCGGCCATGCTGGCCGGGGCGATGACCGGGCTAAGCGCATCGCTGTTCGACTTCTTCGTGTGGAACACCGAGTACGCGCTCTGGTCGTACCGGATTCCGTACGCCCTCGCCACGATCGTCAGCGCCGCCCTGGTGGCCGGCATCGGCGGCTGGGCCCTGACCCGGGCGCTGGCCGGGACCGGGGTGCTGGACCGGTTCCCCGCCGGCCGCGAACGCACCGCCATCTAGCCCACCCATCCCGGTTGATCATGAAGTTATCACCCGGAAAACGCCGATATTCCGACGATAACTTCATGATCAACGCGGAGGGACAGGCATGAGTGTGGTCGAGTTGCGCGGGTTCGGGTGGCGGCACGCCGGTCGGAAGGCCTGGGCGGTACGTGACGTCGACCTGCGGATCGAGCACGGCGAGCGGGTGCTGCTGCTCGGCCCGTCGGGTGCCGGCAAGAGCACCCTGCTGGCCGCGCTCGCCGGCCTGCTGGCGGAGGACTCCGGTGAACAGGCCGGCACGGTCGAGATCGACGGCTTGGACCCGCGCAAGGCCCGGGAACGGGTCGGCATCGTCTTCCAGGATCCGGTCACCCAACTGGTGATGGCCCGGTCCGGGGACGACGTCGCGTTCGGGCTGGAGAACCGGGGAGTGCCGGCCGACGAGATCTGGCCCCGGGTGGAGGAGGCGCTAAGGCGGGTCGGCTTCCCGTACCACCGGGACCGTCCCACGGCGGCGCTGTCCGGCGGCGAGCAGCAGCGGTTGGCACTGGCCGGGGTGCTGGCCCTGCGTCCCGGTCTGCTGCTGCTCGACGAGCCCACCGCCAACCTCGACCCGGCCGGGGCCGACCTGGTCCGTGGGGCGCTGGCCGCCGCCCTGGACGGGAACGTCGCCATGGACCGGAACACCACCCTGGACCGGAACGCTGCCATGGACCGGAACACCACCCTGGTCCTGGTCGAACACCGGGTCGCCGAGGCGCTACCGCTGGTGGACCGGGTGGTGGTGCTGGAACCGGGCGGGGGCGTACGCGCCGACGGCCCACCGGAGGCGGTCTTCGCCGTACACGGCGAGGCCCTGGCCGAGGCGGGAGTCTGGGTTCCCGGTCGGGCGGTGCCGCCCCGAGCGGCGGCAGCCACCCCCGGGGAGGTGCTGCTCACCGCCGAACGGCTCGGCCTGCCTCCCCGGCTGGGCGCGACCGATCTCGACGTACGCGCCGGCGAGGCGCTGGCCGTACTCGGGCCCAACGGGGTGGGCAAGTCCACCCTGGCCCTGCTGCTCGGCGGACTACTCAAACCGGGTACCGGACGGGTGGTGGCCGGTCCGGCACTGGTCGGTCAGTCGGGCAGCCCGGCACGGACCGGACGGGAGGGTACCGCGCCACACCGCTGGCGGGCACCGGTGTTGACCCGACGGATCGGGTCGGTCTTCCAGGATCCGGAGCACCAGTTCGTCGCCACCACGGTCTTCGACGAGCTGGCCCTGGGACCACGCCGGACCGGTCAACCACCGGACGCGGTGAAGTCCATCGTGGACGATCTGCTGGTCCGGCTACGCCTGGATCGGCTGGCCAGGGCGAATCCGTACACCCTCTCCGGGGGTGAAGCACGGCGACTGAGCGTCGCGACCGCCCTGGCCACCGCGCCCCGACTGCTCGTCCTGGACGAGCCGACCTTCGGTCAGGACCGGCGTACCTGGATCGAGTTGGTCGACCTCCTGGCCGGGCTACGCGACGCCGGGCACGGAATCGTCACCGTCACCCACGACGCCGACTTCGTCGCGGCGCTGGCCGATCGGACCGTGACCCTGCCGGCCGGGACGACGAACGAAAGGCCCGTACGGTGAGCAGCCTCGCCATCCCGGTTGCCACCGGCAGCGGTGTGCTGGCCCGACGCAACCCGGTCGCCAAGCTCGCCGCCGCCCTGCTCTTCTCCTTCACACTGGTCGCCACGCTCGACCCGGTCGCCCCCGCCGTGGCCATCGCCATCGAGCTGGCCGTCCTGCCGCTGTTCGGCATCCGCTACGGCGCGCTGCTCCGTCGGGTCTGGCCGGTGCTGGTCAGCGCGCTGGGCATCGTGGTCACCATGGTGCTCTTCGCCGCCGAACGTACCGGTCCGGTCCTGCTCACCGTCGGGCCGATCGTGGTCACCAGCGGCGTACTGCTCACCGCCCTGGGCCTGGCGCTACGCATGGTCGCGGTGGCCCTGCCCGGGATAATGGTGTTCGCCACCACCGATCCGACCGATCTGGCCGACGCCCTGATCCAGAACGCCAGGACACCGCCCCGCTTCGCGATCGGTGCCCTGGCCGCGTTCCGGCTGCTCCCACTGCTCTCGGCGGAATGGCAGATGATCAGCATGGCCCGGCGGGCGCGTGGGGTCGATGCCGGCCGCAATCCGGTAGCGAAGCTACGGCTGTTCGTTTCGACCGCGTTCGCCCTGTTGGTCGGCGCGATCCGGCGGGGCACCCGGTTGGCCACCGCGATGGATGCCCGTGGCTTCGACGCCGGGGTTCCCCGTACCAGCGCCCGCCGGCAACGGTTCACGTCAGCCGACACGGCGCTGGTCGTCGCGGCGGCGGTGGCCGCCGGAGCGGCACTGGGCGTCAGCATCGCGCTGGGCACCTTCCGGCCACTGATCGGATAGCGGCCTGCGCAACGGGCCGGTCGGACGACGGGCAGGTCGAGACGACGATCCACACGAGGGGCAGGTCGGACGATGGCCCGCGCAGCGGGCAGGTCGGAGAACGACCTGCCCGAAGGGCAGGCCGGCACCGACGACGGTCAGTCGAACACCGAGACGCGGGTACGGTGGTGCCGGGGCGTCTCGATCTCGTCGATCACGGCGACCGCGAGGTCGGCATAGGACAGCCGGTCCGCACCGGGAACCAGGGTCTCACCGCCGACCCGGTACCGGCCGGTCCGGGGACCCGTCACATCCAGCAGCGCCGGTGGGGTGAGCATGAGCCAGTCGGCCGTGGTGTCCGCCGCCCGGAGCCGCTCCAGACCCGCCGTGTGCGCGAGCGCGAAGGGCCGGAGCTGGCTGGGGAACGCCTCGGGGTCGTCCAGCACCATGCGCCCCTGCTCATCCACGAGGTTGGCGAAGAGGCCGATGAGGACGAGCCGGCTCACCCCGGTCCCCTCGACCCCCTGACCCTCGAGGCCCTGGAGTTCGGCCTCCTGGCGTTCGACCCTCTGACGTTCGACGCCTTGGAGCAGCGCGTCGACACCGTCGACGAAGAACCGTCCATCGAGTTGGCCGAGATCGGCGAGGGCCTCCGGTCCGGACGCCGGGGTCACGGCGACGACGATGGCCTGGTGGTCCCGCGCGATCGAGGACGTCACCCGTACGTCCCGTACGTCGCCCGCCGCGACCTGGATGCCGTCTCCCGCGAGGTCGGGATACCTACCTGGATCGCGGACCACGGCGGTGACCTGGTGCCCCCGACTGCGTGCCTCGGTGGTGATGGCCCGGCCGGCCCGGCCACCGGCTCCGAAGATGGCGATGCTGCTCATTTTCCCTGCTCCCTGCTGGTGACCCGCTGGTGGGACTCACTCGGGCAGGGACGGTATTCACGAGAGCCTGGTTACTTCAACGGTACCTGGGCTAGCCTCGGGCGCGTGCTGCCGGAGTTGGACCCCGACATGTTCGACCCGCTGTGCCCGTCCAGCGCGCTGCCGATCCAGATCGGTGACAAGTGGACCGGAATGATCGTGCTCTGTCTCGAACACGGTCGGCGGCGATTCAACGAAATCAAGGTGCCGCTCCGCGGCATTACCTCGAAGGTCCTCAGCGAGACCCTGCGGGCGATGGAGCGGGACGGTCTGGTGGTGCGGACCGCCTACCCGGAGAACCCTCCGCGCGTCGAGTACGAACTGACCCCGCTGGGCCGAACCCTGCTGACGCTCATCGACGCGGCCCGTACGTGGAGCAGGGCGCACCTCCCGACACTGCTCGACGCCAGGCAGGCGTACGAGGCCGGGCTCACCGGGCAGCCGGTCCCACCCGTCACTTCTCCTGACCGGTGACGGTGGTCGCGGTGACGGTACCCGCCGTACCCGACCCCTCGACGGTGACCTGATCACCGACCCGGAGTTCCTTCAGGGTGCCGTCCCTGGCGATCCTGACCGTGGTGTCCGTACCGGTCCGGACCGTGACCACGGTCCCGTCGGCGGTCTGTAGGTAGATGGTCGTGCCATCCACCAGCTTGACCGTGCCGGTCGTGGTCGACGTCGTGCCGGTGGCCGCTCCCGTCGGACGGAGACCGCCACCGGGCTGGCCGCCACCGGGCTGGCCGGCACCGGGCTGGCCGGCACCGGGTGCACCGCTGGGCTGGCCGGCGCCGCCCGGGAAGCCACCCTGTCCCGTACCACCGCGCTGGCCCGGGCCGGTGGCGGTCCGACCGGCTGGGGCAGCCGGTTCGCCGTACGACTTCTGCACCTGTACGCCGATCATGAAGCCGGCCAGCAGGAGCACCATCGCCCCCAGGCAGAGCGTCCACCTGTTCCACCAGCGCCGGCCGGCTGCGGCAGCGATCTGCGTGGCCAGCCCGTCGCCGTCGGGGTCACCCGGAACCTCCGGTGCCCGGCGGTCCCACTCAACTGTCTCCGTCATGTCGTTCCCCGAGATCATTCGTAGCGTAGGGCGTCGATCGGCCGAAGGCCGGCGGCCCGGCTGGCCGGAACACTGCCGAAGAAGAGTCCGATCGCGACGGAGAC
Source organism: Micromonospora sonneratiae (assembly GCF_042679305.1). Taxonomy (NCBI): domain Bacteria; kingdom Bacillati; phylum Actinomycetota; class Actinomycetes; order Micromonosporales; family Micromonosporaceae; genus Micromonospora; species Micromonospora sonneratiae. The sequence continues at coordinate 60,931 of NZ_JBHTMP010000025.1, read as the reverse complement.
ACCCAGTGCCAGCACGACCGAGCTCGGGACGATGACCGGCTTGACGCCGACGATGGTGAACTGGCTGCCGACCAGGGCAGCCACCACGCCCAGCCCGCCGCCGATCAGGCTCAGCATGGTCGCCTCGGCCAGGAACTGGGTGAGGATCACCCGACGCGGCGCGCCCAGCGCCTTGCGGATGCCGATCTCCCGGGTCCGTTCGGTCACCGTGACCAGCATGATGTTGGTAATCCCGATGCCGCCGACCAGCAGGCTGATGCCGGCCACCGCGCCGAGCAGCACGGTGAAGGTCTGGGCCGTCTCGGTCTGGGTCTCCAACAGCTGCGCCGCGTTCTGGATCCGGTACGGCGAGGAGCCCGACCCGCTTCCCGAGCCGACTCGGCCAGCCGATCCGGCACCCGATCCGACCCTGCTTCCCGAACCGGTCGTGGAGACCCGGAGCCGCTGGTCGAGGATCATCGCTACCTGTGCCTCGGCGGTGGAGACCCGGGCCGAGCTGGTTGCCTCGACGATGACCGAGCTGACCGCGCCGTACCCGGTCAGGGTCTGTTGCACGGCGGTCAACGGCGCAACGACCACGTCGTTGGCATCCTGGAACCCGGACGAGGAACTCTTCTCCCGTAGGACTCCGACCACGGTGAAGAGCGCGCCACCGGCGGTCACCTCCTTGCCGATCGGGTCGGTGTCGGGGAACAGTTCCTCCGCGACGGTCTGCCCGATCACCACCACCCGCCGGCCCTGGTCCACATCGGCCTCGCTGAAGGCCGCTCCCCGACCGACGGGCGTGTTCGACGCCGCGAAGTACGTCGGGTAGGTGCCGAGGAACTGCTGGACCGAATGGTCGGCCCCCTGGTACGTGATGGTCGTCGACGTGTTGACCACCGGGGACACGGACTTCACGTCCGGTGCCAGTACCGGATCCTTCAGTGCCCTGGCGATCTCGACGGTGATCGCGGTACTGCTGCTGCCGCCACGGGACGTGCTCTGCACGGTGATCGTGTTGGTGCCCAGCGCGGCGATCCGGTCGGTGATCTGCTTGGCCGAGCCGTTGCCCACCGCGACCAGCAGGATCACCGCCCCGACTCCGATCAGGACGCCGAGCATCGTCAACGCCGAGCGCAGCTTGTTGGCGGTCACTCCCCGGACGGCGAACCGCAGGATCTCGAAGAAGCTCACGGGATCCGCTCCAACCGCATGGTCGGGCGGTCGGCCAGCCGGACCGTGTGCCGTCCCGTCCCGTCCTGGCGTACGTCGGAGGAGATCTGCCCGTCGAAGAGCTTGATCAGGCGCTTCGCACGGTCTCCCACCTCCGTCTCGTGGGTGATCAGGACGATGGTACGACCGGCGGCGTTCAGCTCGTCGAAGATCGCCAACACGTCCGCGGTGGACCTGCTGTCCAGGTTCCCGGTGGGCTCGTCGGCCAGCACCAGGGCGGGCTCGGTCACCAGGGCCCGGGCCACCGCCACCCGCTGTTGCTGGCCACCGGAGAGCTGATTGGGCTCATGGTCGGCCCGGCCAGCCAGGCCGACCAGGTCCAGCGCGGCCATCGCCCGCCGACGCCGTTCGGCGCCCTTCACCCCGGCGTACGCCAGCGGCAGCTCGACGTTGGCCACCGCGCTGGTACGGGCGATCAGGTTGAACGACTGGAAGACGAAGCCGATCCGCCGGTTCCGGACCAGCGCCAACTGCCGGTCGTTGAGCCGGCTGACGTCCAGCCCGTCCAGCAGGTACTGCCCGCTGCTCGGCACGTCCAGGCAGCCGAGAATGTTCATCAGCGTGGACTTGCCGGAGCCCGACGATCCCATGATCGCTACGTAGTCACCGCGCTCGACGACAGCGGAGACGCCACGCAGCGCATGCACCGCAGCCTCGCCCTCGCCGTACACCTTGGTGAGCCGGCGGACGTCGAGCACCGGACGTTCGGGGGCGAGCCGGTCGGCCGACGGGCCAGGTCCGATCCGGGAGGTCATCGCCCGCCCCCTCGCACGCCACCGCCGGGCTGGCCGCCACCGGGCAGGCCACCGCCCCCGGGGAAGCCACCGCCCGGCTGCCCGCCGCCACCGGGCTGCCCTCCGGTTCCTCCACCCGTGGTGGACGAGGACTTCAGGACCACCTGTTCGCCGACCTGAAGACCGGACTTGATCTCCACTGTCTGGTCCCCGATCAGGCCGACCTGCACCGACCGGGTCTCCTGCTGGCCATTCGTCAGCACGGTGACGGTGTGCCGGTTCCCGGTCGTGGTCAGCGCCGCCGAGTTGACGTAGACGACGTTCTCCACCCGGCCGACGGTCACCGACACCTGGACGGTCTGACCGGCCCGTACGCCGTTTGGCAGGGTGTCCAGGCTGAACACCACGCCATAGGTGACGACGTTGTTCACCGTGCTGGCGTTGGGGTCGATCGAGACGAGCCTGGCGGTGGCGGTCACCCCGGCGAGTGCGTTCCAGCTCACCGTCGCCGCCTGGTCGACCTTCAGCTTGGTGGCGTCGGTCTCGGCGACCGACGCGGAGATCTCCAGCTTCGTCAGGTCGGCCAGTTCGATGAAGCCACCGGAGGATCCGCCCGAGGATCCGCCGGCCTGGCTACCGCCGGAGGATCCACCGCCCTGGCTGCCGCCGCCGCTGGACGACCCACCCGAGGTGCCCGATCCACCGCCGGAGGAACCCCCGACGCTGCCGTTGACGGCAACCACCGTACCGGCCATCGGAGCCGTCAACACGGTCCCGTCCACCGCATCCTCGGCCTCGGTGACCGCCAGCCTGGCGCTGGTCACCTGGGCTTCGGCGGTGCTGGTGTCCCCGCCTGCCGACTCTGCCCGACCGAGCGCCGCCCGGGCCGCGACCAGGTCCGCCCGGGCCGCTTCGAGTCGTCGGTTCGCCACCGTCGGATCGACCTTGGCCAGCACCGCGCCCTTGCCGACCACATCACCCACCTTGACCCTGATCTCGGTGACCGTGCCGGAGGTGACGAAGGCCGCGCTGGCGGTCGAGGCACTTCGTACCGTCCCGGATGCGGAGACGGTGGCGGTCACCGTGCCCTGCGCCACCGCGATGGCACGGGTCGCACCACTGTCCGCCGCGGAACTCGACTCGGGTCGAACGAATGATGCGTAGGCCCACACCCCACCTCCGACGATCGCCAGGCCGAGTACGGCGTTGACGATCACCAATGGGCGGCGCGCTGAGAGCAGACGTCGCACAGGCATGTTCGCCAGCCTGCCCGGGCCGGCTCGGAGCAGGCCCGGGGTTACCTCAGAGCCCGCTGGGAACCGGACCCGCCGTCGACCTGGTCGTCGTGGGACGGCGGGACGCTGCGCTGCCGCCCGGTCGGCAGCAGAACCCGGAACACCGAACCCCGTCCTTCGCCGGTGACCAGTTCGACCCGGCCACCGTGCCCCTGCACGATCGCCGCCACGATGGACAGACCGAGCCCGGACCCGACGCCGGGACTACGCGTACGGCTCGGGTCGACCCGGTAGAGCCGCTCGAAGATCCGGTCGGCGTGCTCGGCCGGAATGCCCGGACCATCGTCCTCGACCTCCAGTACCGCCAGCCCGCCGGCACGGTCCGTCCACCCGAACTGGTCATCGGCGACCGTCACTGGTTTCGTCCGCACCGTGGTCGCTGCCGACCGACCCACCCGTACCGTGATGCGGGTCCCGGACGGCGTGTGCCGCAGCGCGTTGGAGACCAGGTTCGTCGCCACCTGGCGGAGCCGGTGCTCGTCGCCGAGCACGGTGACCGGCTCGAACCCGCCGTCGTCTGGGCCGAACCCGGCCAGCCGGACCGGCCGGTCCGGCATCCGGGCGTACGCGTCCCGGATCGTGTCCGCTGCGATCGCCAGCAGGTCCACCGGGCGGTGTCGGATCGGGCGTTGCAGGTCCAGCCGGGCCAGCAGCAGCAGATCCTCGACCAGTTCACCCATCCGGGCCGCCTCGCCCTCGATCCGCCCCATCGTCTCGTCCAGCAGCGGCCCGGGTGGCGCACCGCCACGACGGTAGAGCTCGGCGAACCCCCGGATCGAGGTGAGCGGCGTACGCAACTCGTGCGAGGCATCCGCGACGAACTGGCGTAGCCGCTGCTCAGAGGTGGTACGTGCGGCCATCTCGGCACCGATCCGGTCAAGCATCGTGTTCAACGCGATGCCGAGCCGGCCGGGTTCGGTGTGTGGATCGGTCTCCTCGACCCGACGGGACAGGTCCCCCGCGGTGATCTCTGCGGAGATCGTCTCCATCCGGGTGAGTGGACGCAGTCCGATCCGCACCATCGACGCCGAGGTGAGGCCGAGCACCAGCACCACCAGCAGCAGCACCGCCCCGTCGATCAGCAGCAGCCCGTCCGAGGTCGCGTCGACGTCGCGCAGGGAATGCGCCAGCGCTACCAGCCCGCCGCTGTCGGTACGTTCGACGAGCACCCGCCAGTTGCTGTCCCCGTCCCGGGACCTGACCGTGAACGGGCGTCGTTCGTCGGCCCGGTGGCTCAACTCGGCGAAACCGCCCAGGTCCGGCGGGGAGAGTTCGTCGGGCCAGGTCGTCCGGGACAGTACGGTGCCGTCGGGGTGTAGGAGCAGTACGGCCTGTCCCGGACCGCCGCCCGGCGGACGGTTGGCGCGGGGGGTGATCAGCCCGAAGTCCGGGGGCATGCTGCCGGTGTACGGCCGGATCACCCGCTTCAACTGCTCGTCGACCCGTTCGACGAGATACGAGCGCAGCAGCACCAACCCGGCCACGTTGGCGGCGATCAACGCAACCGAGGCCAGCGCGACGATCACCACCACCAGCCGCGAACGCAGGGTCCAGTGACCCCAGCGGCGGGGTAACGGCACACGCAACCAACGGGGTAACGGCACGCGCAACCGGCGGGATGACGGCATGCGCAGCCGGCGGGGCACCAGCCTTCGCAGCCGCCCGGTCACTCGTCGGCCGTTCGGGGCAACCGCAGCGCGTAGCCGAATCCGCGTACGGTGTGGATCAGCGGCGGATCCCACCGGTCGATCTTCTTGCGCAGGTAGTAGACGTACGACTCGACGATCCGCCCGTCACCGCCGAAGTCGTAACTCCACACCCGGTCCAGGATCTGCGCCTTGCTGACCACCCGGCCGGCGTTGACGAGGAGGTAGCGCAGCAGGTTGAACTCGGTGGGCGACAGGTCGACCAGCCGGCCGCCCCGGCGTACCTCGTGGGCGTCCTCGTCCAGTTCCAGGTCGGCGTAGCTGAGCACCGCGCTGGCCGGCTCGACCCGGCTGCGCCGCAGGATGGCACGGATCCGCAGTACCACCTCTTCCAGGCTGAACGGTTTCGTGACGTAGTCGTCGGCACCGACGGTCAGCCCGGAGATGCGGTCCTCCACCGCGTCCCGGGCGGTGAGGAAGAGCACCGGTACGGACTGCCGGGCCGGCTCGGCCCGCAGTCGCCGAGCCACCTGGAACCCGTCGAGGTCGGGCATCATGACGTCGAGTACGACGAGGTCCGGCTCGAACTCGGCGGCGGCGGCGAGGGCCGCGTACCCGCCGTACGCGATCCGTACGTCGAAGTCGATCAGCCGCAGTGTCGCCGACAGCAGCGCGCAGATGTTGGGCTCGTCGTCCACCACCAGCACCCTGGTCGGCCGTCGGGTCGGCTCGCCCACCTGTTGCCGCATCCGCCAGCCCCTCCCCCTCGGCTTCCGCGAACATCCCTATCGGAACCGGCTGGGAGCCAGCTAGGAATCTCATATGGTTCAGCTGGGTATCACCAACTGGCGACGATTTCGTCGCCTTCGCTCAGGCCGAAGGTGACTTCGAGGTACTGGTCGCCACGCTGGCCGATGGTGACCTGGCGCTGTTCATCGCCGTCACGGGTGCGGACCAGTACGGTCCCGGTGGCTGGTTCGGCACCGACCCGCACCGCCGGAGACGGCACCCGCAGCACACCCGACACCGACTTGATTCTGACGCGTACGTTGGCGCTCTGTCCGACCAGGACGTCCGCCGGAACCTGGTCGAAGTTGACCAGGACGCCGTACCGGACCATCTGGCCGGTGACGGTGCCGACCGGATCGACCTGGGTGACCCTGGCCGCGAACTCCTCCCCCGGCCGGTCGGCCAGCGTCACGGTCGCGGCGAGACCGGTGGCCAACTGGCCGGCATCCGCCTCCGGGAAACTCGCCGAGACCGCCATACCGGCGACGTCCCCGAGGGTGATGAACGCACTGCCACTACCAACGGTGCTGCCGACGACGCCCGCCACGGTGAGCACCCTGCCCCGGATCGGTGCGGTGATCGTGGTGCCGGCCAGCGTGTCCTCCGCCTCCGCGAGGGTCAGCTTGGCCGCGGTCACCTTCTGCTGCGCCCGCAGTACGGCATCCGTGCCGCTGCCGCCCGACTGACCGGTACGGCCGGCACAGTTCTGGCCGGTGTCACCGCCCGGCTTGCTCGACTGACCTGGTCGACCCGACTGATCAGGTTGGGCAGATTGACCTGGTTGACCGGACGGGCCGGTGCTCGGGCTCGCCGTCGTGGTGGCCGTGGCGTTGGACATCGTGGTGGCCGTGGCGTTGGACATCGTGGTGGCGGTGCCGATGGCTGTCGTGCCCGCCAGACCGCCCCCGGTACCGCCGGTACCCCCGGTGGCGCCAGTGGCGCACTCACCACCTGACTGGTCCCCGCCGTTCGCGGCCTTCCCGGCCTTGACCAGGTCCGCCTCGGCCTTGCCGAGCGCCTCCCGCGCGGAGTCCACCCGCTCCTGCGCGGCGCTGGCGTCGATCAGCGCCAGCACCTGACCCGAACTGACCTCGTCGCCGGCCCGCACCCGGATCTCGGTGACCCTGCCCGCCGCCCGGAACCCGAGACTACGGGTCTGTGCCGGCTGCAACACCCCGGTCGTCGCCACCGCCAGGGTGACCTCCCCCCGGTCTACCCGGACGACCGGGTTCGACCCGACCGGCACCGGTTCCGTACGGGTCAGGGCGTACCCGGTCGCCGAGACCAGCAGCACGACCGCCCCGGCCGCCCCCGCCACCATCCATCGCGCCCGCCGATTCCCCGTCAGCCAACGTGGCGCACCCAGGCCAATACCCATGGGGGGCGAGTGTCATCGTCCAGCCTCGCAATTCACTCAGCCGCACCTCGGAGTTGCCTGGGAGTCCGGATTCCGAGGTTGTTTCGAGCTTCGCCTGATCTGGCCTGGAGGTGTTTCGGGTGGCATGTGTCGGTCTCCGGCGCGGCTTTCCGGGGCGAACACTCGGAGGAGGTTTCGGTGGCGGTGCGTGACCGGCGTACGCGATGGATGCTGGGCCTGACGGCAGTCTCCGCTCTACTGGTCTTCACGGCGGGCTGTGGTGGGTCGGACAACAGCGGCGGCAACGACGCCGACGGCGGTGGCGACGGAACCAGCGGCCTCGCCGCGTACGTGAAGTGTCTGAAGGAGCAGGGCATCGACGTACCCGACAATCTCCCCACCGGACGACCGTCCGGTGGTCCGCGTCCCGACGGTACGGCGGGTCGTCCGTCCGGCGGCCCACGTCCCGACGGCTCCGGAGCACCGCCCGGTTTCCCCTCGGGACGGCCGTCCGGCGCCCCGTCGCCGGGAGCCTCCGGCCGACCGGGCGGTGGCGGTCCCGGCGGTCCCGGAGGGGGCTTCGGCAACCTACGTCCGGAGGGGGTCGACGACGCGACCTGGCAGAAGGCGCAGGACGCCTGCCGATCGGTGCTGCCGACCGGTGGCCCGGGTCGGGGCCAGAACGGCGGCGGCCCGAACGGCGACAACGGGCAGAACGGCGACAACGGGCAGAACGGCGGCGGCCAGCCTGGGGCCGGCACCGCCTACGCCAACTGTCTGTCGGATCGCGGCGTACGGCTCACCGCCGGTCTGAACACCGCGGATCCTACGGTCGCCGAGGCGCTCAAGGCGTGCCAGGTGCTCAGCCCCGCACCTTCCGCCGGGGCCAGCAACTAGCCGTCTAGGCTCGGGCGGTGCGAGTCGCTCTCTTCACCATCGTCGTTGCCGAGTACGACCCGGCAATCGCGTTCTTCGTCGACGTCCTGGGCTTCGAGTTGGTCGAGGACTCCCCGTCACTGACCAACGACGGTCGCCCGAAGCGGTGGGTCGTCGTCCGGCCGCCAGGCGCCGAGACCGGCATCCTGCTGGCCCGCGCCGATGGCGAACGGCAGACCGCGATCGTGGGTGACCAGGTCGCCGGCCGGGTCGGCTTCTTCCTCCAGGTCGACGACTTCGACGCCAGTCATGAGCGGATGGTGGCTGCCGACGTCACCTTCGTGACCCCGCCGCGCACCGAACCCTACGGGCGCGTCGCCGTCTTCCTCGACATCGCCGGCAACCGGTGGGACCTGGTCGGTCCCGCCTGATCGCCGACAGCCGGGGAACGGGCCGTGCGGCGGGCGCGGTGCCACGATCGGGAGTGACGTGGCAGCCACCAGTCCCGACTCAGCTACGCCGGAACGCGTACTGACGGTTCCGGCCGGCGTTCGGCCCCCGTACCGATCCGGGGAATCCGCCCCGGCCCCGCAGGGGTGGACCGGCCTTCGGCACGGATCGCTGGGCAGTGGGTTCGCCGCCGGAACCCGGTAGGTCGACCGGTACCGGCAGCTTCACCTCCGGCAGTTCCAGCCTGGAGGCGCTGATGCTCGACCCGGCTCCGGTGTTCCCGGGGGTCGTCCTGGACTTTCGCTTGGCAGCCATCCGGTGTCTCCTGATCTGTTGGGACCCGCCGGTGACGACGGATCGCTGGATAGGGATCTACCGGGCGTCTCGTCGTACCGAGGAGTCACCGCGCTGGTGGGGCCACCAGGACCGGTGAACGGGAAGGTGCGGACGCCCGGGTGCACGGCCGCACTCGACGGGGGCCGGCACACACTGGAGAAGGGCGTCAGTTACGCATAGGGCCAAGGATAGGCAGCACCCTCCCGTGACCGCATCCGGTTTTCTCGGCATCGGTGTTGGAAGTAGGCAACACCACACCCGGGACCGGTTTCCGTAGTACCTACGAGGAGTGCGGATCAGTCATCTGGACCATCTCGTCCTCACGGTCGCCGATCTGGACCGTACCGTCGACTTCTACACCCGGGTCCTGGGCATGCGGGCGACCAGTTTCGGTGACGACCGCCGCGCCCTACGGTTCGGCAACCAGAAGATCAACCTGCATCAGGTCGGACATGAGTTCACGCCCAGGGCCAGCCGGCCCACGGCCGGCAGCGGCGATCTCTGTTTCATCGCCACCGTTCCCCTGGCCCAGGTGTTGGCCCACCTCGCCGGGGAGGGCGTCCCGATCGAGTCCGGACCGGTACGACGCAGCGGGGCGACCGGACCGATCGACAGCGTCTACGTCCGCGACCCCGACCGGAACCTGATCGAGATCGCGGTACCCAGCAACAGTGGATCACTGCCCGGCTGACGGCGGGGCGACCGGGTTGGGCAGGGCTCCACCGAACCGACGGTCGCGCTGCGCGTACAGCTCGCAGGCGTACCACAGGTGGCGACGGTCGAAGTCGGGCCAGAGGGTGTCCAGGTAGACCAGCTCCGCGTACGCGCTCTGCCACAGTAGGAAGTTGGAGATCCGCTGCTCCCCGGAGGGTCGCAGGAAGAGGTCCACTTCGGGTACCTCGGGGTGGTAGAGGTACCGGGCGATCATCTTCTCGTTGACCTTCTCCGGGTCCACCTTGCCCGCTGCCACGTCCCGGGCGATAGCGGCAGCGGCGTCGGCGATCTCCGCCTGCCCGCCGTAGTTCACGCAGAACTGCAACGTCAGCGTGGAGTTACGCTTCGACATCTCCTCCGCGGTCTGCAACTCGGAGATGACACTCTTCCAGAGTCGGCCGGCCCGACCGGACCAGACGACGCGTACGCCCAGGTCGACCAACTGGTCCCGGCGACGGCGGATCACGTCCCGGTTGAAGCCCATCAGGAAGCGCACCTCGTCCGGCGAGCGCCGCCAGTTCTCGGTGGAGAAGGCGTACGCCGACAGGTAGGGGATGCCCAGCTCGATCGCACCCTCGATGGTGTCGAAGAGGGAGAACTCCCCCGCCTCGTGTCCCTTCGTCCGGGGCAGGCCACGTTGCTTGGCCCACCGGCCGTTGCCGTCCATGACCACGGCGACGTGTCGGGGCAGGGCGTCGGCTGGCAGGGCCGGTGGCCGCGCACCGGACGGATGTGGCGTCGGCGCGGTGGGCTGTCGCTTCCAGCCACCGCCGACCATCGATCGGATCATGCTGTTTTTCCCCTCGCGCGAACTCACGCCGTCGCTCCGCCACCGGCGTTCCCGGGTCGGACGGTGGTCGGCGGACTGACCGGCCGACCCGTGGGCGGACCGTCCCGATCGACCAGCGGCAGGGAGCGTAACCCGCGCTCCAGATGCCATTGCAGGTGAGCCGCCACCAGCCCGCTGCACTCCCGACGTACGGTCGGCTCGGCGGCATCGGCGATCCGCCAGTCTCCCGAGGTCAGGGCCGACATCAGGTCGATGGTGGCCGGTGCCGGATGGGCCGCGCCGGGTGGCCGGCAGTCCGAACAGACACAACCCCCGGCCGGTACGGAGAACGCCCGGTGCCGTCCCGGTGTGCCGCAGACCGCGCAGGTGACGAGCGCCGGCGCCCAACCCGCCAGTGCCATGCCGCGCAGCAGGTACGCGTCGAGTACCAGGGTGCTGGCGTGGCTGCCGTCCGCCAGCGCCCGCATCGCGCCCAGGGTGAGCTGGAAGAGCCGCAGCGACGGCTCCCGTTCGACCGGGGTGAGTCGCTCGGCGGTCTCGGCGATGGCGCTGGCCGACGTGTAGCGGGGATAGTCGCCGAGGAAGCGCTTGCCGTACAGTTCGATGCCCTCGACCTGGCTGACGGTGTGCAGGGAGCTGCCGACGTTGCCCTGCGGGTCACCGGCAAGTTGCAGGTCCACGTGCCCGAACGGCTCCAGCCGGGCCCCGAACCGCGACGTGGTACGGCGTACTCCCCGGGCGACGGCTCGTAGCCGGCCGTGTCGACGGGTCAGCAGGGTGATGATCCGGTCGGACTCACCGAGTTTCTGCACGCGGAGCACCACCGCGTCGTCGCGGTAGAGCTGTCGGCGGTACCCGGGCATCCGCCCATTCTCCCTCCCGGCAGATCACCCCGTGCATCCCCGGGGGTGTCCCTGATCCTTCTCAGGGTTCGCCCAGGGTTCGACACCGGCTCACCCCTGATGTGCTCAAAGCACGATGGCCCGTATCTTCCTGATCATGGCTACTTCCCGAATTGCGATGGCCACCGTTGGTGCGGCCGCGCTGATCGCCCTGGCCGGTTGCACCCCCCTGACCCAGAGCCGGCTCGACTTCAGCAACACGGAGGAAGTCAAGATCACGCAGATCACCGTCGCCCGGGGCGGCTCCGGCGACGTAGTGGTGATCACCGGCCAGGTTTCCAACGTCCAGATCGATCGGGTCGTGCGCTATCACGGTGGCGAGCCGCGTACCACCGGTAACTACCGGATCAACGGCACCGAACTGCTGCTGGACGCGGACTGCGGGCAGCGGTGCAGTGTGTCGTACGAGATCATCGCGCCCGAGGGGGTGTCGGTCCGTGGGGAGACCGGTTCCGGCGAGGTCTCGTTGACCCGGGTCGGCACGGTCGACATCAAGGTCGGTTCCGGCGGGATCACCGTCAACGGGGCGTCCGGCACGGTAAAGGCGGAAACCGGCTCGGGTGAGGTCAGCATCTCCGACGTCAAGAGCGCGGTGACGGCCCGCACCGGGTCCGGTGGGATCACCGGACGGGGACTCGGTGACGGACAGGTCGACGTCGAGACCGGATCGGGCAGCGTCTCGCTGACGCTGAGCACGGCCGGTTCGGTACGGGCACACACCGCCAGCGGTGAGGTCGAGCTGGCCGTACCGCCGGGCAGCTACCGGGTGAGCGTCAACACCGGCACGGGCGACAAGAACGTCGGGGTGTCGAACGATCCCACCGCAACACTGCACCTCGACGTGAAGACGGGCAGCGGCGACGTGACGATCAGTCAGCGCTGACCCGGGCCCCGGTGGCTGGCAACCAGTTCACTCGGGGCCCGCTGGCTGGTGACCGACTCGCTCGGGGCCCGCTGGGCCGGGACGTTCCGTCCGACCGGCCCCGCCGGGCCCGCCGTAGCAGCGTCGCCGGGCAGCAGCTCCGGGGGTCGCCGCGCGGCGATGTCCTCCACCCAACCGAACAACGCCACCGCCACCGCGACCAACGCGGTGACCGCGACGAGCCGTACCCCGATTCCGCTGGCGCTGCCCGGGTCGCCACCGGCCCATCTCATGACGGCGGTCAGGCCGATCACGATCGGCATGTGCCAGAGGTAGATGGTCAGTGCCCGACGGTTGAGCAGGGTCACCAACCGGCTGAACCGGGCGGTCCGGTCCAGCCAGGCCATGCCGAGTGGGGCGAGACCGAGCAGGAGCAGCGTGAACGCGGCGGACCAGAGTGCGTTGCCGAGTCGGATGTCGTTGATGTCGTAGCCACGCGGTCCGGGATGGGTGAGGATCCAGGCCGCCCCGGCGGTGGCCAGCGTCCCGACGACCGACAGCAGCACCCGGCGGGACATCCGTCGCAGCATTCCGTCGTGGTGCGCGAACCCGAGCAGCCAGGCCCCGAAGTAGAGCCCGAAGTCCCGCAGCACCAGGGGCGCGGTCGGCACACCGAACTCGACGACGACCAGCAGGACGTACGGTGCCAGCAGGGTGGGCAGCGGATACCGGCGGAACAGCCACCAGGCCAGCGGCGAGACCAGCACGAACCAGAGGCAGTCCCGCAGATACCAGATGGCGCTCAGTGCCAGCGCACCCCAGGGATTGGTCGGTGGGTCGGCCAGCGGCGCCACCCACAGCAGCAGTCGCCACGTCACCGGCAGCCCGGTGAGCAGCATGGCCGGCACGAAGAGCGCGGCCAGTATCCACAGCGACGGCAGCAGCCGACGCAGTCGGCGTCCCACCGCCACCGGGCCCGAGCGGTCCAGGGAGGCGGCCATCAGTGAGCCGGCGATGGCGAACATGACCGACATGGCCGGGAACGCGATGGTCAGAAACGCCCAACCGGTGGTGTGGTAGACGACGACGCGGACGATCGCCAGGGCACGCAGCAGATCCAGGTACCGGTTCCGCATCGACCTTCATCCATTGGGGGTAGACGACGGAGTCTTCCCCTCCCCCTACCCTCGACCGACGCCGCCCCAAACGCCGTTCCGGGTGGTGTTCGCAACGCTTCCCCGTACACCTCCACGGCGGCGGGCCCCGGCGATGCGGGAGTCCGTGGCGCTGGTGGCCGGGGCCTCAGCGGGCGTCGTGCACCAGCAACGCGATCTGCACCCGGTTGTTGAGATCGAGCTTGGTCAGGATCCGGGACACGTACGCCTTGACCGTGGCCACACTCATCAGCAGCTCTTCGCTGATCTCACTGTTGGTCCGGCCCTGCCCGACCAGCAGGGCCACCGCCTGCTCCCGGTTGCTCAACAGGGCCAACGAGCGCCGGGCCCGCTCCCGGCTCGGATCGGCACCGGACTCGGCGACGTAGCCCATCATCCGGCGCAGCACCTCGGGGGAGAGCATCGGCTCACCCCCGGCGACCAGCCGGATCGCCCGCGCGATCTGCGGCGGCGGCGTGTGCTTGAGCAGGAAACCGCTGGCACCGGCCCGCATCGCCCGCTGGATGTGGCTGTCGGTGTCGAACGTGGTCAGGATGATCACTTCTGGCGGGTCGCGTCGGGACCGGAGGTACTCGGTGGCCGACAGGCCGTCCATCTGCGGCATCCGGATGTCCATCAGCACGACGTCGGGCCGGTGCTGGTTGACCGCCGCCACGACCTCGGTGCCGTCGGCGACCTGTCCGACGACGCTGATCCCCTCGAACTCGCCCAGCATCATCGCCAGCCCGGCCCGCACCAGCGCGTCGTCGTCGACGATGAGCACCCGGACGGGTGCCGAGGTGGTCACCACGGCAGCCAGGCCCGAAGCCGGAATTCGCCATCCGGCGTACGGCCATGGTCCAGTCGTCCCCCGACCAGGTCCACCCGCTCGCGGAGGCCGATCAGCCCGGTACCCGTACCGGGGATCTCCGCCACCACGTTCCTGATCGGCAACCTGTTACTGACCTCGACGAACAGACCGTCCGCCTCGGGTGCGCCCACGGTCACCCGTACCCGCACCCCGGGTGCGTGCTTGCGGGCGTTGGTCAGCCCCTCCTGCACGATCCGGTAGACGTGCCGGCCGAGTCCGGCCGGGACCGTGCCGAGTTCCCCGAGCTGGTTGTCGAGGGTGACCGGCTCACCGGCCTGCCGTGACTGCTCGATCAGCGCCGGCAGGTCGTTGAGGGTGGGTTGCGGACGTTCGGCGGAGCTGTTGTCGGCCTCCGACCGCAGCATGCCGATCACCTCCCGCAGATCCTCCAACGCATCGTAGGCGCTCTGCCGGACGACCCCGGCAGCCTGTCGCTCCTCGTCGGAGGCGTCCCGCCGGAACTCCAGCGCACCGGCGTGTACGGCCAGCAGCGAGATCCGGTGGGCGAGTACGTCGTGCATCTCCCGGGCCAGCCGTTCACGTTCGAGGTGCCGTGCCTCCTCCACCCGTAGCCGCTGCTGCTCCTCGGCCTCGCGGGCGCGGTCGCGCAGCGAACGTACGAGCAGCCGCTGCGACCGGGCGAACATTCCCGACGTGACCAGTACGGCGTCCAGCGCCAGCATGACGGTGACCGACTCCCAGTAGATCCGGGAGTCGGTGATGCCCATCCGGTAGGTGACCGCCACCGTTGTCGCGTGCAGCCCGGCGACGATGGTGGCGACCCACCAGGACCGGTAGATGGCGACGCTCAGCAGCCCCATGGCGGCTGCGCCCATCGCGCCGGCGAAGACCATGCTGACCGGAATCATGATCAGGGTGAACGGGACCAGCCCTCGTCGACGCCACACCAGCAGGCCGGCTCCGGACGCCGCCAGCACCGCGAGGTCCAACCCCAGGGGCATGGTGGTCCGCGGTTCGGTGGCGTGTGAGCTGACGACGAAGATCGCGCCCACCAGAACGGCCCCGACCACGAATCCCAGGTCGACGATCAGATCCCTGGTCGACCGGCGGTTGCTCACACCGGCAACCTACCGGCGGACCCGATGGGGCGACAGCGGCCACCGGTCGGTGGTCGCGTCGACCAAAGTCGACGCGACCACCCGGCTGCTCAGAAGCCGAGCTTGCGAAGCTGCTTGGGGTCGCGCTGCCAGTCCTTGGCGACCCGTACGTGCAGATCGAGGTAGACCCGCGAGCCGAGCAGCTCCTCGATCTGGACACGGGCCCGGGTCCCGACGTCCTTGAGCCGGCTGCCCCGGTGCCCGATGACGATCGCCTTCTGGCTGGGCCGCTCCACGTACACGTCCGCATAGATCTTGATGATCTTCCCCTCGGGGATCATCTCCTCCACCACCACGGCGATGGAGTGCGGCAGTTCGTCCCGTACGCCCTCCAGGGCCGCTTCCCGGATCAACTCGGCGACCATGACCTGTTCGGGGTCGTCGGTCAGCATGTCGTCCGGATACAGCTGTGGTGAGGGTGGCAGGTAGCCGGTCATCACGTCGACCAGTGTGTCGACCTGGTGCCCGGAGACCGCGCTGACCGGAACCACCGCCGCGAAGTCGCCCAGCTCGCTGACCGCCAGCAACTGCTCGGCCAACCGCTTCTTGTCGACCAGGTCGGTCTTGGTCACCACGGCCAGCACCTTGGCCTTCAGCTCGGCCAACTCGCCGGTGATGAACCGGTCGCCGCGCCCGATCGGCTCGTCGGCGGGAACGCACAGGCCGATCACGTCGACCTCGCTCCAGGTCTGCCGGACCAGGTCGTTGAGGCGCTCGCCGAGCAGCGTACGCGGACGGTGCAGACCCGGCGTGTCCACCAACACCAGCTGGGAGTTGGGCCGGTGCAGCACGGCCCGGATGACGTGCCGGGTGGTCTGCGGCTTGTTGGAGGTGATCGCGATCTTCTGACCGATGATCGCGTTGGTCAGGGTCGACTTGCCGGCATTGGGTCGCCCGACGAAACAGGCGAACCCGGCCCGGTACGGCTGTTCCTCGGTCCGGTCGGCGCCGGAGCCACGGGTCGGCCCGGTCATCGGCCGGGGCCTGGAGGTGGACGTGCCCGCCCGTCCCCGGTTCTCGGTCACTGGACCACCGTGCCGAGCAGGCTGCCGTCCGGTGCGGCGACGTGGATCGGCGAGTCGGCGGCCAGGTCCCGAACGGCGGCGTGTCCCGCGCCGTCCAGCGTCGACGCCTCGGTCACCACCGCCGCGGCCTCCAACCGGGTGGCACCCGCCGCCACCGCCGAGGCGACGGCCAGCTGCAACGCGGTGATCGTCAACGACGGCAGGGAGACGTTGGCGGCGGCGTAGGTGCGGCCGTCCTGGTCCCGTACCGCAGCCCCCTCGACCGCACCAACCCTGGCCCGCGCGCTGCGGGCCAGAATGACCAGCTTGGCGTCCTCGGCGCTCAGGTCGGCCGGTACGGGCGTCTGCCCGGCCGGTGCGGTGGACGCGGCAGTTGACTCAGGCATCAGCGGGTTGCCTCTCTTCCGGGCGGCTCGAATTTCCACGCGAGTCGGACCGGTCGCTACGGCCCGCTCGATCGTTCTCGTCGGTGGCTTCGACACGGTGCACCAGCAACGAGTCGATCCGGTTGCGCCGTCCGGCTGTGCCCTCGGCGATCAGTCGGAGACCGGCCACCTCGGCCTCCGCCCCCGGAATCGGTACCCGCCCCAGCGCCTGGGCCAGCAGACCACCGACCGTTTCGACCTCGTCGCCGGACAACTCCACGTCGAACAGCTCACCCAGGGCCTCCACCGGCAGACGGGCGGTGACGCGTACGCCACCGTCGTCGAGCCGTTCCACCGGGGGGCGTTCCACGTCGTACTCGTCGGTGATCTCACCGACGATCTCCTCCAGGATGTCCTCGATCGTGACCAGGCCGCCGGTGCCGCCGTACTCGTCGACGACGATCACCAGGTGGGTACGGGCGGCCTGCATCTCGGACAGCAGGTCGTCGACCGGCTTGGACTCGGGCACGAAGGTCGCCGGCCGCATCAGCTCGGCGACCGGAACGTCCTCCGAACCCGGCCTGGCCCCCTGCGCCCGGCGGATCAGGTCCTTCAGGTAGAGCACGCCGAGGACGTCGTCGACGCTCTCCCCAATCACCGGAATCCGGGAGAAACCGGACCGCAGGAAGAGGGCCAACGCCTGGTGCGGCCGTTTGTGCGCCTCGATCCACACCATCTCGGTGCGCGGCACCATCACCTCACGGGCGATCGTGTCGCCGAGCGCGAAGACCGAGTGGATCATCTGCCGCTCGCCGTGCTCCACGACGCCCCGCTGCTCGGCCAGGTCGACCAGCTCACGCAGTTCGACCTGGGTGGCGAAGGGACCCTCCCGGAAGCCACGCCCGGGGGTGACCGCGTTGCCGATCAGGATCAACAGCGAGGCCAACGGGTTGAGCGCCCGACCCAGCCACCGCACCATGGGTGCGGTGATCCGACCGACGCCGTAGGCGTGCTGGCGGCCGATGGTGCGCGGTCCGACGCCGACGACCACGAAGCTGATCACGGTCATCGCACCGGCGGTGACCAACGCTGCGGTCCACCCCGCGCCGAACGTGTCGACGGCGACCAGGGCGACCAGGGTGGTCGCGGTCAGCTCGCAGAGCAGACGCAGCAGCAGGAGCAGGTTGAGGTGGCGGACCACGTCGGCCGCGACGATCTGCAACGCCCGGGCACCGCGTACGCCGTCGCGGGCGAACTCGGCGGCCCGGGCCGGTGAGACGGCGGTCAACGCGGCCTCGGTCATCGCGAAGATCCCGGCCAGCACCACCAGCCCGGCCGCCGAGAACAGCAGTTGAAGATCGGGAAGGCCGGCGGCGGTGCCGGCGGCCGCTAAGTGGGCGTGCATCACTGTGTTCGCGCTGCCCGCCAACCGGACAGCAGTCGGGCCTGTAGTTCGAACATCTCCCGCTCCTCCTCCGGCTCAGCGTGGTCGTAGCCGAGCAGGTGCAGGACCCCGTGCACGGTCAGCAGGTGCAGCTCGTCGGCGGCCGAGTGTCCGGCGGTGGCGGCCTGCTTGGCCGCCACCTCGGGGCAGAGCACGATGTCTCCGAGCAGGGCCGGCTCGGCACCGTTGACCTCGCCCGGTCCGTGGTCGACGCTGCCCTCGTCCATCGGGAACGCGAGGACGTCGGTCGGTCCGTCACCGCCCATCCACCGGTGGTTCAGCTCGGTCATGTAGTCGATGTCGACGAGCAGCACCGAAAGCTCGGCGAGTGGGTTGACGCCCATCTCGTCGAGGGCATAGCGGGCCACGGCGAGGACGGAGTCGGTGTCGACCTGGACACCCGACTCGTTGGCGATCTCGATGGACAACTGTTTCCCCTGATGAATGAACTAACGACGCCGGCCGGACCGGCCGCCGCCGTGTGCGGTACGGCCGGGCACGGCGTGCACACCCTGCTGGGCTTCGCGCTCGGCGTCCCAGCGGGCGTACGCGTCGACGATGTCGCTGACCAGCCGGTGACGGACCACGTCGGTGCTGGAGAGCTGGGCGAAGTGCACATCCTCCACGTTCTCGAGGATGTCACGGACCACCCGCAGACCGCTGGTCGTCCCACCGGGCAGGTCGACCTGCGTGACGTCACCGGTCACCACGATCTTGGAACCGAAGCCCAGCCGGGTGAGGAACATCTTCATCTGCTCGGGGGTCGTGTTCTGCGCCTCGTCGAGGATGATGAACGCGTCGTTGAGCGTACGGCCCCGCATGTAGGCCAGCGGCGCGACCTCGATCGTGCCGGCCGCCATCAGCTTCGGGATGGAGTCCGGGTCGAGCATGTCGTGCAGCGCGTCGTAGAGCGGGCGCAGGTACGGGTCGATCTTCTCGTTGAGCGTGCCGGGCAGGAAGCCCAGCCGCTCCCCCGCCTCCACCGCCGGCCGGGTCAGGATGATCCGGTTGACCTGCTTGGCCTGCAACGCCTGCACGGCCTTGGCCATCGCCAGGTAGGTCTTACCGGTACCCGCGGGGCCGATGCCGAAGACGATGGTGTGCCCGTCGATCGCGTCGACGTACCGCTTCTGGCCCAGGGTCTTGGGCCGGATCGTACGTCCCCGACGGGAGAGGATGTTGAGGGTCAGTACTTCGGCGGGCCGTTCGGTGGTGCCCTGTTCGAGCATCCCGACGGTGCGCCGGACGGCGTCACTGGTCAGTGTCTCGCCCTTTTCGATCAGTTCGAGCAGTTCGGTGAAGAGCCGCTCGGCGAGTGCGTTGTCTGCCGGGGTGCCGGTGATGGTGATCTCATTACCCCGTACGTGCACGTCGCTGGTGATCGAGCGCTCGATGAGGCGCAGGATCTCGTCGCCCGCGCCGAGCAGGTTCACCATGATCTGCGAGTCAGGAACCGTGATCCTGGTCTGCACCCGGGGCTGCCCGGGAGGCGGAGTACCGGTCATAGGTCGGGCCCGTGAGCCCTGCGCCACCTGCTCTCGATCTAAGTGCCGCGCCCCGCTGGCGCGACGTGCGAACGTTGCTGTCATCGTATCGGGTCAACGCCGCAGGCACCCTGCCCATTTCCGCCCACTTGCCGAACGGTTCCCGCCCCGCCGCCAGGCGTCCACCCGCCGTGGGCAGCATCGCCGCCTCCGCGCTCGGCGCCTCCGAGCTGCGGCTACGACTCGGCGCCCCGATCCACCGACGTCCCGAGGATCGTCCCGAACACCGCTTTCGCGCCTAAAGCGCGATTTACCCCAATCGACACATGACTAACGAACCTTGAATCGAAGTGCATCGATTTTTAAAAATGGGGCCGTCCGCTCTCTCCACCCCCGAAGGAGCGTGTGTCATGTCCCCTCGAAGAATCCGCCGCATCCTGGTCGGACTCCTGGCCGGCACGGTGGCGACGATCGGCGCCCCCTTCGTCGGCGCCACGCCCGCATCCGCCACGTCGCTGGCCGCAACGGTCTGTTACAACACCAGCCAGGCCGGCAGCTTCGCCAGCACCGCCGTACAGGCCGCCTCGATCTGGAACAACGCCACGAACAACGTGACGCTCTCCCAGTGCGGCTCGAACCTGCGGATCTACCAGATCTACGGCGGCGGCTCGTACGCCATCCGCAACAGCCTGGGCAACGGCAGCGTGTACATCGACACCTACCAGGCGCAGCAATACAGCCCGCTGCGGATCATGACCCACGAGATCGGGCACATCCTCGGGCTGCCCGACAACTACAACGGCAACTGCGCACTGCTGATGTCCGGCGGCAGCGCCGGCACCAGCTGCACCAACCCGTACCCCAGCAGCGGTGAGGCCTCCCGGGTCGACAGCCTCTTCAGCGGCATCCCGTTCGCGGGCACGACCGGCGCCCAGGTGTTCGAGGGCAGCTGGCCGGCCCCGGCTCCGGTAGCCGTCGGCTGAGCTCCGGAACCCGGGAGCTGGCACCACGCCGGCTCCCGGGTGACCGGACCGGGTCGTACGACACATCAGGCCGGAGCCGAGCCGCGGAAGTCCACCCCTTCGAAGGTCTCCTGGGTACGGGTGAACCGGTAGGTCGCCCAGTGCATCCGCACCACGGTCCCCTGCTCGTCCCGGGTGAGCCGCAGCAGCTCGCCGGCTTCCCGGCCGGAGACGGTACGCAACACGTCCGGCTGGTCCGGCAGGGGCGCGAAGACCGCAGGCGGCTTACCGGCGGGGTCGTCCGCCCCCCGGGCCCGCAGTGCACCGTCGCGCCAGGTGAAGACGTACTCGAAGCCCTCGCCCCACCAGCGGCCGAGCAGGCCGCGATAACGCTCGGGGGCCGGCTCACCCGGGGTCCACGGCTCGATGTCGGCGGGATCGTCGCTGACCGCGGCGGCCAGCAGTTGGTGCGGCAGTTCCATGATCGCGCCAGCGGTGCCGGACGAGGCCAGCACCGCACACCCCATCGCACCGGGCGTCCCGGCACCGCCCCGACGGCCGTAGACACCGGCCAGGAAGCCCGGCATGGCCCCGTCGTGCCCCACGTGCACGACCCGGTCCCCCTGGGGCAACAGGATCAGGCCGAGACCGAACCCGGTCGCCCAGAGCGTCTCGTCGGTGACGGTCAGCGGCATACGCATCTCGTCCAACGTGCCCGGACGCAGCACCGCCCCGGCCGGGTCCACCGCCGCCGGGTCGGCCAGGAACGCCGCCCACCGGGCCATGTCCGACGCGGTGCTCCAGAGTTGGGCGGCCGGCCCCACCGCACCGAAGTCGGTGGGCGGTTCGGGCAGGACATGGTCGGAGTAGGCGTCCACCAGGAACCCGGTCGCGGCGGCCGGACCGGGCGTGACCCCGGTCGCCGACAGCCCGAGCGGGTCCAGCACCCGGTCGGCCAGCACCTCGGCCCAGGTGCCACCCCGCAACCGGCCCACCGCGTGCCCGAGCAGGGCCAGCCCCAGGTTCGAGTAGTGGTAGCGCCGGGCCGGGGGCAACACCCGTTCGACCCGCGCCAGATCGGCGATCAGCCCGTCAACGTCCGGCAGCCGCAACGTGTCCCACACGTCACCGTACGGCTCCCGTTGGAGCCCGGCGGTGTGCGACAGCAGGCGCCGTACGGTCAGCTCGCCGTGCGCCGGCACGTCGAGGTGCGCGCCGATCGGGTCGTCGAGGTCGAGCAACCCGTCGTCGCGGCACTGCATCACCAGTACGGCGGTGAAGGTCTTGGTCACCGAGCCGATCCGGAACCGGGTGTCCCCGTTCAACGGATTCGCACTACCCGTCCCGCCGACCGTGAACGTCCACAGTGGGCGATCGGCCCGGTGCAGGGCCACGGACAGCGCGGGTACCCGCGCTGCCGCCTGCACCTGTCGGGTCATCCGCTCCAGCCGCCGATGCACCTCGGTCACGTGCCCTCCTTCATGATCCCATGGATCGTAGTCCCGGGTTCGGCACCGACCTTCAGATGCTGATCATCGGACCGAGCGGAGCACCACCGAGCACGTGGGCGTGGACGTGGAACACCTCCTGCCCGGCGTACGCACCGGTGTTGAACATCAACCGGAATCCGTCGCCGAGCAGCCCCTCGGTCTCGGCCACCACGGCGGCCGTCTCCAGCACCTCGCTCATGAGCTTCGGGTCGCCCTGCGCCAGGGCGGCCACATCCACGTAGTGCTCCTTCGGGATCACCAGGACGTGCACCGGAGCCTTCGGGCTGATGTCGCGGAAGGCCAGGGTCGTCTCGGTCTCCCGGACCAGGGTCGCGGGAATCTCGCCGGCGACGATCCGGCAGAACAGGCAGTCAGTCGTCACCACCGGATGGTATGCCCCGACCAACGGGACGACCACCTACCGCGTGTCCACCGGTCCCGGCGTTGGGCGAGGATGGTGCATGTGACAGGGCGAGCAGTGCTGGTGACCGGGGCATCCCGGGGAGTTGGGCGCGCGGTGGCGACCGCCTTCGCGGAAAGCGGCGACCGGGTCGCCATCCACCATCGGGACTCCGCCCCGCTGGCGGAACAACTCCGTGATTCGTTACCCGGCGACGGGCACGTCGTGGTCCAGGCCGACCTGGCCGATCCGGACGCCATCCGGACGGCCGTGGACACCGCCGCCGAACAACTGGGCGGGCTCGACGTCCTGGTCAACAACGCCGGCGGCTACGCACCACACCCGATCTTCGAGACCTCGTACGAGCAGTGGCAGCAGCACTGGCGTCGTACGCTCGACACGAACCTGGTCGGCGCGGCCAACGCCATCTGGTGCGCGGTCCGACACATGCGCGAGCGGGGCGGCGGACGGATCGTCAACGTCTCGTCCCGGGGCGCGTTCCGTGGTGAACCGGGCCAGCCGGCGTACGGCGCCAGCAAGGCCGGACTCAACGCGCTGGGACAGTCCCTCGCCGTCGCCCTCGCCCCGTACGGCATCGCGGTCGCCACCGTGGCACCCGGCTTCGTGGCACCCGACGTGACCAACGAGCACCTCAAGGCACCCCGGGGTGACGACCTGCGGGCACAGAGCCCGTTCAACCGGGTCGCTCAGCCGGAGGAGATCGCCGCAGCCGTGCACTGGCTCGCCTCGCCTGCCGCGGAATGGGCCTCCGGCACCATCATCGACCTCAACGGCGCGTCCTACCTGCGCACCTGATCGGCACACCGGCCCAACCCGACCGGCCTCCCGTCGATCACCACCGGCCCAACCGGGCCGACAGCACCGCAAGCGCGGCGACCCCGGCCGTGGAGGTACGCAGCACCTCCGTACCGAGTCGCACCGGCACCGCACCAGCCGCCTCGAACCCGGCCAACTCGTTCGGCGCGATCCCACCCTCGGGACCGACGACGAGCACGATCTCGCCAGCCGTCGGCAGTTCCACAGTGGATAGCCTCAGCGTGGCCTCCTCGTGCAGCACGAGCCCGACCGCCGCCGAACCGACCCGTCGTACCACTGCCGTGGTCGACTCGTCCGGTGTGCCGGCCACCGCCGGAAGCCACGCCCGGCGGGACTGCTTAGCCGCCTCCCGGGCGGTCGCCACCCACTTCTCCCGGGCCCGTACACCCCGCTCACCCCGCCACTGCGTCACCGATCGGGCCGCCGCCCAGGGCACGATCTCGTCGACGCCCACCTCGGTCATCGCCTGTACGGCCAGCTCACCCCGATCCCCCTTGGCGATGCCCTGTACGACGACGAGCCGAGGGTCGGACGGTGCGACGTACGCCCGGGAAGTCACGGTCAGATCGAGGGTGCCGCGACCGACGGCGGCGACCACGGCGGCGGCCGTGCCACCCCGCCCATCGGCCAGCAGCAACCGCTCGCCGACCCGCAGCCGCTGCACCGTGGCGGCATGATGCCCTTCGGGCCCGGCCAGGGTCATGACCTCGCCGGACGGCAACGCTTCAACCAGGAACAGCGGCTCACTCACCCAAAAAGGCTAGCCGCCGCCCCGCTCCCGCCGACCAACCCACCCCGCCCACGACCCACCCCGCGAGTCGACCGAGCGCCGCCGCGCCGTCTGGAGGTCGAGCACACGCGGCGTAGCCGTCGTGCGCGCAGACCGAAGACGGCGCATTGGGCGGCGCGACGTGGAGCGAGCCGCCGCGCCTCCGGCGCGGCAGATAATTCAGTGCCCGTTGAACGCGTCGCGCATCCGGGAGAAGAAGCCGCCCTGCTTGCTCAGTTCGGCGACCTCTTCGCCACGGGTCTTGGCGAATTCGCGCAGCATCCGTTCCTGGTCGGCATCGAGTTTGGTGGGGGTACGCACGTCCAGGTGCACATAGAGGTCGCCTCGACCGGTGCCCCGTAGGTGCGGTACGCCTCGGGCCCGCAGCCGCAGTGTGCTGCCGGGCTGGGTGCCCGGCTTGACGTCGACCGGTTCCTCGCTGTCCAGCGTCTTGATGGTGAGCCGGGTGCCGAGCGCCGCTGCCGTCATCGGCACCGTGACCCGGCAGTGCAGGTCGTCGCCCTTGCGGGAGTAGACGTCGTGGGTGCGCTCGTGGATCTCGACGTAGAGATCACCAGCGGTGCCGCCACCGGGGCCGACCTCGCCCTGCTGGGCCAGCCGGATCCGCATGCCGTCCTCGACCCCGGCCGGGATCTTGACGGTCAACGACCGGCGGGTACGGACCCGGCCGTCCCCGGCGCAGGTGGCGCAGGGGTGCGGGATGGTCGTGCCGTAGCCCTGGCACACCGTGCACGGGCGGGCCGATACGACCTGGCCGAGGAAGGTACGTTGCACCGACTGCACCTCGCCGCGTCCACCGCAGGCCTCGCAGGTGGCCAGGTGGGTGCCGGCTGCCGTACCGGCGCCGGAACAGGTGGTGCAGAGCACCGCGGTGTCGACGGTGATCGGGGCTTCCACGCCGAAGGCCGTCTCGTTCAGGTCGAGTTCGAGGCGCAGGATCGCGTCGGAGCCGGGCCGGGTACGCGGCCGGGGTCCACGGCTGCCGCCACCGGCGGCACCGAAGAACGCGTCCATGATGTCCTGGAACCCGACGAACGGACCGGCACCGCCGGGGCCTGCGCCCGCGCCACCACCGGGTGCCAGCGGGTCACCACCGAGATCGACTATCTGCCGTTTCTGGTCGTCGGAGAGAACCTCGTAGGCGGCGTTGATGTCCTTGAACTTCTCGTGCGCCTCCGGGTCCGGATTGACGTCCGGGTGGTACTGCCGCGCCAGCTTGCGGTAGGCGCGCTTGATCTCATCGTCGGAGGCGTCCCGCTTGACGCCGAGAATCCCGTAGTAGTCCTTGGCCACTGCGTTCCGTGTCCTCATGTCTGTCTCGCGTGCCGTCCGCCGGCCGTCTCAGGTCGGATTCGGCCAGTACGGATGTGGTCAATTCTGCGCTAACAGGTCGCCTACGTAGCGTGCCACGGCACGAACGGTGGCGATGGTGCCGGGGTAGTCCATCCGGGTTGGGCCAAGTACTCCCAAACCGCCCACGATGGTGGCACCCGGGCCGTACCCGGTGCTGACCACCGAGGTCGACCGCAGGTTGTCGATCTCGTTCTCGTCGCCGATGCGGACCCGCAGCGTGCTGCTGGGTTCAGCCTCGCCGATCAGTTTGAGCAGCACGACCTCTTCCTCAAGGGCCTCGAGGATCGGTCGCAGGGACCCCTGGAAGTCGAGGACGCCGCCCCGGGTGAGGTTGGCCGTACCCGCCAGTGCGATCCGTTCCTCGTGCCGCTCGACGAGGGTCTCCAACAACACCGTGGACAGGGTGGTCATGGCACCGCGCAGGTGCGGCGCCACCTCCTCGACCAGCGCCTGGACCAACGGCGGGGTGTCGGTCAACCGGTTGCCGACCAGTTTCTCGTTGACCACCCGACGCAGGTCGGTGACGTCGTCGACCGGCAGCGGAGCGGGCAACTCGACCAGCCGCTGCTCGACCCGGCCGGTGTCAGCGATCATGACGACCATCAGCCTGGTCGTGGAGATCGGCACCAGTTCCAGGTGCCGGACCGACGAGCGGGCCAGACTCGGGTACTGCACGACGGCGACCTGCCGGGTCAACTGGGCCAGCAGTCGGACCGTACGGTGCACCACGTCGTCCAGGTCGACCGCGCCCACCAGGAACCGTTCGATCGCCCGACGCTCGGCCGGGGTGAGCGGTTTGACCCGGGAGAGCCGGTCGACGAAGAGTCGGTAGCCCCGGTCGGTGGGTACCCGACCGGCGCTGGTGTGCGGCTGCCGGATGTAGCCCTCGTCCTCCAGCACCGCCATGTCGTTACGCACGGTGGCCGGCGACACGCCGAGCTGGTGCCGTTCGACGAGCGCCTTGCTGCCGACCGGCTCCTGGGTGGCGACGTAGTCCTCGACGATCGCGCGGAGCACGTCGAGCTTGCGATCATCGAGCCCCATCTTCACCTCCCTGCCGACTCTAGCCCGGTGACGCCACAACGCGGGGGACTGGCACTCGACTGTAGCGAGTGCCAGTCTACGTCCAAGTGGCACCCAACGCGATGATCACTTACCCTCCAGCACCCGGTTGTCCAGCGAAACTGTCGACAACCGGTCTGGCATCACTTGTGTCCTACCCTTAGCGTGACGTTTATGACAGAACCACCTCGCCCTCCTGGTGAAGGCGGCTACGAGGCCACGCCACCGGACCCGACCTCACCTCCCGTATCCCCAGCGTCCTACTCGATGCCGGGCGAGGCACCCTCACCCGGACACGCCCCGCCGCCGGCCGAGCCGACGCAGTACGAGGCGCCCCAGTACCAGGCGCCCCAGTACGAGGCACCGCCACCCGGCGGGAACTATCCGCCCCCCGGTGGTTATCCCCCGCCCGGCGACTATCCGCCACCGGGCGGGTACCCACCCGGCGGCGGCTACTACGGCGGTGGCCCGACCCCGGCCGGCTACCCCAGCAGTGACGACAAGACCTGGTCCCTGCTGGCCCACTTCCTCGGTCCGGTCGGCGTCTTCGTCGGCGGTGGCCTGCTGGGCTGGGTCGGTCCACTGATCGCGATGATGGCCAAGGGACCGCAGTCGCCGACCGTCCGGGCGCACTCGGTGGCGGCGCTGAACTTCCAGATCACCTGGGCCATCGCCACCGCGCTGGGCTATGTGCTGGCCACGGTCACCTGCGGCATCCTGTTCTTCGTACCGATGCTGGTCTTCCTGGTGCCGGTGATCTTCGGGATCATCGGTGGCGTCAAGGCCAACGAAGGGCTGCTCTACCGCTACCCGATGACCTACAACTTCGTTAAGTGACGTTCCGGTCGATCAGTTCCGCTGACGGATCCCGGGCGCGGCGGTACACCGGTCCGCCCGCCCGGGCGATCGTCAGGGCAACAGATCCCGGACCACCGCGTCGGCCAGGAGCCGTCCACGCAGGGTGAGCACGGCCCGACCGGCTCGGAAGTCCGGCTCCGCCAGCAACCCGTACTCCAGTGCCCGGTCGGCTCCGACCCGCCCGGCCCCGTCCAGCGTGTCCAGCGGCAGCCCACCGGCCAGGCGTAGCCGCAGCATCACGTCCTCCACCCGCTGGTCCTCGGCCGAGAGCAGCTCACGACCGTGCCCCGGGGACGTTCCAGCCGCCAGTCGGGCGGCGTACGTCGTCGGATGCTTCACGTTCCACCAGCGCACCCCGCCGACGTGGCTGTGTGCCCCCGGGCCGAGGCCCCACCAGTCCCCGCCCGTCCAGTAGAGCAGGTTGTGCCGGCACCGGGCGGCCGGTGTACGGGCCCAGTTGGACACCTCGTACCAGGAGAACCCGGCGGCGGACAGAGCGGCCTCCGCGGCCAGGTAGCGGTCGGCCGCGACGTCGTCGCTCGGGTACGGCAGCTCACCCCGACGCATCCGCGCGGCCAACCGGGTGCCGTCCTCCACGATCAGGGCGTACGCGCTGACGTGGTCGACCCCGGCGGCGATCACCTCGCCCAGTGAGGCAGCGAAGTCCTCCTCGGTCTCCCCCGGCGTGCCGTAGATCAGGTCCAGGTTGACATGGTCGAACCCGGCGTCCCGGGCCTCCGCCGCTGCGGCCGTGGCCCGGCCGGCCGTGTGTCGACGGTCGAGCACCGCCAGCACCCCGGCGGCGGCCGACTGCATGCCCAGCGAGATCCGGGTGTAGCCGGCGGCCCGCAGCGTCTTCAACGACTCCGGCGTCACGGACTCGGGGTTGGCCTCCGTGGTGACCTCGGCGTCAGGTGCCAGCCCCCAGGTACGGTCGATGCCGTCCAGGATCCGGGCGAGATCGTCGGCGGGCAGCAGGGTCGGGGTTCCACCGCCGACGAAGACGGTCTCCACCCGGCGTGGCGGCTGGTCGGCCAGGACCCGACGGGCCAGGGCCAGTTCGGCCAGCACCGTGTCGGCGTACCCCTCCCGGCTCGCACCACCACCCAACTCGCTGGCCGTGTAGGTGTTGAAGTCGCAGTAACCACACCGGCTGGCACAGAACGGAACATGGACATAGACCCCGAAACCACGCGCGCCGACCGAGACGAGCGCGGTGGCGGGCAGCGACCCGTCCTCGGGTACGGGTTCACCTTCTGGGAGCACAGCGGGCATGCACACTAGTGTGCCCGCATGACCGAAGAGCCTGACCCGCTCGTCCGGGTGTCGACCACATCCGGCGTGACCACGCTCACGTTGGACAGCGCACACAACCGCAACGCGCTCTCCACCCCACTGATGACGCAGCTGCTGACCGCCCTGGAGACCGCGATCGCGGACGACTCGGTCCGCGCGGTGGTGCTCTCCCACACCGGCCCGGTGTTCTGCTCCGGCGCCGACCTGAAGGAGACCGCGGCGGCGTTCGACAGCGGCACCGTACCGGCCGCGATGCTCGGTGACGTGCTGGCGATGATCTGGGAGTGCCCGAAGCCGGTGGTGGCACGGGTGGCCGGCCCGGCCCGCGCGGGCGGCCTGGGCCTCATCGCGGCAGCCGACATCGCGGTCTGCTCGGTGGCGGCGACCTTCGCCTTCACCGAGGTACGGATCGGCGTGATCCCGGCCGTCATCTCCGCCACCGTGCTGCCCAGGCTGAGCCCCCGGGCCGCCGCCGAGCTGTACCTGACCGGGGAGACCTTCGACGGCCGGCGGGCTGAGCAGATCGGCCTGGTCACCAGGGCCACCGCCGCCGACGAACTCGACTCGACCGTGGCCGCCTACTGCGCGGCGCTGCTGCGGGGCGCACCGGGGGCACTGGCCGGCGCCAAGGAGCTGCTGCGCCGGAGTGCCCCGACCGACTTCCGGGCCGATCTGGCCGACCTCTCCGCCCGCTCGACCCGTTTCTTCCGTTCCGAGGAGGGACGCGAGGGCATCATCGCCCTTCGGGAGAAGCGGCCGGCCCGTTGGGTGCCACCAACCTGATTGGACCGGTGAACCGGAGCGGATCGCCCGATCCTGCTCGTACCCTTCGCAACCGGTGATCTTTGCTTGGCCCCGGACGTACGATGGCACGCAAGCGAGCGTGGGGGTGTCAGTGCGGATTCGGGCATTGGTGGCAGGAGCCGTAGTACTGGCAATAGTTGTCGGAATCGGCCTTTATCTGAGCCTCGGACCACTCCGACACCAACTACCGATCCCCACGGTCGTCCGGGGCTGCACCGTACAGGCAGACGGCAAGGTTTACCTCACTGCCGAACAAATGGCCCACGCGGCGACAATCGCCGCGATCGGCGTACGTCGCAAGATGCCGGAACGGGCGGTCGTGGTCGCCCTCGCCACCGCGTTCCAGGAGTCCAAACTGGAGAACCTGACCGGGGGCGACCGCGACTCGGTGGGCCTGTTCCAGCAACGCCCGAGCCAGGGTTGGGGTACTCCGGAGCAGATCCGCGACCCCCGGTACGCGGCGAACCGGTTCTACGCGGCGCTGAAGAAGGTACGCGGCTGGGAGCAGATGCGCGTGACCGATGCGGCCCAGGCGGTGCAACGTTCGGCCTACCCGGAGGCGTACGAGAAGTGGGCGGACGAGTCGGAGGTGCTGACCCGCGCCCTGCTGGGAAACGCCACCAGCGCCGTGGCCTGCACGGTCGGGCAGCAGCCGGCGATGCGGGGCAACGCGGCGGCGACTGCCCTGACCGACGGGTTGAAGCTGGACTGGGGACGGCTGGAGTTCACTTCGCCGGCTGATCTCACCGGCCTGGCCGTCCAGGCCGCCGACCCCCGAACCGGATGGCGGTACGCACACTGGCTCGTCTCCCACGCCAGTGACCACGGGGTGAAGCGGGTGCGCTTCGGTGACCAGGAATGGACCGCCAAGAATGGCGAATGGACCCGCGTCACTGGCGAGGTGACCATTCCCGGCGTGGTCATCGCCGAGGTGTTCGCCGAGGTGTGACATTTCGCGGTCACACGTCCCAACTTTTCAATACCCCTACTCGCAGTTACCGCAAGACCCGGCAAATACGGATTTAAGCAGCTCCACCCTCACAATGGGTAACCCGCAGTCACCGGCCGGCTCTCCTTCGTAGCGGCTCGGTCGCATCGTCCCCGTTGACCGGAACACGGGCGATCAGCCACAGGGCCGCGAGCTACGATCGGCAACCTGTGTGCGCCTAGAAAAGGCTCCACCGATGGAAAGGGATGGACGCGGTGTTCGATTATGGTGGCCGGACCGGATACGAGCCGATCAGCGACGCCGATCGCAAGGAATTCCACGAGCAGGGCTTCCTGCTACTGCGTAATGTCCTGACCGAGGACCACCGCGCGGCGTTGGAGGCGGCCGTCGACCGCGTCTACGCCGAGGAGCGGGCCGCTGGCCGTACCACCAAGGACGGCACCCTGCACCTGCTGGGCTTCCTGGAGCGCGACGAACTCTTCGGTGAACTACTCACCCACCCGATCGCGTTCCCGTACATGTGGGGACTGGCCGGGTGGAACATCTACTCGCACCACAACCACCTCGACGTGACTCCCCCGGCAGCTGAGCCGGAGAAGCCGTACTGGGGTTGGCACCAGGACGGGTACCGGCAGAACTCCGACCCGGAGACGATGGACCCGAACCTGCCCCGCCCGATGTTCTCGCTGAAGGTGGCGTACGTCCTCTCCGACCTGTCGGAGACCGGCCGGGGTGCGACGAAGGTGATCCCGGGCAGCCACCTGTGGAACTCCCTGGACCGGCCGGAAGACCTCACCGTGCACAACCCGGACCCGGAGGGCACGGTCGAGATCACCGCCAACCCCGGCGACGCGTTCATCTTCGACCGCCGGCAGTGGCACTCCCGCTCGACGAACCTGTCAACCATCACCCGCAAGATGCTCTTCGTCGGCTACACCTACCGGTGGATCCGCCCCCTCGACGAACTGCACATCGACAAGGACGGCGAGTGGTGGGCCAACCGCACCCCGGTGCAGCGCCAGCTCTGCGGTGAGGGTACGCACACCGCGAACTACTGGGGCATCAACTGGGACGGCTACATCGACAACGAGATTCCGCTGCGTAAGGAGCTCAAGGAGCGCGATCTGCTCGATCGCAGCATCCCCTGGCTCCGCTGAGCAGTCTCCATAATGGTTGCGGCCCCGTCGCTGTCCAGCGACGGGGCCGCAACCATTCGGTCTGCGATGAGGGTCGTCAGTAGCGACTCACGCTGCGTCGCCCACCGATTCCCGATACCAGAGCCACCGCGAGGGCGGCCAGCACGACCTGGACGAGCAGCTCCGCCCAGTCGACACCGGCGGTCTCGGTGGCGATGCCCATGGCTCGGGCAAGCACGGTACCGAGCAGGGCTGCACCGACACCGATGAGCATGTGCAGCCAGATCGGCATGCTCTGGCGGCCCGGGATGACCAGACGACCAAGCGCGCCAACGATCAGCCCGACGATGAGTGCGGTAAGAATGCCGGTAAGGGTGAGTTCCATGACGGTCCTCCTCCGGGGGTCTGCCACGCTTGTTGGTGACCCCTAAGTTCCCGACCGCCGGGAAAATCAAACCGGACCGGTCACCGTCCGCAACCCCAATCGGTGCGCCGCATCCCTGATCGCACTGTCCATCGTGTCGAACGCCAGGGCCGGCGGCGCGTCCAGCGGGAACCAGCACATGTCGGACGACTCCGCCGGGTCCAGGGTGATCTTGCCGGCACCGAGCGTGGCCAGGAAGAACATGTCGAGTACGGGCACCGTCTCGCCCTGGAACTCGTACTCGCCCACGTACATGCCGACCAGGTCGCCCAGGACAATCCCGACACCGAGTTCCTCGTGAGCCTCACGTACCGCAGTGTCGGCGGGGTGTTCGGCACCTTCGCAGAAGCCGCCCGGCAGCTCCCACCGGCCGGCCCTCGGTTGCGCCGCCCGCCGCAGCGCCAGGAACCGTAACTCGCCCGGCCCACCGTCGAGCACGATCACCCCGCCGCTGGGCCGGGCGTTGACGAAGAGTCGGTAGCCACAGGCGGCGCAGTCGGTCGGTGGTGCGACCGACAGCGCCGCCGCACAGCGCGGACAGAAGGAGGCGGTGGGCCCGTACGCCCGCAGGGTCACTTCTTTCCGCCGGCCTTGCCGCCGCTGTCACCGGAGTCGGAGGTGGAGAGGGCGGCGATGAAGGCCTCCTGCGGGACCTCGACCCGGCCGACCATCTTCATCCGCTTCTTGCCTTCCTTCTGCTTCTCCAGCAGCTTGCGCTTACGGCTGATGTCACCGCCGTAACACTTGGCCAACACGTCCTTGCGGATGGCGCGGATGGTCTCCCGGGCGATCACCCGGTTTCCGATGGCCGCCTGGATCGGTACCTCGAACTGCTGGCGCGGGATCAACGTACGCAGTTTCGCCGCGATGTTGACGCCGTAGTTGTACGCCTTGTCCTTGTGCACGATCGCGCTGAACGCGTCCACCGCCTCGCCGTGCAGCAGGATGTCGACCTTGACCAGGTCCGACTTCTGCTGTCCCGTGGGCTCGTAGTCCAACGACGCATAGCCCTTGGTACGGCTCTTGAGCTGGTCGAAGAAGTCAAAGATGATCTCGGCCAGGGGCAGCGTGTAACGCAGTTCGACCCGGTCGGCGGAGAGGTAGTCCATGCCCTGCAACGAGCCGCGTCGGCCCTGGCACAGTTCCATCACCGCGCCGACGTAGTCGTTGGGGGTCAGCACCGTGGCCCGGACCACCGGCTCGTAGACCTCGGCGACCTTGCCGGTCGGGTACTCGCTGGGGTTGGTGACGACCACCTCGTTGCCGTCCTCCATGACGGCCCGGTAGACCACGTTCGGCGCGGTCGAGATGAGGTCCAGCCCGAACTCGCGCTCCAGCCGCTCCCGGATGATCTCCAGGTGCAGCAGGCCGAGGAAGCCGCAGCGGAACCCGAACCCGAGGGCACCGGAGGTCTCCGGTTCGTAGTTGAGCGCGGCATCGTTGAGCTTGAGCTTGTCCAGGGCCTCACGCAGCGCCGGGTAGTCCGATCCGTCGATCGGGTAGAGCCCGGAGTAGACCATCGGCTTCGGGTCCTTGTAGCCGCCCAGCGCCTCGCTGGCGGGCCGGGCGTTGATGGTGACGGTGTCACCGACCCGGGACTGCCGGACGTCCTTCACGCCGGTGATGAGGTAGCCGACCTCACCCACACCGAGCCCGTCGGCCTTCTGCATCTCCGGGGAGATCACCCCGATCTCCAGCAGTTCGTGCACCGCGCCGGTGGACATCATCTTGATCTTGTCGCGGGCCTCGATCCGACCGTCGATCACCCGGACGTAGGTGACCACGCCCCGGTAGACGTCGTACACCGAGTCGAAGATCATCGCGCGGGCCGGGTCGGCCGCCTCGCCGACCGGCGGCTTGAACTGTCGGACGATCTCGTCGAGCAGATGTGGCACACCCTCACCGGTCTTACCGGAGACCCGGATGCAGTCGGCCGGGTCGCCGCCGATCAGGTGGGCCAACTCCTCGGCGTACTTGTCCGGCTGGGCGGCCGGCAGGTCGATCTTGTTGAGCACCGGGATGACGTGCAGGTCGTTCTCGAGCGCCAGGTAGAGGTTGGCCAGCGTCTGGGCCTCGATCCCCTGGGCGGCGTCGACGAGCAGGACCGCACCCTCGCAGGCGGCCAGCGACCGGGACACCTCGTAGGTGAAGTCCACGTGGCCCGGGGTGTCGATCATGTTGAGGACGGCGTGCTCCCCCTGCCGATCGCCCTCCCGTACGGTCCACGGCATCCGGACCGCCTGGCTCTTGATCGTGATGCCGCGCTCACGCTCGATGTCCATCCGGTCGAGATACTGCGCGCGCATCTGCCGGGGATCGACCACCTCGGTGAGCTGCAACATCCGGTCGGCCAGGGTCGACTTGCCGTGGTCGATGTGGGCGATGATGCAGAAGTTCCGGATGCGTCCAGGGTCGGTGGCACCAGGAGCGTTCGCGCCGGGGTCGAGCGTCGGTGGCACAGCGGTCCGTTCTGATCGGCTGAGGTGGACGGGTGACAGCCGGCGTCGTACCGGCCGCCTCTATGCTCCCACGTCCCTGGAAGCAGGGTCGGATCACTCCTGCGGCGATCGCGGTCACTCCTGCGGCGGCTCCAGGAACAGCGCGGCCAGCCGGGGCAGCCGCCGCCGTACCTCGTCCTCGTCGTCGAAGTCCCAGAACTCCCCCAGTTCCGGGACCGGCACCGGGTTCGGATCGGCCGGCAGGTCGCTGGCGGTCGCCCGACGGTACGCATCGTCGGCGATGGAAAGCATCGCCTCGGCGTCGAACTCCTCACCGGTCACCGCCGCCTGCCGGATCACCGGCAGTTCGGCCAGCGAGTCGGGCTCGGCCACCGCCTTGGCGAACGTTGCCCGGCCCTGCGTGATCAACCAGCCCCGGAAGTAGTCGAAGCCGTCGTCGGAGCAGCCGCCGTTGATCAGGTACGCCGCCCCCCACAGGTCCACCCGGTAGGAGGCCGCCAGCACCCTACGCAGGTGCCGGTCGAACCCGGCGATGTCGTCGACGTCCCGGGCAGCCAGCAGTGCCGTCGCCCGTTCCGCGACCGCCTCGACGTCCCCGTCGGCACCGGTCCGGGCCTGGTCGATCAGGGTCCAGAAGTCGTCCGTCCGCATAACGGGGCAGTCTGACAGATCATCGCCGGCGGAGACGCGCCACGCTCACCGCATGCCACCCGCATCGCCGCCGGGCAGGATGGGACCATGCCCGCGCTCCCGTTGCCGGCCGTGCCGTACGACCGCACCGCGATCCGCCCCGACTGGACCGACCTGCCGACGGACCTGCGCGCCGCGATCGAGGTGCAGCTCGGCGCTCCGGTGGTCGCCGCACGTACCGCCGGGGGCGGATTCACCCGGGGCTTCGCCGCCGTGCTCGACCTGACCACCGGTGAGCGGGTCTTCGTCAAGGCCGCGACCCTGACCGGCCAGCCGGACCTCTGCGAGTGGTACGCCCGGGAGGCCGTCGTCACCTCGGCCCTGCCCCCGGGGATCGGGGTGCCCCGCACCCGCTGGACCCTCACCGTGGCCGGTTACTTCGTCATCTGTCTGGCGGCCATCGACGGTCGGATGCCGACGCTGCCCTGGGTGCCCGCCGAGTTGGACGCCACCCTGACCGCGTACGCGGCCGTCGCCGACGCACTCCACGAACCCCCGGCCGACCTGGTCGCCCTCGGCCTCCCCGGGTTGGCCGCGATCGCCTGGGACGACCTGTCCTGGTGGCGGGAGATCGCCGCCGGCCGCGAACCCGTGCCCGCCGTACCCGCCGGCACCCTCGACCGGTTGCCCGAACTGGTCCGCCTGGAGGCGCTGTTACCCGCGTACGCCGCCGGCAGCACCTCCGTCATCCACTGCGACCTGCGACTGGACAACGTGATCATCGACCGGTCGGGGGCGGCCTGGTTCTGCGACTGGAACTGGATATGTTTCGGTCCCGCCTGGTTCGACCTGGCCAACCTGCTGGTCACCGTGTACGCCAGCGGCCTGGACGCCGACGCGATCTTCACCGCCCATCCCACGACGGCCACCGCACCACCGGACGCGCTGGACGCCGTGCTGGCGGCCCTGGCCGGCTACTGGTTGTATCGGGCCGACGCCGGGCCGACCCGGGCATCCCCGCACGTCCGGTCGCACCAGCGGTGGAGCGGTGAGGTGGCCCTGGCCTGGCTGACCGCCCGCCAGGGGTGGCGATGACCCCGCCGGGCCGGCCGGGAGGCTGGTGTGCCGTGCCCCACCGGCCTGGGATAGGCTGATGGACATTGATCAGGCGGCGTGGGCAGAGGGCTTTTGGCCTGGCCGGATTGACCTGGTAACCTGACTCTTCGCGTGTGGCAGACGCCTTATTGTTGCCTGCGCGTTGAATAGACCAACCCGAGCTATCAAGACGAGGCTGTCGCGTGGCGAACATCAAGTCCCAGATCAAGCGCAACCGGCAGAACGAGAAGCGCCGGCTGCGTAACAAGTCGGTCAAGTCGTCGCTGAAGACCGCCATCCGGAAGTTCAACGAGGCCGCCGAGGCCGGCGAGACCGAGAAGGCCACCACGCTGCTGCGTGACGCCTCGCGCAAGCTGGACAAGGCCGCCAGCAAGGGTGTCATCCACAGCAACCAGGCGGCGAACCGCAAGTCGGCAATCGCCAAGCGCCTGCAGTCGCTCTCCGCTGCCTGACGGATTCGACACTGACCTGTACGGGCACCTCCGAGCCCTTCCGCTCGGGCGGTGCCCGTCATGCTGTCCAGGAATCCCCTGTCCGGGACCAGGAATCCCCTGTCCGGGACCAGGAACCCCCTGTCCAGGAATCCCCTGTCCAGGAATCCCACAGCGCACCAACCCGTCCCGCAGGACGAATACTGGTTCCGGTGCGGAAATCCGTCGTTCCTGGTCCAACCACCCTCGTCACCGGTAACGGCGCTTGGCGGGCTGGTGAACCAGTCGATGCCGACGGTCGGGCTGTTCCCCGTGCTCGGGCCACTGGCGGAGCGGGCGTGGCCGCTGCCGTACCTGGGGTAACCGGTCGGCGGAGCTCAACGCCAGCACCGGCCGCCGCCAGCCCCAAGCCGCCCCGATCCGATCCCGCCGCGCACCAGGTTGCCCGCCGACCGCTGCCCCGGTACGCCCCGCCGGCACCGCCTGTGGGCCGGCCGGGCTGAGATCGACGGTCCGGGAGTCAGCCGGCCCGGAACGGGTCACGGGTGTGCCGATCGGTCCCGGCCCCGCCGGCCGCAGTACCGGTGCCGGCCGTGCCACCGTCATGCCCGGCACCGCGGCCCGGCCGACGGCCGGCGTGATCTCCCGCCGGAACCGGTCCTGCTCGACCTCGGGCACCCGGGACGCCGAGCGCGCTATCGCAGCGGCCACCTCATCGTTGATCTTCACGAGTGCGGCTACCACCACCGGCAGGATCAACACCCCCCACCAGCTCATCAACTCCGCGAGGCCGAGCAGTACGCCGAGGAAGACGGCTCCCTCGAAGTAGATGAACCGGAGCAGCCCACCCGGATTGACGTGGCGCAGCCGCAGGATCCGGGAGTACAACGGCCGGGGCAGGGCGTCCGCCGGTACGACGGGCGGCGGTCCCGCCCCCGCCGTACGCCGATCAGTCCGCCCGGCCGTCCGGTGGCCGTCGTTTCGTGACGCTCCCCTGGCAGGTGTCATCGCACCCCGCTTCCCTGCCGGGCGGCAGCCAGCGCGAAGACGGCCCGTTCCAGGGCGTACCCCCGGTCGTCCGCGCCTCCCTTGACCGCCGCGTTGCACTCGGCCGCCGCCTGCATCGCATCGACCAGTCCCTCGGGGGTCCAGCCGCGCCCCTGGCGCTGAGCCCGCTCGATCTTCCACGCCGGCATGCCGAGGCTGCTGGCCAACTGATAGGCGCTGCCCCGCCCGGCTGATGCCACCCGGGCGACCGTACGCACGCCGTCGGCGATGGCATCGGCGATCGGAACCGGATCGACCCCGACGTGCAGTGCCCACCGGAGGGCTTCCAGCGCACCCGGCACGTCACCGACCATCGCCGCGTCCGCGACCGTGAAGCCGCTCACCTCGGCCCGGCCACGGTAGTAACGGGCAACGGTGTCCGCCCCGATCCGGCCGTCCGTGTCGGCGATCAGTTGGGAGCAGGCCGAGGCCAGCTCACGCAGGTCATTGCCGACCGAGGCCAGGAGCGCTTCCGCAGCGTCCTCGGTGCACCGACCGCCACCCCGGCGGATCTCCTCGCGGACGAAGCTGACCCGGTCCCGGTGTCCCTTGAGCTTGGCCGCCGGGATCACGGTCGCGCCGGCCTGACGCAGGCCGTCGGCGAAGGCCTTACCCTTGGCCGCCCCGACGTGGGTCACCAACAGGTGGACCTCCGGATCGGGATCCTTCGCGTACGCCAGCAGAGCGCTCACCAGGTCCTTGCGGGCGTCCTGACCGGACCGGACGATCAGCACCCGCCGACCGCCGAACAGGGACGGGCTGAGCATCTCGGCGATCTCGCCGGGGGTCAGCGACCCCGCCTCGTACTCGCGGACGTCGGCACCAGGGTCGACCTCGCGGGCTGTGGCTACCGTCCCGGATATCGCACGGGCGACGAGAAGTTCCTCGTCACCGAGGACGAGCAGGACGGGGGCCAGGCTGCTGGGGGTCACGTCGCCCATACTCGCACGCTGAGCGGCACACTTCAGATCTGCTTACCCGGCTCCCTGCGGCTGACCCCGCACTTAGTGCAAATCCAGACATTTACCTTAAGCTCGGATGTTCTGTCGAACGTAGTGGTTGGGCAAGATCGTACGCGGAATCGTCCGGGCGCCGGGGTGGCGTGGCCGGGACGACTCACTCGCTGGCGCCCGGACGACACGCTCGCCGGGGCCCGGAAGCCCCTCTCGCCGGTGCCCGGAAGGACTCCAGACCGGTGCGGAACGACTCTCTGGCCGGGTCGGCCGGCAACGGGTTGCGGCGGGTCGGCCGGCAACGGGTTGCGGCGGGTCGGCCGGCAACGGGCGGCAACGGGCGGCGGGGCCCGAATGGTGGCCCGGTTGACACGACCGGGATCCAGTCCACGTGCGACCACCGCCAACCCGCCACCGGATCGGATGACCACGGCCAGATCCCCGTCGGTGTCCGTACGCAGCACCCGCGCCCCGCCCCGGGCCAGTCGGGCCAGAACAGCCGGGTTCGGATGGCCGTAGTCGTTGCCGGCCCCCACCGGGACCAGGGCCACCACCGGGTCGGCCGCGTCGAGGAACGCCGGCTCCTGGTAGGCGCTGCCGTGGTGGGCGACCTTGAGCACGTCGGTCTGCAGACCGCCCGGCGGCAGCCGGTCGAGCAGTGCCCGCTGTTCCTCGTTCTCGGCGTCCCCGGCCAGCAGGATGCGGACTCCACGTACCCGGGCCGCCAGCATGATCGAGTTGTTGTTCGGATCGGACCGCGTCCCGCGCAGCTCGTGGGGCGGCCCGATCAACGTCAGCTCCACCTGTCCGGCGGTGTACGTCCAGCCGGGACCGATCGCCGCCACCGGTGTCGCTTCCCGTGCGGCGGCCAGCCGGACCGCCTCACGACCCGCTGCCGGCTCGGGCCACTGTGGAATCGTCACCGCCGTCACCCGGCGCCCCCGGAACACGCCGTCGACACCGCCGACGTGATCGGCATGCAGATGACTGAACACCAGCAGCGGCACGGTCCGCACACCGAGCCGACGTAGGCAGCGGTCGGCAGCGACCGGGTCGGGCCCGGCGTCG
Source organism: Micromonospora sonneratiae (assembly GCF_042679305.1). Classification (NCBI taxonomy): domain Bacteria; kingdom Bacillati; phylum Actinomycetota; class Actinomycetes; order Micromonosporales; family Micromonosporaceae; genus Micromonospora; species Micromonospora sonneratiae. The sequence goes on along the minus strand of NZ_JBHTMP010000025.1, from coordinate 21,439 downwards.
ATCACCACGGCCTGCCCCGGACCCACCGGTAGTACCACGGTGTCCCCCTGACCCACCGCACAGACGACGACCACCCAGCGCTCCGGCGGCCAGCCGGCAGCCACCAGCCGGACCGGCAACGCTCCGATGACCACGGCCACGGCAACCACCGCCACCAACCGCCGGACCAGCGGGTTCCGGGCGGCCAGCAGCAGGGCCACGGTGAGCCCGGCCAACGTCAGGCCACCGGCGACCCCGTCCAGCCAGGGCAGCGTGCCGGCCGGCAGCTGTGCGCCGTACCGCGCCACGGTCACCAGCCACCACGCCGGCCAGCTACCGAGCCACGCGGCGAACTCGGCACCGGCCGGCCAGACCGGTGACACCACGGCCGCCACCACACCGAGCACGGTGGCTGGTGCGATCGCCGGCACCACCAGCAGGTTCGCCGGTACGGCCACCAAACTGATGGTCCCGGACAGCCCGGCCACCACCGGGGCGCAGGCCACCTGCGCGGCGGCCGGAACAGCCAACGCCTCCGCCACGCCCGCCGGTACGCCCCGACGACGCATCGCATCCCGCCAGCGTGGCGCGATGAGCAGCAAACCTCCGGTGGCGAGTACGGAAAGGGCGAACCCGGCGTCCCCGGCAAGTTCCGGATCGGCCACGACCAACGCGGTGACCGCCCCGCCCAGCGCCGGTAACGCCGCGCGGGGACGGCCGAGGGCCAGCCCGAGCAGCCCGACCGCCCCCATGGCGGCAGCCCGTACGACGCTCGGCGACGGACGGGCCAGTATCACGAACCCGACCAGTGCGAAGCCACAGATGGCGGCGGCCAGCCATGGGCCGGCCCTGCCCCAGCGGGCCAACAACAGCACCAGACCGACGATGATGGCCACATTGGAACCGGAGACGGCATTCAAATGTGTCATTCCGGTGGTCAGGAAGTCGTCCTCGACCGATGGCTCCAACCGGCTCGTGTCCCCCACCACCAGCCCCGGTAGCAGCCCGCCCGGCTCGTCCGGCAGCGGTGCGCATGCCCGCTGTAGACCGGCGCGCAGCGAGCCGGCTGCCCGCTGCCCCCACGACGGCTGGCCCAGCCTGGTCGGAGGTGTGCTCACCGACAACACCGCAGCGGTGAGGTCGCCGCCACGAGCCGGCATCAGTCGCCCCTCGGCAGTCACCCGCTGACCGGGCAGCAGTTGCCGCCAACCGGGGTCACTGGCCAGCACCAGGAGCCGGGCCGGAATCCGGATGCGCACGTCGTCGGCGGCCCGTACCCAGGACAGCTCGGCAGCGACCAGGTGTACGCGGGGACGGCCGGCAGCACCCCGGACCGCGCGCGGATCATCGCGGACGACCAGTTCAGCGGTGACGCTGGCGTGCTCGCGGACCAGTTCGGCCAGCGGGACGGCGTCACGGACCACGAGGCGGGCGGCGGTGGCCGTACTGCCACAGACCACACCGATCAGCACCGTGCTGGCTATCCAGCCGTACCGACCGACGTCGACCCGACAGCCACTGGCTCGCCTGCGACGGATGAGCCAACCGGCCAACACGCCCGCGCCGACAGCGGCCAGTACGGCGACGGTCACCATGACGCGTACGGACAGGTAGAGCCCGGCAAGTCCGGACAGCCAGGTTGCCACCGCCAGTCCGGCCAATCTCAGGTCCAACTGTTCCGTCCTGGCCGACGGGTCCCCGTCGACGGTCGGCAGCGGCACCAGCGTCGAGCCGGTCACACCGTCACCAGGTCCTTCAGGTCCTCATAACGGGCGTCACCGATGCCGTCGACCTTGCGGAGATCGCTGACCGAGCGGAACCCGCCCTGCTGTTCACGATGGTCGAGGATGCGTTGGGCCAGCACCGGTCCGACGCCGGGCAACGCGTCCAGCTGGGCCAGGGTGGCGGTATTGAGATTGACCTTACCGCCGCCTGCGGCGGGGCCGCCCGGGCCGGGCGCGCCGCCGACCCCGACACGGGACTGCCCGTCCGCGCCGGGTGGCGCGGTGACACCGACCAGGATCAGCTCGCCGTCGTTGACCTTCCGGGCCAGGTTGAGCAGTGCGACGTCGACCCCGGGCAGGGCACCGCCGGCCGCTTCCAGCGCATCCGCGACCCGAGCCCCGGCCGGCAGACGTACGAGGCCGGGCCGGCGTACCTTGCCTGCCACCGCGACCACCAGCTCCCCTGCGCCCGTCCCCGGCCCGGGGGCGCGGGCGGGGTCCGGTGTTGCCCCCGACGGCAGGGTCGACGGTCCGGTGGCTGTTACGACGGGCTCGGCCTTCGGCCGGGACTGCCACGCCCAGCCAGCGGCACCGAGCACCACCAGAGCGGCCACGACTGCCAGCGCCCGGACACCCCGGCGTCCGGGATCGAAGGCACCCGCACCGGCCAACCGTCGTGACCGGAGCTTCGATACCGCGCTGCCCGCAACCGGCTCCGGCTGGTTGACAGGGTCCGACTCCCAATCGGTGGAACCGATGGTCGGCTGTTCGGCCGGCAACGGCACCGCCTCGCCGGTGAAGGTACGCATCGCCGTCCCGGCCGACGGCAGGGCCGAGGACGACGACGCTGAGGCTCGGGCGGTGGAACGGGCGGCAGCAGACGCGGTCGACGGCTCGATCTGCCTGCCGAGCAGACGCATCAGGCGCTGCCGCACCACCGTTTCGTCGTCGGACACGTCCGGCAGTCAAACCCGGTGGCGGCCGCGTCATCGACCCGCGACGATTCGTTGTGGAAAACCGGGCCGCCTGTGGAAAACGCCCTGATCATGCTCGACTGTGCTATGTCCACATCCACCGCCGGCTCGGCCATCGGACTGCTCACGGTGCTGCTGTCGCTGGACATCACCATCGACGGGGCGCTGGACACGGGTTGCCGAAAGGTGTCAACAAGGACCGGGTCCTCGTTCGCCGGTCACCGGTCACCGGTCGTTATGTGCAGGGGATCAAGACGCGTGGCAAGCCGGCCGGGCCGGCTTGCCACGCGGTTGCCCACGCCCGGATGTGCCTGCACAGGGGCGGGAGGCGGTCAGCCGTTCAGAGTTTCGCGGCGGGTCGTGTCCGAGTGTTGGGCAGGGCGACCGTGGTGAGGGTGGGAGTGCCAGGCACTGGCGCGGTGTTCCATCCGGTGGTCTTCAGCGACAGTTTCCAGCGGTCCAGTGCGGGCTGGATGGGGCTGATGTACAGGTACTGGGGGTCGTCGGCGGTGGATGCGTCGCATGCCGCCTTGCCTCCGTAGTGTGCCCCACCGGTGATCGTGCCCACCGCGAGTACCAGTTGGGGCTGAACCGGGTCCAGGACGAACGCCGGCCCACCACTGTCGCCCTTACAGGCGGCGGATACTCCTACCGGCACCTTGACCTTGATCATTCCCTTGAACTTCACGCCTTCCAGTTCAGGGTCGTCGTTGAACTTGACGATCTCCAGCGCGCAGTGCGCGCCGGACACGGCACCGGACACGCAGAGCGTCTGCCCGAGGTGAAGGTCGCGGGCGACGCCGGCGACGTGTTTGGTGAACCTGCTGTCCGTTGGTCCGTCGGCGATCTGCGGGCTGGAGAGGGCTTCGACCAGCGCCGTGTCGGTGTCGCTGTCCTTCGCAGTGAAGCTGCCGAACTCGCTGGATTCGTCCAGGAACCAGTTGAACCAGCCACCCTCCTTGGCGTACACCTTGTCGCCAATGCCGCTGAGCACGCAGTGCCCGGCGGTCAGCAGGTAGCTTCGATTGTCCGCGCCGCTTACCGCGAATCCCGTGGTACATCTGCCCTTCTCGTAGGCCAGGCCGGAGCCGCGCTGGACCCAGAAGAGCTGGCCGCCGTGATGCGGGGTGTTGTAGGTGGACTTTGGCATGATCATGTTGGTGTGGTTGTCGGCACCGGCTGCTGGACATTCGCTCACCTGGGTGGTGATGTCGCCGCCGGTGTTTAGCCACACGTCGGCGATGAATCCGACCTCCGCGCCGGAGGCGTCGGTGACCTTGTCCCAGTAGGGGCTGCTGCCACCCCAGCCTTCGACCTGGTCGGGGCCAATCTCGTAGCAGGCCACGGTGTAGACGGCGTCGCGGGCGGCCTGCCCGACGATGGCGCCTTGCGCGTCGTCACGGATGTTGGCGTACGGGCTGGCCATGACGGTGGCCGGCACGGTCTTGACCGGATCGGCGGCCGCCACCGGGATGCTGTTCATCCCGGCGGCGGCCGCGCCGAGCATGAGCAGCCCGACGCCCACTGGGGCGATGAAACGATGCCTACGCATATGCGGTTCTCCTGATCTCTGTGGCCCGCGCCGGTCTGACCGGGCCGGGGACGGAAATCAGGCTGGCCACGCAGCGCCCCCGGTGGGAACTCCATTGGGGACCTTTTGTGCGTCAATCCCTACAACACCCCTCGCTGGCTGCGCATACGCGTCCGGCACAACGCCCCTGCCGTCGGTGCGTTCCCACATCAGCCGACGATGCCGACGTTGTGCGAGTCCTGCCACACAATGTGAACCGGACACGTGATGAATGGACACCTAGGAGGTGCACGATGACCGGCACCGACGACATCCCGCCACTCGATCCCGACCAGGTGACCACCAAGGGCGACCTGTCGGCGTTGCTGAGAGCACTGCCCTACGGGTCGGGTCCGAACAAGCGCAGTGTCGCCTCCCTCCACAAGCAGACCGGCTACGCGGAGAACACGATCCGCAACCTGCTCGGTGGCAAGACCCTGCCCCACCACAAAGACACCGACCGGTATCGCACGCTGTTGCAGGCCCTCGGTGCCACCCCGAAGCAGGTCGAGGTCGTCATGGCGGTCGCGCGACGGTTGCAGGAGCAACAACGTCTGGACAACGTCAACCGAGGCAGGACCACCGGCGGCCGTACCCCTGAGCGGCAGCCATCCGCCACGGACGTCGACCTAGTCGATGCGGGCAATGGGCTGGGCGATCCAACAGCTGACGCGGCCGTTGACGAACGCATGCGCCGCATCAACGACGCCCACGACATCCCAGCCGGCGGCAGCCGGCGGGACCGCCTGGTGCGGGAAGACAGCGAGATCGACGAGGATCCGCCGACCTGGCGCAAGCTTGCGCTGATCGGCATGTGCGTAATGCTGCCACTGGCCGGCTGCGTGTACTGGATGTTCAAACCCTTCGGCGATGACGTCCGCCCCCAGGCTGGAGCACCCCGGCCCTCCACCGGCGGCGTGCTCGACGACAATCCGCAACCCGGCCCGGGCCGCAGCAACCAACCAACCGCACCAACTCAACACCAACCATCGGCACCGCAAGGCGCCGTCAAATGGCAGGACACCTCGAAGAAGAAATGCAACAACCAGGACTGGTACTTCTACGCCGACGAGGCCAGAACCGCCCCCGGCCACAACAGCCCGTGGATCCCCATCGGCCCAGCCAACGACCGTGATGGCACCTGCCTTGCCATCGCCTACAGCAACACCGTCGGACCCGGCCGAAGTCCAGCGCTGATTGACTGGTACTTCGCCCCACAGCGACCCGGCGCATCGTGCACCATCAAAGTCCACATCGCCGACAACCTCCACTCCAACGGCACCGCCTATTACCAGATCTACGACTACCGGCCACCTCGGGACTACCAGCGCATCGACCCCCAGCCCTACCCCGTCGACCAGCGCGCCAACCGCGGTCAATGGTTCACCCTCGGCACCTGGACCGTCCCCGCCGGCAGCAAAGGCCTGTCCCTCGTACTGGTTAACACCAGCCCCGACCCCGTCACCATCCCCTACGAGATCACCGCCACCGCCGCGAGAGCCGAGTGCCGCTGGTAACCCCCGATCCTGGTTCTTCGGCACGACTGCGACCATGACGATCGTCTGGGGACCGACCACACTGGCCGGTATTGACGTTCAGTCCGGCTACGGGTCACCTTTCCGGCTCGGGGAATGACCCGACTTCGGCCACCGAACGGTCAACTACGGCGGTGTACGACCACACCTGCCAGGCCCGGCCCGGTGTGCGCGGCCACCACGGCCCCTACGTCGGCGGTGTAGCAGTCGACCAGTTGGGTGCCCAACCGGGCGGTCAGCGCCTCGACCAGCTCAGCCGCCCGTTGCGGCATGCCCAGGTGGTGAACCGCGATGTCGACTTCGGTGTCGGCGGCGGCCTGTACCGCCAGGTCCACCAGCCGGTTCAGGCCCCGGCTGGTGGTGCGTACCTTGTCCTTCAGCACGATCGTGCCGTCCACAACGTGCAGGATCGGCTTGACCGACAGGGCCGTGCCGAGCAGCGCCGAGGCGGCGTTGATCCGACCACCACGGCGCAGGAACTCGAGCGTGTCAACGTAGAAGAAGGTGCGGGTGCGGGCCGCCGTATCGACGGCTGCCTGCCGTACCTCGGCCAGCTGCGCACCGCCGGCGGCGGCCGTACCGGCTGCCAGCGCCGAGAAGCCGAGGGCCATTCCGGTCGATCGGGCATCGACCACCGCGACCCGATCGTCACCCACCTCCGCCGCAGCCAGCCGGGCCGCGTCGACCGTGCCGGACAGTTCCGCGGACAGGTGCACCGAGACGACGCCGGTCGCCCCCTGGTCCAACAATCGACGGTACGTCCGGACGAACTGTTCGGGGGCCGGGCGGGAGGTGCTCACCGCGACCCGGCGGGCGTCCAGTGCCCGGAGCACGTCGGCCGAGGAGATCTCCTCCCCTTCCAACCCTTCCGTCCCGTTCAGGACGACGGTCAGTGGTACGACGACCAGGTCACTGACGCTGATCAGCTCGGCCGGCAGGTAGGCGGTGGAGTCGGTGACGACCGCGACGGACATGCCCGGCACGGTAGCCGATCGCGTCCGGGGCCGCCGCACAGGTGGGCGCTGGTGACGCAGGGACGCACCCCCTCGATCGAAACGGTAGACAGACAACCGTTTTAAGCGCTAGCCTTCTCCCAGCAAAGCGGGAGTGCGACTACCACTTCAACCGGAGTGTGCGCCGTACCAGCGGGTCTGCGACACCCGCGCGAGAACCAGGAGTGCAACATGAGCCCGACCACCAAGCTCGACGACCGATTCGAGATCGTCGAACTCTTCAACAGGTACGCCGACGCGCTGGACCACCGACGCTGGTCGGACCTGCCCGACCTGTTCACTGAGGACGTCACCACTGAGTGGTTCGGCGTACACCGGGTCGACGGCCGCGACAACGTGGTCGCCTTCATCAGCGACCTGGTCGGCAAGGTTGCCAGGACCCATCACATCCTCGGCAACCACCGGGTCGACGTGGACGGTGACACGGCAACCGCCAGCGCGCGGGTCCGGGCGTACCACGTCGGCGCGGGTGACCGGGCCCATCTGTTCGAGGAGTCCCTGGCCGGATTCGAAACCCGGGTCGTCCGGACCGGAACAGGCTGGCGGTTCAGCCACTTCGCCGAGCCGCTCTACGTCATGCTCGGCACGCAGGAGGTCTTCGGCCTACCGGACCCCGACCAGGCCACCGGAGCGGTACCGGCCAGGTCGGATGCCGACGTCGTCCGGGCCCTGCTCGATGCCGAGAGCCGCCGGGACATCGCGGCGATGACCGAACTGGTCGCGCCGGACCTCGTCTTCGACACCCCGTACGCCCCGCCCGGCGTACCGGCGACGCTGACCGGACGGGACGCGTTCGGGGACACGCTGCGCCGGTTCATCGGCGTCGACGGTGGCTTCTACCGTACGTTCGAACTCGACGACATCGTCGTCCATCCCACGGCAGAACCCGGCCTGGTCTTCGCGGAGTACGCGTCGACCGGCGTCGTCGCGGCGACCGGGCACACCTACACCAACCGATACGTCGCCCTGTTCCGGTTGGTCGACGGCAAGGTGCAACTGTTCCGGGAGTACTTCAATCCCCTGCCGCTGCAGGCTGCCCTCGCTCCGGCAGGCTGAGCCCGCCTGAGCCCGCCTGACCTCGCCAGCCTCACCTGGCATCGCCGCGGTACGGATACGATCGGCACCGTGTCCGCGCCTCCACCAACGGCCAGCCCGGCCGCCCGCCGGCCCCGCAGCGACGTGCTGCGCAACCGGCAGCGGCTGCTCACCTCGGCCCGACGGTCCTTCCACGAACTCGGGCTGGACGTGAGCATCGAGGAGATCGCTCGGCGGGCTGGCGTGGGTGCCACCACGTTCTACCGCCACTTTCCGACCAGGGACGCACTCATCGAGGCGCTCCTCGACGATCTGGTCCAGGGAGCCCGGGAAGCCGCGAACCAGGCCGCCGCCCAGGGGGATCCGTGGACGGCATTCCGCACCATCCTGGTCAACGGCTGCGCGCTGACGCCGGACGACCTCGCGCTCTTCGACACGATCGCCGCCCTCGGACCGCAGTTCGCCGAACGGACCAGGGCACTCACCGCAGAGGTGATCGGCGACATCGTCCGTCGGGCTCAGCAGGCCGGAGTGCTACGCCAGGACGTAACCGTGGACATCGTCGCCAGCTTCATGCGCGTGGCCGGTCACACGACCTCTCCGGCCGACCGCGCGGTGATCAACGACGTACTGCTCAACGGCCTACGGTCGACGGCATCGGCTACCACATCCGCCGCTGGCGAGCCCGAGCCGCCGGCCTGACGCCAGACAGCCCGGGTCCCCGGTCGACCGGGGGCCCGGGCCACCCGGACTACGGTCAGACCGCTTCCGGAATGGTGGTCTGCGCGATCAGGCCGACGTTGTGGGCCCGCAGTTGCCAGCCCCGTACGTTGTCGTGCGCCAACTCGGTCCAGTGGCAGTTCTGTAGGGCGCCGACCGTACGCAGCACCGCCGGCTCCCAGCCGAGCAGGTAGCCGCAGCCCTGGCGGGCACCACCACCGTGCGTCGCCACCACGATGGTCCCGCCGGGCACCGCATCCGCCGCGTCCTGGAGCGCGCCGCCGACCCGTTTACCCATGTCGTCGAGGCTCTCCACCTCACAGCCCGGGTCCTGCTCACCAGCCTTCCACCGGGCGTGTTCCGCCGGATGACGCTCGGCGACCTCGGTCATGGTCAGGCCCTGCCACAACCCGTAGTAGCGCTCCCGCAGTCGGGCGTCGGTGCGTACCGGCAGACCGGTGAGCGCGGCGAGCGCGGCAGCCGTGTCGGCGGCCCGCTGGAGGTCGCTGGCGAAAATCGCGTCGGGACGCAACGCCGCCAGTAGTGGCGCGGCTGAGGCAGCCTGCTGCCGCCCGAGATCGTTCAGTGCGACGTCGACCTGGCCCTGGACCCGCTTGGCGGCGTTCCAGTCGGTGTTACCGTGCCGCCAGACGATCAGACGGGTCATTCCGCCGCGCCCGCGTCGGCTTCGACGAGGTCACGGTCGACGAACGGAATCGTCGGGCAGTCCTTCCACAGCCGGTCGAGCGCGTAGAACTCACGCTCCTCGGTGTGCTGTACGTGGATGACCACGTCGACGTAGTCCAGCAGCACCCAGCGTCCGCCCCGCTCGCCCTCGCGCCGAACCGGCTTGGCCTTCTCGGGAAGGTTGAGCAGTCGCTCCTCGATGGCGTCGACGATGGCGAGCACCTGGCGCTCATTGGGCGCCGAGGCGATCAGGAACGCATCAGTGATCACCAACTGGTCCGCCACGTCGATGATGGCGATGTCCTGCGCCTTCTTGTCGGCAGCGGCCTGGGCGGCCGCCGACACCAGCTCAAGAGCGCGTTCGGAAGCTGTCACCGTACTCCTTCGTTCAGGCGTGGATCCACCAAGCCTCTCACATGTCGGGGGTTCACGACTCGGCAGTTTAAGCATCGACAGGGTCGCAACCGGTCGAAATCACTCCCGGTAGAGACCGCGTTTGGCGATGTACTGCACCACACCGTCCGGTACCAGGTACCAGACCGGCTCCCCGGCGGCGACCCGTCGCCGGCAGTCGGTCGACGAGATCGCCATCGCCGGCACCTGGACCAGGCTGACCGTGTCTGCGGGCAGGTGCGCGTCGGAAAGTTCGAACCCGGGCCGGGTCACCCCGATGAAGTGCGCCAACTCGAACATCTGGTCCAGGTCTTTCCAGGACAGGATCTTCTCCAACGCGTCCGCGCCCGTGATGAAGAAGAGTTCGACCTTCGGGCCGTACAGGGCCCGAAGGTCGCGCAGGGTGTCGACCGTGTAGGTCGGCCCGCCCCGGTCGATGTCGGCCCGACTGACCTGGAAACGCGGGTTGGAGGCGGTTGCGATGACCGTCATCAGATAACGGTCCTCGGCCGAACTGACCGGTTCGTCAGCCTTCTGCCATGGCTGGCCGGTCGGTACGAAGACGACCTCGTCCAGCTCGAACCGGTCCGCCACCTCACTCGCCGCGACGAGGTGACCCTGATGGATCGGGTCGAAGGTGCCCCCCATGATCCCGACCCGTCGGATGTCCTGTTCCACGATTTGATCGTATGCCGGTCAGGCCGGCTCACCGCCCCGAGCATGAGACAGATCGCACTTCGCCCGGTTCGCGGCATGGACCGGGGTCGCGTTGCCGGCCGGGTCAGCCGGCGCAGAGCTCCGAGCCGACCGCAGGCTCAGCCGCCACAGAACTCCGAGCCGACCGCAGGCTCAGCCGCCACAGAACTCCGAGCCGACCGCAGGCTCAGCCGACCTCCGGCTGGGTCGTGGTCCGCGCCAGCAGCGCCCGCCGCAGGTCGTCGTCGGCGTCGGTCACCACCCGGCGTAGGCCCGGCGTCAGATCGTCCTGGGCCAGCAGCGTCGCGGCCAGCTCCCGGGTCCGCTGCACCACGGCGTAGCGGGGGAAGGCCAGGCCGGCGACCCGGTCAGCGACCCAGGGGGTACGCAGCCGCGCCATCGCCGGCATCTCGGCGAAGTAGCGTTCCACATAGGACGCGGTCAGCTCCTCCTGCTCGGGCTGCCAGAACCCGGCGGCGTTGGCCTCGACCAGCCGGTTGGACAACGTCGTGTCCGTGGTGACGACCCGCCAGGCCACCGCCTTGGCCGCCGGGTCGGGCAACGCCGCACGGCACTGCGCCGCCTGCGTCTCACCGGTCGCGCTCCGGTCGGCAGCCAACTCGGCCGCGATCTCCGACTCGCCCACCGCACCGAGCACAGCCAACCGGTTGAGCAGGGCCCACCGCAGATCGGAGTCGACGGCCAGCCCGTCCGGAACCCCGTCACCGGAGAGCCAACCGGCCAGCCTGACCGGGTCGGTGCTGGTGGAGATGCGCCCCCGGGCGGCGGCCAGCTGCATCGATCCGCCGGGCGCGGCGGTGGCCAGCAACCGGTCGCAGGCCTGCCCGATGTGGTCGAGGGCGGCCCGCCGGGCGTCCGTACCGAGGTAGCGGTCGACCAGCACCCGACTGAGGACCAGCACGTCCTCCACCACGATGACCTCGGTCTCGGCGGGCAGCGCGGCGAGGATCAACGAGACCAGGTCGGCCACCGGACGCTGCCCGTCGGTGACCGCGTCGAGCGTCGCGCTCCACAGCACCGCGCGGGCCAGCGGGTCGGCCATCCCCGGCAGGACCAGCGGTACGGCACTGGCCGAGGCGTCGTCGAGGCGTACCTTGGCGAAGGTCAGGTCGCCGTCGTTGGGCAGCAGTACGTCGGCGACCGGCGTTCCGGCCAGCGCGGCCAGCGTCGTCCGTCCCCTGTCGACACCCGGTTCGAGATCCACCTCGAACCGGTCACGCAGGCGGGTTCCGCCGTCGCCGGCCGGGTCGCGGTCGTAGAGCCCGATGCCGATGCGGTGTGGACGGAGCACTGGATGCGTCGGTGGGGCGCTCTGTGTCACGGCCACCTCGGTGTAGCGGCCGTGGTCGTCCACGCTCACCTCGGCCGTCAACGTGTTGACCTGCGCCTGGCGTAGCCAGACGTCCGCCCAGCCGGAGAGGTCCCGCCCGCTGGTGTTGCTCAGTGCGGTCAGCAGGTCGGCCAGGGTGGCGTTACCGAACCGGTGGGCGGCGAAGTGGTCCCGCAGTCCGGCCAGGAAGGCCTCGTCACCGACCCAGGCAACGAGCTGCCGCAGCACGGAAGCACCCTTGGCGTACGAGATGCCGTCGAAGTTGAGCAGCGCCTGCGCCGCGTCCGTGACCTCGGGCGGGGCCACCGGGTGGGTGGAGGGCCGTTGGTCGGCGGCGTACCCCCAGGCCTTGCGGCGCATGGCGAAGGTGGTCCACGCCCGGTCGAAGCGGGTCGCCTCGGCGGTGACCCGGGTGCCCAGGTACTCGGCGAACGACTCGTTGAGCCACAGGTCGTCCCACCAGCGCATGGTGACCAGGTCACCGAACCACATGTGCGCCATCTCGTGGGCGATGGTGGTGGCCCGCTGTTCACGCTGGCTGTCCGTGACCGCGGACCGGAAGACGTAGTCGTCGCGGAGCGTGACCAGGCCGGGGTTCTCCATCGCCCCGGCGTTGAACTCGGGCACGAACGCCTGGTCGTACTTGCCGAACGGGTAACGCACGTCGAACAGCTCGTGGAAGCGGTCCAGGCAGTTCCGGGTGATCGTGAGAATCTCCTCGGCGTCCCGGTCGAGATGCTCGGCCAGCGAGCGCCGGCAGTACAGGGCCAGCGGAATGCCGTCATGCTCGGCCCGCACGGCGTGGTACGGCCCGGCGATCAGCGACACGAAGTAGGTGGCCAGCGGCTCGGTCGGGGCGAACTCCCAGATTCCCGGTCCGGGACTGGCGGCGAGTTGTCCGTTCGCGGCGACGAGCCAGTCGGTCGGGGCCTTCACCGACAGGGTGACCGGCGCCTTCAGGTCGGGCTGGTCGAACGCGGCGAAGATGCGCTGTACGTCGTCGAGGAAGGACATCGCGTAGAGGTAGGTGGCACCGTCGGCCGGGTCGACGAACCGGTGCATTCCTTCACCGGTGTTGGAGTAGGCCATCTCCGCCTCGACCGTGAGCGTGTTGTCCGCCAGTAACCCGGTCAGGGGAATCCGGTTGTCGTCGAGCAGGCCCGGATCCAGTTCCGCCCCGTTGAGTCGTACGCCGATCAGTTTGGCGGGCTTGACCTCGACGAACGTGGCCGAACCAGGCACAGCCGCCTGAAATCGGATGGTGACGATGGAATGGAACCGCTCGTCGCTCCCGGTCAGATCGAGGTCGACGGTGTACGACTCGACGGTGAGCGATGCGGCGCGTTCGGCCGCGTCAGCGCGGGTGATGCTCGGCATTCGCCTATCCTGCACGATGGAACGACGGATGGTCTTCGGGTAACCAGTTGACCACGCAGTGGAGGAGTCAACGATGGCGCAGCACCCCAAGGGCGACTTCGACCTGTCCCGCGCGGTGTGGCAGCGGGCCGAGGGCGACACCTCCGAGGGTGCTGTCGAGATCGCGTTCGTGGACGATCTGATCGGTATGCGTAACTCCGCCGAGCCGGAGGGGCCGGTACTGGTCTTCACCCAGGCCGAGTGGGACGCGTTCGTGGCCGGCGCCCAGGACGGCGAGTTCGACCTCGACTGACCCGGGCTTCAGCCCCCGCTGACCCGGGGCTCAACGGCGGGTGTCCGGGTCCGGGTCCCCGTCGCCCCAGGCCAGGCCCGCCAGCCCGTCCGCGCGGTGGAAGCCGGGATGGTCGCAGACGTCCACGCACACCTCGCCGTCGGGTCCGATCGCACCACAGAAGAGCTGCTCGATGTGGTCCCAGGCATCGACGTACGACAGTTGGGTCGTCTCGATCGCGATCTCCGGGCAGAGGATGCTCAACGCCTCGGCGTACCGGACCGCCTGCTCGCGCGCCTCGGTCAGGCTGGCCGCACCGAAGTCCAGGTGCACCGTGAATCCACTGGCCGGCATGGCTGCCAGGACCGGATCGGCCATCGGCGTGTTCGACGCCGACCTGTCGTGCATCGCAACCTCCCCTGGGGACCTGTCCTCCGGTCGGGGCGCGGCGCCAACGCTCTCCCCCGCCGCACCCCGACCGGCCGGCGAACGCCATCAGCCCGCCGGTGACCATCCGTCGTCATGGCCGCTCCCGACGAGCACGACACGGATGGAGTTCGCGTAATCAGAGACGTACGCAGTGTTTCAGCGTTCCTAACCAGACGCAATATCCCTCTACTAGATTGCAGATCCGTTATCGAGCTGAAGTTATGGAAGGATTGCGAAATGGCCTCGATCATCAAACGCCGTAGGCTCGCAGCCGCCCTGCGCAGCCTCCGGGAGGAGGCCGGATTGACCCTCGACGAGGTCGCCCACCGGATGGACCTCGCCCAGTCGACGATGTCCCGGATCGAAACCGCTCGCGCCAGCGCGCGGCCGGTGATCGTACGGAGCCTGCTGGCCGTATACGGCGTGCACGGCCACGAGGCCGAGGTCATCGTCCAACTTGCCCGCGACGCGATCCAGCGCGCCTGGTGGCACCCGTACCGCGATGTGATGCCGGACTGGTTCCAGACCTTCGTCGGCCTCGAGGCCGAGGCGTGCGCGATCCGCGCGTTCCAGCCGCAGGTCGTTCCCGGCCTGCTACAGACCGAGGAGTACGCGCGGGCGACCCTGGGGGCCCGCTGGACGAACCGCCAGTCGTCCGAAGTGGAGCGTCGGGTCGCGGTCCGGCTGCGCCGGCAGCAGGTCCTGCGCTACCAGCCGCCACCAGCATGTCAACTGGTGCTGGGCGAAGCGGCCCTACGCTGCCAGGTCGGCTCCCCGGAGGTCTTCACCGGTCAGCTTGCCCGGCTGGTCCAGCTGATCGACGAGGGACGGGTCTCGATCCAGGTCCTGCCCTTCACCGCCGGACCGGCCGCCAGTGAACTGGGACAGTTCGTCCTGCTCGACTTCCCGAATCCGGAGGATCCCCCGGTCGGCTACATCGAGCATCTCGTCAGCGGACAGCTCATCGAGGAGCCGACCGAGGTCGACCGGATCCGGACAGCATTCGATCATCAGTGTCGGACTGCGCTCTCCCCGGCCAGATCCCGCAAGCTGATCGCCGAAGCAGCGGGCCGTGGCGGCTAGGCGACCCCACCCGGCGGCGGCTCGTACTGCCTCGGTGGACGCGATGCGGTCCCGGCTCGACGGCTGCTCGCCGGTTCCACCGGCCGCCGGACCTGATACCGTTGTCGTCGTGCGGATGACGACGATGAACTGCTGGCGGGCGCCCTGACGGGCGGCCCACGCATCCGCGCACCCCGAGACAGAGAAACGGCCGCCCCTTCCCGGGCGGCCGTTTCGTATGCGATGTCCGTTCCGGGTCGGGCGGTCGGCGTACTCCCGAAGGAGCCACCGATGACCGCGACCATCCCGACCTCCACGTCGACCGGCACCCGTCGCCTGAGCGGTTTCAAACCGACCGGCAACCTGCACCTGGGTAACCTGCTCGGCGCGATCCGCCCGACCATCGCCGGCCAGTACCGGGGCGAGACCATCGCCTTCCTCGCCGACCTGCACACCCTCACCGTCTCGCACGAGCCGGCCCGGGTACGCGAACTGACCATGGAGCAGGCGACCATCCTGCTGGCCGCCGGCCTCGACCCGGACCACTCGATCTTCTACGCCCAGTCCCAGGTGCCCGAGCACACCGAACTGCACTACCTGCTGGAATGCACGACCAGCTACGGCGAGGCGCACCGCATGATCCAGTTCAAGGAGAAGTCCGCAGCCCAGCAGCAGGTACGGCTCAGCCTGCTCACCTACCCCGTGCTGATGGCCGCCGACATCCTGCTGCACGGTGCCCGGGAGGTGCCGGTCGGCGACGACCAGGGTCAGCACGTCGAACTTGCCCGGGACGTGGCGACCAGGTTCAACACCCGCTACGGCCACACGTTCACCGTGCCCAGGGCGGTACACCCCGAGGTGGCAAGCCGGGTGATGAGCCTCTCCGACCCGACCGCCAAGATGGGCAAGACCAGTTCCGCCGAGGCGGGGACGATCTTCGTACTCGACCCGCCCGAGGTGATCCGGCGCAAGGTGCTGCGGGCGGTCACCGACTCGGGCACCACCGTCGAGTACGACCCGGAGAACCGGCCCGGGATCGCCAATCTGCTGGAGATCCTCGCCGCCTGTGTGGGCGGCAAACCGGCCGGACTGGCCGCCGACTTCACCTCGTACGGGCAGCTCAAGCAGGCGGTGGCCGAGGCGGTGACGGCGCTGCTGCACCCCATCCAGGTACGGCACGCCGAACTGGCCCGGGACCCCGGCTACGTACGACGGGTGCTGGCCGAAGGTGCCGAACGGGCCCGGCACAGCGCCGCCGACACGGTCCACCACGCCAAGCGGGCCATCGGCCTGCTCGTTTGAAGAGCACGTCGCTCGTTTGAAAAGCACGTCGCTCGGCTGACGAGCAGGTCGCTCGGCCGGTCTGGCGGGGCCGACCCGGACGGCCCCGACCACGGTGCGCCCGTTACCCCGCCGGACCGCCGCAGGTTGCCCCCCGTCAGACCGAAACCGGCAGAAGCTTCTCGAAGCAGACGCTGTACGGGTTTCCGACGTACTCGCCGTAGACCGGGATCTGCGCGTAACCCGACGAGCGGTAGAG
This sequence comes from Micromonospora sonneratiae, assembly GCF_042679305.1. Taxonomy (NCBI): domain Bacteria; kingdom Bacillati; phylum Actinomycetota; class Actinomycetes; order Micromonosporales; family Micromonosporaceae; genus Micromonospora; species Micromonospora sonneratiae. The sequence continues at coordinate 5,083 of NZ_JBHTMP010000025.1, read as the reverse complement.
ACCGATCGCCGCCGACAGGTAGGTCCCGGTCTCCAGGCGCAGCACGGTGTGCCCCGCCTGGAAGGCCAGTTCCTCCAGGGCAACCAGCATCTGCCGGGAAATGCCGCGCCCCCGGTACGCCGGGCGGACGTACATCCGCTTGACCTCGGCGGTGTCGATGTCCAGTGCCTGGATCGCCCCGCAGGCCACCGCTCGACCGTCGACCACGCCGACCAGATACCGGGCGTCGTCGTGCACCACGGTGACCTGCCCGTCGAGCCCGCCGTCGATCTCCCGTAGCTCCCGTTGTTGGGCGGTGACCAGGGCGGCAAGCTCCGGGTCGCTACCCGGACGGGATTCGATCAGCACTCCCGCACGGTAGCCGGCAAGCGTTTCACCCAGGTTTCCCGGACGTGACCCGGGCCGGGAGCGGTTCCGGCTATTCGGTGTCCGGGTCCGGGTCGACGGTCTCGACCTCGTCCGCCGGCCGCTGCCGTCGCGCCTTGCGGGCGGCCAGCCGTTCCGCCGCCGTCGCCCGGGTCGGCTTCTCCTCCAGCCGCGTGTCGGTCCCCCGGGAACCGGGCACGTAGTCGGCCCCGGCGTAGAGGGTCGGCTGCCAGTCGAACTCCCGCTCACCGATCCGGACCAGGCTGCCCGGTTCGGCACCCGCCTTGGCCAGCTTCTCCTCGACACCCAACCGGGCCAACCGGTCAGCCAGGTAACCGACCGCCTCGTCGTTGTCGAAGTTCGTCTGCCGGACCCACCGCTCGGGCCGTACGCCGCGAACCACGTACCCGCCGTCGCTGTCCTGCTCGATGGTGAAGCCGGCGTCGTCCACGGCGACCGGCCGGATGACGATCCGGGTCGGCTCGAGCACCGGTGCCGCCGCCCGGGACTGCTCGACCAGTTCCGCCATCGCGTACGTCATCTCGCGCAGCCCCTCCCGGGTGGCCGCTGACACCTCGAACACCCGGTACCCCCGGGCTTCGAGGTCCGGACGGACGATGTCGGCCAGGTCCCGGCCGTCCGGCACGTCCACCTTGTTGAGTACGACCAGCCGGGGGCGGTCGGCGAGTCCGCCGTACGCGGCCAACTCGGCCTCGATGGCGTCGATGTCGGCCAGCGGGTCCCGCCCGGGCTCCAGGGTCGCGGCGTCCACCACGTGCACCAGCACGGAGCAGCGCTCGATGTGGCGCAGGAACTCCAGTCCGAGCCCCTTGCCGGTGGCCGCACCGGGAATCAGCCCGGGTACGTCCGCGACGGTGAAGGTGTGCTCGTCGGCCCGTACCACCCCGAGGTTGGGAACCAGCGTGGTGAACGGATAGTCGGCGATCTTGGGTTTGGCCGCCGAGATGACCGAGATCAGCGAGGACTTACCGGCCGAGGGGAAACCCACCAGGCCGACATCGGCGACGCTCTTCAGCTCGAGTACGACATCGAGGTGGTCACCGGGCTCCCCCAGCTCGGCGAAGCCGGGTGCCTTGCGCTTGGCATTGGCCAACGAGGCGTTACCCCGACCGCCGCGACCGCCACGCGCGACCTCGAAGGTGGTGCCCGTCCCGACGAGGTCGGCCAGCAGTTCGCCCTCGAGGCTGCTCACCACGGTGCCGTTGGGCACCTTGAGAACCAGGTCGGTCCCGTTGGCCCCATCCCGGTTCGAGCCGGCACCACCCCGGCCGTTCTCCGCCTTCACCCGGGGCCGGAAGTGGAAGTCGAGCAGGGTGTGCACCTGTGGGTCGACGACCAGGGACACGCTTCCGCCGTGCCCACCGTTACCGCCGTCAGGTCCACCGAACGGCTTGAACTTCTCCCGGTGGATCGAGACACAGCCGTGCCCGCCATCGCCGGCCTGTAGGTGCAGGACGACCCGGTCAACGAACGTTGTCACGCCACCAATCCTTCCAGTGCGACTCGTGCCTACCACGAGAACGACGAAGCGGGCCGGGACACCAGGTCCGCGGCCCGCTTCGGAAAAAGCGCTACTGCTGTGCCGGCACGATGCTGACGACCTTGCGGCCGCGCTTGGTGCCGAACTGGACCGCACCAGCGGCCAGCGCGAAGAGCGTGTCGTCGCCACCACGGCCGACCAGGTCACCGGGGTGGAACTTGGTGCCACGCTGCCGGATCAGGATCTCGCCGGCGCTGACCACCTGGCCGCCGAACCGCTTCACGCCGAGCCGCTGCGCCGCAGAATCACGACCGTTGCGCGAGCTGGACGCACCCTTTTTGTGAGCCATCTGGAGACGACCTACTTCCCGCTGGAGATGCCGGTCACCTTCACCTGGGTCAGCGGCTGGCGGTGACCCTGGCGCTTGTGGTAGCCGGTCTTGTTCTTGAACTTGTGGATCCGGATCTTCGGTCCCTTGGTGTGCGCGGCGATCTCGCCGGACACCGCGACCTTGGCAAGCTTCGCAGCGTCGGTCACCAGGTCGGCACCGTCGACGAGGAGCACCGCGGAGAGCGTCACCGCGTCACCGGGCTCGCCGGCGAGCTTCTCGACCTCGATCACGTCGCCCTCGGCGACCTTGTACTGCTTGCCGCCGGTCTTGACGATCGCGTACATCGGACGCGGACTCCCTGTCGTTGAGGCTGCTGTCGGGTAACGTGCTGTTCGCGGCGGCTCGCCGCGAATGCGGCGGCGGGCACGCGAGAACTTGGCGCACTAAGGCGCGCCGTAGGCAAGGGTACGCCATGCCTGTCCTCCTGCCCAAACCGCCCCCACCCCGTACCCGACCTGGTCGGAGTGTCGGGGTGGAAAATCCGTCACCGGTCACCGGAGGGGTGTCCTCCCGGCGCTCGACGCGCCCGGAGGAGCCCCTTCCGACGGCCCGGTCCCGGTCTGGTACGGCTCAGGGGCGGGTCCGGCGACGGGCGACGCCGCGCCGCGCCCGCCGACGGCCACCACCGGTCTCACTGTCGTCGAAGTCGCCACCGTCGCCCAACCCGTCCGGGTCGTCGACACCGGCCAACCGCATCGGCTCGGCCGGTGACGTGTCGGCTGCGGCCGGTACGACGGGCGGGGTGTCGACCTCGTAACGCGACAGGTCGTACCCCATGGTGTCGTCCTCTTCCGGCACCTCGGCGGGCCGCTCCGGCTCGACGGCGGGCCGTTCGGGGGTGACGGTCTTGCGCCCACGCCGTCGGGTTCCGCCCGTCGGTGTCTCGGCAACCACGGGCGGGGGGGTCGTCGACGTGGCCGAAGCAACCGCCTTGACCTTCTCCGCCGCACCACCCGCGCCCGAGCGGGGCTTCTCCGGCACCGGCTCGGTGTGGATGATCACGCCGCGACCCTTGCAGCACTCGCAGGTCTCGCTGAACGCCTCCAGCAGGCCCGCGCCGATCCGCTTGCGGGTCATCTGGACCAGTCCCAGCGAGGTGATCTCGGTGACCTGGTGCTTGGTGCGGTCCCGGCCGAGGCACTCGGTCAGCCGGCGCAGCACCAGCTCACGGTTGGACTCCAGCACCATGTCGATGAAGTCGATCACCACGATGCCGCCGAGGTCACGCAACCGGAGCTGGCGGACGATCTCCTCGGCCGCCTCCAGGTTGTTGCGGGTGACGGTCTCCTCGAGGTTGCCGCCGGCACCGGTGTACTTACCGGTGTTGACGTCGATGACGGTCATCGCCTCGGTACGGTCGATCACCAGATGCCCACCGGAGGGCAGGAAGACCTTGCGGTCCAGCCCCTTGAGGATCTGCTCGTCGATCCGCCGCTCGGCGAAGACGTCGGTGGTGCCCACGTGCCGACGCAGCCGGGCCACCAGGTCCGGCGAGACGTGGGTCAGGTACGACTCGACCATGTCGTACGCCCCGTCGCCCTCCACCACGAGTTCCCGGAAGTCCTCGTTGAAGAGGTCCCGGACCACCCGGATGACCAGGTCCGGCTCCTCGTAGAGCAGCACCGGCGCGCCACCCTCGGTGGCCTTGGCCTGGATGTCCTCCCACTGCGCCTGCAACCGTTTGACGTCGCGGGCGAGTTCGTCCTCGCTGGCCCCCTCTGCGGCCGTACGGACGATGACGCCCGCGCCGTCCGGAACCAGCTTCTTGAGGATGTCCCGTAGCCGCTTGCGCTCGGTGTCCGGCAGTTTACGGCTGATCCCGGAGGCGTTGCCGTGCGGCACGTAGACCAGATGCCGGCCGGAAAGCGCGATGTGGCTGGTCAGCCGGGCACCCTTGTGCCCGATCGGGTCCTTGGTGACCTGGACGAGCACCGAGTCGCCGGAACGCAGCGCCTGCTCGATCGAGCGGGCGCGCCCCTCCAACCCGGTGGTGTCCCAGTTGACCTCGCCGGCGTAGAGCACCGCGTTACGGCCGCGCCCGACGTCGACGAAGGCCGCCTCCATGCTGGGCAGGACGTTCTGCACCTTGCCCAGGTAGACGTTGCCGGCCATCGTGCCGGCCGAGGTGCGGCTCACGTAGTGCTCTACCAGCACCCCGTCCTCCAGAACGGCGATCTGGGTACGGTCGCCACGCTGGCGGACGACCATCACCCGGTCGACCGCCTCCCGTCGGGCCAGGAACTCCGATTCGCTCAGGATCGGCGGCCGGGTACGGCGCTGCTCACGCCCATCACGGCGGCGCTGGCGCTTGGCCTCCAGCCGGGTCGAGCCGGAGACGCCCTGCACCTCGTCGGTGGTCCGACGGGGCTCGCGGATCTTGACCACGGTCGGCACGCCGTCGTCGGCAGCGCCCTCGACGTCACCAGCGCCCTTACGCCGCCGACGCCGACGCCGACGGGTCAGCCCCTCGCCGCCCTCGGTCTCCTCGTCTTCCTCGTCCTCGACCTCGACCTGTGCCGGCTCCTCGGCTTCCTCTTCCTCGAGCTCAGCCTCGTCCGCCGGGCCCTTGCCCCGGCCCCGGCCCCGGCGGCCACGCCGACGACGACGGCGACCCGCCACGGTCTCCTCGTCCTCGTCCTCTTCGTCGAGTTCGACGGCCTCTTCCTCGGCCTCGACCTCTTCCTCGGCCTCGACCGTCACCTCGGGCTCGATGGTGCGACGGTTGCGACGTCGACGGCGGGCGGGCTCGGCCGGTTCGGCCTCGCCGGGCTCCGCCTCCTCGACGGGGGCGACGGTCGGCTCGGCCACGGGCGCGGCGGGCGCGG
>NZ_JBHTMP010000024.1:0-103444 GCF_042679305.1 Micromonospora sonneratiae | reverse complement strand
CCTTGCCGGCGGCTTCGGCGGCGACCACGGCCGACCCGGCCGGTACGGCGGGGACGGTGTGCACCTGCTGCTGGCACACCGGGCAGGGGGCACCCGCGGTGAGCTGGGTCCGCAGCGCGGCGGCCCGGTCGGTGGCCTGCGCCTCCTGGTACGCCTGACGTGCCGCCTCCAACGCGTCCCGCTCGGCGGTGGCGGCGGCCCGCGCCTGTTCGAGGGCGGCGACGGCCTCGGCGTGCTCGGTGGCGGCGGAGGTCAGCCCGACCAGCAGCGTCTCCGCCTCGGCGGCCAGCCGGTCCCGTTCGGTGTGTGCCTGTTGCAGCATCCGCAGCACGGTGGCGTCGCCGGCTCCGGCCAGCTCGCCCCGAAGCTTCTCCTCCCGTTCCTCGGCCACCGTGACGGCGGCGGAGGTGTCGGCCACCTCTCCCCGGGCGACCGACACGGACCGGGCGATGGCGGTGACGTCGGCCGGTGGACGTACCGAGTCCAACTCGGCGATCTCCGCGTCGAGTACGGCCAACCGGTCCGCCGCCGCCGCCGCCACCCGCTCGGCTTCCCGTAGCTCGGGCATCGTCGCCGCCACCGAGGTGGCCAGCTCCCGCATCGCGGTGACCCGTTCGGCGGCCTCGGCCAAGGCCTCGTCGTCGACCCCGGTCAGTCCGGCGAGGATGCGGTCGACGGCGGCGAGTTGGGCCTCGGCCTCCGCCGCCCGGGTGGTGGCCTTCTTCTGGACCTCCTCGTAGACGCCCAGCCCGAGCAGGTTGACCAGGATCTCCTGCCGGGCCGCCGGCTTGGCGTGCAGGAAGTCGGCGAACTGCCCCTGCGGCAGCACCACGCAACTGGTGAACTGCTCGTACGGCAGCCCGACCGCGTCGAGCACCGCCTGCTCCATCTCGGCCGGGGTACCGGCGATCACCTCACCCAGGTCGTCGGGACTCATGCCGGTGTCCAGTTTGGTCACGTCGAAGCCGGGTGGCATCAGTTGCAGGCCGGCACCACCGGTCTTGACGTTGCCCCGGCCGTCGCGGCGGACCACCCGGGTGGCGACGTAGCGTGCACCGGCCGACTCGAACACCAGCCGGACCCGGGCCTCGGTCGCGGACGGGGCCAGGGCGTTGGCGATGCCCCGACTGCCACCCCAGCGGGGCACCGTGCCGTAGAGCGCGAAACAGATCGCGTCGAGCACGGTCGACTTGCCGGACCCGGTCGGGCCGACCAGGGCGAAGAAGTCGGCGTCGGTGAAGTCGACGGTCGTCTCGTCCCGGAAGACGGTGAAGCCCGCCATGTCCAGCCGCAGCGGACGCACTAGCCGTCCACCTCCTCGAGGAGCTGGTTGAACAGGTTGCGTACGTCGTCGTCGGCGTGCCCCCGGCTGTCCAGGTAGTCGCCGAACAGGTCCCGTGGCGAACGGCCGGCCCGCTGGGCGGTACGCGGTGCGGTGGTCGCGGCGGCCAGCATCTCCGGGTCGACGCGTACCTCCAGGGCCCGGGGCAGCAGTTCCTGCACCTCCTCGCGCAGCCCGGCCCGGGGCGTCTCGCGGACGTACACCCGCAGCCAGGCGTCCGGGTCGTCGATCCGGCCCAGCTCCTCCAGCGTGCCGCGTACGGTGCGCAGCGGCGTTCCGGCGGTGACCGGCACGTGCCGTACCCTGGCCGCGGTCTGCGCGGTGACCTCGACGATGCTGACCGAGGGGACGTTCTCCTCTTCGCCGAAGTCGACCGCCAGCGGGCTGCCGCTGTAGTGGACCGGGCAGGGACCGGGCACCTGCTGGGCCCGGTGCAGGTGACCGAGCGCGACGTAGTGCGTGCTGGTGGGGAAGATCGTGGCGGGTACGGCGTAACCCATCACGGTGTGCGCCTCCCGTTCACCACCCCCGGTACGGGCACCGACCACGGTCAGATGGGCGGTGATCAGGTGCACCCGGTCGGGGGCGTCGAAGTCCTCGGCCAACCGGCCCATCAGCCGTCCCAGGTGGTCGGCGTAGGTCTGCACCGCCTCGGCGGCGGTCAGGTCGTACATCTCGACCGCCCGGACCGCGTAGCGCTGGGACAGGAACGGCAGGGCCACCACCCGCCACCGTTCGCCCCCGGCGGTCTCGCCGTCGATGATGTGGTCGGCGGCGGTGTCCCGGACGCTGCCCCGCAGCGCGACCCCGGCCGCGTCCGCCCACGGACGCAACGCGTCCAGCGCCGCCCCGTTGTCATGGTTGCCGCCGATTGCGACGACCTGGGCGCCGGTGCCCCGCAGGGCGGACAGCGCCCGGGTCACCAGCTTCGTGGCGTCCGGCGTCGGCGCTGCCGTGTCGTAGAGGTCGCCGGCGACGATGACCAGGTCCGGTCGTTCGGCCCGGGCGATCTCGACCACCTGGGCCAGCACGTCGACGTGCTCCCGGACCCGGGACTGTCCCTTGAGGACCTTGCCGACGTGCCAGTCTGAGGTGTGCAGGATCTTCATGGCGGCCCCGATCAGAACGGGATGTCGTCGTCGGCGAGTGCTCCGGCGCGGGAACCGACCACCACGAACGGGTCGGTCACCGCCTGGGTGATCGAGCGTAGCGTCTCCGAGGGTGCCTGCCCGGCCTCGGACACCCGGGTCGCCCAGGCCGGGAACGGGAACTCCAGGCACAGCGGCACCGGAATGTCCGGCTGGTTGACGAACATCGTGCCGGGTTTGGCCAGCAGGGCACGCTGACGCTGGGCGGGCGGCAGGAAGCCGTACTCCGGTCGGGACGCCTCGGCCGGGTCGAGCCGGCCGACCACCCGGATCGCCGAGTTGGTGACGATCCGACGTTCGACCTCGCTGGCGGTCTGCTGTGCCCCGATCAGGATGACGCCGAGCGAGCGGCCCCGCTCGGCGATGTCCAGCAGCACCTCCTTGATCGGGGAGGAGCCGTCGCGCGGGGCGTACTTGTTGAGCTCGTCGAGTACGACGAAGAGCAGCGGTTTCGCGCCCTTCTTCTCCTTGTTCTCGAACTCGGTCTTGAGCGTGACACCGACCACGAAGCGCTGGGCCCGGTCCGGCAGGTTGTGCAGGTCGACCACGGTGACCTGGGCACTCTCGTCGGTGTTGATCCGGTGCGGCCGGCGGCTGGCCAGGTCCCCCCGGATCAGCCGGCCCAGGTCCCGCTTGCTGCTGATCAGGCGGCGGGCGAAGGCGTTCACCGTGCCGGTGTTGACCGCGCTGCCGGCCCAGGTCGAGCGGGTCTCGTCGTCGGTGAGCTGCTCGACGATGTGGTCGACCAGGTCGGGGTAGGAACCGATCCGTACCCCGTCGACGCTCACCCCACCGTCGGCCGGTTGGGCGTAGCGGGCCAGGTACGCGGCCACCGAGTGCACCACCATCGTGTACTGCTGGCGCTCGTCGTCGGCGTCGGCGAAGACGTACGGCAGCAGCCGGTCGGCGCAGAACTCGCTCAACGTCCAGTAGAAGCTGTCCACCCCGGCCAGACGGCTCTGCACGTCCGGGGTGCCCGAGGAGTCGCCGGCCCGGGGCGGGGCGTAGACCCGGACATCCGGGAAGGGCCCGGTCGGCAACCCCAGTTTCGCGTACGTCGCCGTGGTCGCCGCGTCCAGCCGGGTGTTGGGGTGGTCGAGGAAGAGCAGGTCCTCGCCCTTGACGTTGAAGATCAGCGCCTTGGCGTTGACCGCGTCGCCGCCGAGTTGTCCGGAGCGGAAGACCGAGTAGAGCAGGAAGGTGGCGAAGCTGGTCTTGGTGGCCACCCCGGAGATGCCCGAGATCGAGACGTGCGCGCCCCGGGTGCCGTCGAGGAAGTCGGCGTTGAGGAAGACCGGCACCCCGTCCCGGCCGATGCCCATCGGGATGCGCCGCTCCATCCGGTCGAAGTGCAGTGCCCGGGCCCGGGTGTCGCCCTCCGCCCGGTGCACCACCGCGCCCGGCGCGGGCGGTACGTAGAACTCCGGGTCGACCCGGGTGGTGGTGATCTCGGCGGCCTCCTGCACCTGGGCGGGCAGCGTCCCCTCGGCGATGGCGAAGACGTCCGAGTCGAACTGGGCACCCTCGTGCCGGGCCCGGACCTGGGTCACCACCCCGGCGATGGTGACCGGTTCCCGGTCGGGCAGGTCACGTCGGGTGACCACCACGTCGTCGAGTTGGAGGTAGTTACCGGGCGTGACCGCGGTCCAGAACTGCAGGGGGGTCGCGTCGGCGGTGCCGAGTACCCGGCCGACCTCCTCGCCCGGCCCGTCCGGTTCTTCGGCGGTCATCGGGTCACTCTGCTTACGGTCGGCGTCAGGTCACGGAACACGTCCTGCATCCTGCCCCACGGGTACGACAGCATGCCAAGTGACTCGCGGTGACCGCCCGGCGACCCGTACCCGGGTCGCGGCCCGACGGCTGCCGTGTCGACGCCGAGGGTGACTGCACCGATCCGGCCCTCCGGTCAGGAGGGGCCCCTGCCAAGGCGGGAAGCGATGGAAGGGGCCCCTTCCTCACGCCGCGAAGAACTCCCGCAGCACGGGGGCGAGGACCGTGGGGTCCGCCCCGTGAGTCTGCCCCGGCAACGTGCGGTGCCGGGCCCGGGGGAGGAGGTCCGCCAGTGCCCGTACGGCGTCCCGGGCCCAGGTGGGGCTCTCCCCGCCGTCGATGGCCAGCGTCGGAACCGTGACGGAGGTCGCCCACGATCGCGGTAGCGGCCGGCCGGACATGGTGTCGCCCATCACGGCACCGTCGTAGGCCAGGGTGTGCGCCACCGCCTCGGCCGCGGCCCACATCTGCGACCCCCGCATCTCGGCGACGACCTCGGGCGGCAGGCCCACCGCGTAGGTCATGAAGTGTCCGACCGCGTCGGCCCGGCGCCCCGCCGAGAGTAGTTCGGTGAGCCGGTCCAGGTAGTCGGCCGGCAGCGCGGGACGGCTGTCGTCGATGATGAACGGCGGCTCGTACAACGCCAGCCGGGTGACGGGCAGCCCGGCAGCGGTGGCCCGTAGGGCGAGGACCGCGCCGGAGGACATGCCGTACACGTGGGCCGTGCCACCCACCTGCTTGATGAGCGCCGCCAGGTCGTCGATCTCGCGCTCGACCGCGTACGGTCCGGTGTCGCCGCTGTCGCCACGACCGCGCCGGTCGTAGTGCACGACGGTGAAGTCGGTGGCCAGTAGCGTCGTCAGTTGCCCGGTGCTCGGGTCGATGCGGCGGTGCTGGGTGGCGCCACCCACCAGGACGACTGCCGGCCCCTCCCCGTGCTGGTCGAAGGCGATGGTGGTGCCGTCGGCGGAACGTACGGTGGGCATCTTTCTCCTGTTCGGTTACTGCCGGTGCGGTGATGGTGGGTGTCAGACCGATGCCGTGGCGGGCTCACCCGGGTCGGGCCCGGTGGCGGTGCCGGGGTCGGCCGGACCCGGTTGATCATTTGGGTCTACCTGACGTAGCGTAGCGATCGCCAGGATGGCCAGGGCGAGGAAGAGAACGGCACCGACCCCGCCCACGACGTTGAGCCCGGTGGTGAAGGCGGCCCGGGCGTTCTCGACGAGTTCGGCGACGGGACCGGTGGGCGTCCGACCCGCGGCGGCGGTGATGCCCGCGAGACTCTCCCGGGCGGTCCCGGCCAGCCCACTCGGGACCCCCTCGGGTACGACGAGCCGGTCGCGGTAGACGGCGGTGCCGAGGCTGCCCATGACGGCCAGGCCGAGCGCCACACCGAGTTCACCGCTGGTCTCCGACACCGAAGCCGTCGCGCCGGCCCGGCCCGCCGGCGCGGAGCCGAGGAGCAGCCCGGTGGTCAGCGCCGACGGCGGCGCGACGCCGACGCAGGCCAGCAGGAAGCCGACCACCAGCAACGCCAGACCGCCGGCCGGGTCGACCCGGGTGAGCAGCAGACAGCCGAGCGCGGAGATCACCAGCGCGCCCGCCATCACGTAAGCCGGGCGCACCCGGGCGGCGATGTGCGGGGTCAGTTGGGTGCTGACGATCATCGCGACCGACTGCGGTATCAACCACAGCCCCGCCTGTAGCGGGGACATGCCCGCGACCAGTTGCAGATAGAGCGGAACGAAGAGGAACGTCCCCGACATCATGACCGCGCCGAGGAAGTTCAGCCCCAGTGCGGCGCGGAACGTCCGGCCGGCGAACAGCCGTACGTCCAGCAGCGGGTGGGACAGCCGACGTTGCCGGCGTACGAACACCGCCCCGACCGCCGCGCCGAGCGCGATGGCCGCAACCGGCATGATCTGCCAGCCGTTCTTCGTCAGCTCCTTCAGTCCGTGGACCGCCGGCAGGATCGCGGCCAGGGACAGCACCACACTGGTCAGGTCCAGCCGACCGGGGTCGGGGTCGCGGTGCTCGGGCAGCAGCGCGGGGCCGGTCAGCACCAGCACGGCCATGACGGGTACGCCGGCCAGGAACACCGAGCCCCACCAGAACCACTCCAGCAGTACGCCGCCCACCAGCGGGCCGATCGTGTTGCCGGCCATGAAGCAGCTCATCCACACCGCGATGGCCACGGAGCGCTGCCGGGTGTCGTGGAACATGCTCCTGATCAGGGCCAGGGTCGAGGGCATCAACGTGGCCCCGGCGATGCCCAGCACCGCCCGGGCCGCGATCAGCATCTCCGTGCTGTCGGCGTACGCGGCCAGCAGGGACGCTGCGCCGAACGCGCTGGCCCCGATCAGCAGGAGCCGACGCCGGCCGATCCGGTCACCCAGCGTGCCCATCGTGACCAGGAAGCCGGCGACCAGGAAGCCGTAGCTGTCCAGGATCCACAACTGTCCGGTGGCGTCGGCGCCGAGATCCGCGCTCAGCTGCGGTAGGGCCATGAACAGCACGCTCATGTCGAGTGACACCAGCAGGGTGGGTAGGGCCAGCACCGCCAGCCCGATCCACTCCCGCCGCCCGGCGCGGATGCCGGACTCTGTCACGGTCGGGTCGTACATTGAGATCCTTCCGGTTTCACCTGCATGTTGCGGGTGCCGGTGCGGCACCACACGCGGATAGGTCGGAACGGACCGGGCGGCTTCGACAGGGCAGCCGGGATTTTTTGTTCGGATGTCCGGGCCGGGCCGCCGGGGTCGACCATCCCCGAGAGCACGCCCCAGAGGGGCGTCGGCACCACGAGGAGCGATACGTGAAGTACCTGTTGTTGATCTACCAGAACCCGGCGACCTGGGCGGCTCTTTCGGACGAGGAACGGGCCGGGCTGATGCACGATGCTGAGGTGATCATGAAGGAACTCGCCGAGACCGGCGAGTGGGTCACCGGCGAGGCACTGGCCCCTCCGGCGCTGGCCAGGGCGGTCCGCCCCCGTGACGGTGTGCCGGTGCTGACCGACGGGCCGTTCATCGAGGCCAAGGAGCAGTTGGCCGGCTTCTGCATGTTCGAGTGCGCGACCCCCGAACGGGCGGCCGAGATCGCCCAGCGCTGGCCGGACGCCCGGTACGCCGGGGTGGAACTGCGGCCGCTCATGACCGGATCCGGCGGGTAGCCGGGCGACCGGGCGGGCAGGTCGAGGGCCTGCGGCGCGACGGAACCCGGGGGACGACCGGGGTGGTACGACGTCCCGAGCGCGTACGACCGGGGTGGTAGGCCCATCGGCAACTCCGGCATGACGACTCCCGACCGGGCCGGTACATACGCTGCCGCCTGTACCCGTCATGTGACCGAAGGGATCCGCAATGTCCATCCGTCACCTGCTCGCCTCCACCGCAGCCACCCTGCTCGGTGGGGGCGAGCCTGCCGCACCTCCGGCTGTGGACGTCTCGGTCGCCGCCAGCGTCTACACCATGAGCGCCGGGCGACTCGGGGCCATCGTCGCCGCCGTACTGGGGCTGACCGGCGTGGCCATCGGCGGGCTGGCCCTGGCCCGCCCCGCCAGTCGTATCGGCATCGCCAACGGGCGGGGCGGAGCCACCGTGGCCCTGGTGGCGGGCCTGATCGGCATGGTCCTCGGTGGACTGGTCGTGGCCACCTCCGACAGTGGTATCGGCACCGGCAACGGGCGAGGCGGGGCCTACGTGGCCCTGGTGGTGGGGCTGATCGGCATCGTCGTCGGTGGCCTGGGGCTGGCCCGCTCCCGCCGCACCAGCTGACCGCCTGCCCCGGTCGGTCGGTGCCGGTGTCGTGGGGGCTGCGCTCGCCGGGCGTCTTCCGGCGGGCGCAGGAACCACGACGGTGTTCAGGAACTGCCGAGCCAGCCGGGGATGGCCAGGCCGGACTCGTACGCGAGGATCACCAACTGGGCCCGGTCCCGGACCTGGGCCTTGGTCATGATCCGGCTGACGTGCGTCTTCGCGGTCGCCGGGCTCAGTACCAGCCGCGCCGCGATCTCGTCGTTGGACAGGCCGGCGGCGACCAGCGCCAGCACCTCACGCTCCCGCTCGGTGAGCGCGTTCAGCCGCGGCCCCGGGTCCGGTCGTGCGACCCGGGCGGTGAATTCGGTGATCAGTCGGCGGGTGATCGACGGGGCGATGAGCGCGTCGCCGCGTGCCACCACCCGCACCCCGTGGATGAACTCCGCCGGCTCGGTGTCCTTGACCAGGAAGCCGCTCGCGCCGGCCCGCAGCGCGCCGTAGACGTAGTCGTCCAGGTCGAAGGTGGTCAGGATGATCACGCGGACGTCGGAGCTGCTGGTGATCTCCCGAGTGGCGGTCAGGCCGTCCAGCCCGGGCATCCGGATGTCCATGAGGACGACGTCCGGCCGCAGTTGCCGGACCAGCCGCACCGCCTCCGCACCGTCCGCGGCCTCGCCGACCACCTCGATGTCCTTCTCGCCGTCCAGGATGGAGCGGAACCCGGCGCGGACCAGGGTCTGGTCGTCGGCCAGCAGGACCCGGATCACGCTGATCCTCCCGCCGTCACCGGACCGGACCGTAGCGGGAGGCGGGCATGCACCTGGAAACCGCCGTCCGGCCCGGGGCCCGTGGCCAGCGAACCACCCAACGCCCGGGCCCGCTCGCCCATGCCGAGGATCCCGTTGCCGGACGGGCCCGGTACGCCGGTGCCGTTGTCCTCGACCTCCACCAGCACGTCGTCGCGGTCGGGCCGCACGCGGACGGTCGCGGTGGTCGCACCCGCGTGGCGGGTCACGTTGGTGAGCGCCTCCTGGATGATCCGGTACGCCGCCAGGTCGACCTCCGGTGGCAGCGGTCGGGTTTCGGCCAGCTCGGTACGGATCGCCAACCCGGACCGCCCGGCCGTCGTGACCAGCTCGTCAAGGCCGTCCAGGCCGGGTGCGGCCGGTGCCGGGCCCTCCCGCCGCAGTATCTCCAGCGTCATCCGCAACTCACGCAGCGTCTCCTTGCTCGTCTGTTTGATCGCGGTCAGCGCCTGTATGGACCGGGTGGCGTCCGGGCGGTGCAGCGCGGCGCTGGCCTGCACGTTGATCAGCGAGAGGTGGTGGCCGAGCGCGTCGTGCAGCTCGCGGGCGATGCGCAGCCGTTCCTCGGTGGCCCGGCGCCGGGCCACCTCCTCCCTGCCCTGCTCGGCGGCGAGCACCCGGGCCTGCGCCTCGGCAACATAGGCCCGGCGGTTGCGGGTCACGCCGACGATGACCGCGACGAGCCAACCGGCATGCAGCAGCGTGGCCCCGTTGGCGCTGTTCGCCGTCCTGTCGTAGCTGTCCGCGGCGGCGAAGGCGACCACCGAGGCGAGACCGAGGCCGATGGCGATCGCGAGGTGTCCCTCGTCGACGACGGTGTAGAGCGCCACGACGAACACCAACATGATCGGCCCGGGCCGGTGCAGCAACGCTCCGTAGGCGCCGACGGCGGCCAGTGCCACCACGCCCACCGCCACCGGATGGCGGCGGCGCAGATACAGCGCGCCGGAGGAGGCCAGTACGGCCAGCAGCGCCGCCCAGTCAGCGGCGGTGTCGATGCCACGCGACTGCACCACCAGGCCGACGAGGGCGACCAGACCGACCACGAGCACCATTGCCGCGTTCGCTGCCCGGCCGTGCCATCGCCACGCCAACATGCGCCGGAGCCTAACCTGCCGCCGGGTGGGCCGGCGGGGGCCAGCATGCTCGCAACCACGTGGGAGAGGGCCCGGCCGTCCGGGTGTCGGGCGGGGGCGACGCTTGCTCGGCTTCCCCAACGGAGACACGTGACGGACGGTTGCGAGGTCCGTCCTGTCTCGGCGGGTCAGTCGCGGGCGTACCGCAGCAGCAGGATGCCGCCGGGCGTGGCCAGCGCGTGACGCAGGAACATCCCCCGGGGTGGGCTGGCCGGTCCGGCGGTGATCCGTCCCGCTCCGGGCCCGGCCAGCAGCGGAGCCACGGTGAGACAGACCTCGTCGACCAGGTCGGCGGCGGTGAGCGCGCCGAACAGCAGTGGCCCGCCCTCGCACAGCACCTGACGTAACCCGCGGCGGTGCAGTTCGGCCAGCGCGGCGGCCAGGTCGACCTGGTCCGTGCCGCACCGGACGAGGTCCGCGACCTCGGCCAGTCCGGCGGGTGCGGTGGCCTGTTCCGAGGTGATCACGATCGGCCGGACCGGGGCGTCGACGAAGGCGGCGAGGGTCGGTTCCAGGGCCAGTGATCCGGAGACCACCACGAGCGTGGGGTACTCGGGCAGCCCGTTGGCCTGCCGCCAGGCCCGGCGCCGGGGGTCGAGTCGAAGTGCCCGGTAGCCCTCGATCCGTAGCGTGCCGGCCCCCACCAGCAGGGCGTCGCAGACCATCCGCAACACGCCGAAGACCCGCTTGTCCGGCTCGCTGGAGAGCCCGGCCGAGTAGCCGTCCACGGCCACCGCCCCGTCGATGCTGGACACGAAGTTGATACGCAGGTGCGGGTCTTCGGTACGGCCGTACAGCGCGGTGAGCGCGGCCTCGTCCAGCGAGTCAGCAGGATCGGGCAACAGCTGACTGATCGGGATATTTCCGGTCATTCGCTGGCCGGACCAGTGACCGGAGGCGTCGGTACGGGGGTACGGTGCTGGCAGTCGCACCAGTTGTGGCCCCGGCAGTCGTCGTGCCGTCTGTCTCGGCACGCGCGGCAGATCATGCCGGAAGCTTATGCCAAGGATGGGAGACCATGACCCGTCAGATCTTCCAACTGAAGGTGTCCCTTTCCGACGTCACGCCGACCGTGTGGCGGCGGGTCCTGGTGCCCGGCGGTTACACCCTGGACCGGTTGCACCGGGTTTTCCAGTACGTCATGGGTTGGCGGGACTGCCATCTGCACTCGTTCGACGTCGACGGGGTGCAGTACGGCGCGCCGGATCCAGACGGCGAACTTGTCCTGCGTGACGAACTGGATGCGCGGTTGGACGCGGTGGTGGGCAAGGGCAGCCGGTTCCGTTACACCTACGACTTCGGCGACTGGTGGGAACACGACGTGATCGTCGAGGACGCCTTCAGTGCCGATCCCGACGAGCGTTACCCGGTCTGTGTCGACGGCGAGTGGGCCTGCCCACCGGAGGACGTGGGTGGCCCCTTCGGCTACCGGGTCTTCCTGGCCGCCCTCGCCGATCCGGGGCATCCGGACCATGAGTTGATGCGGAGCTGGAACGGGGACCGGGCGTTCGACCAGGCGCGCTTCGACGCCGGCCGCGCCACGACGTTGGTCCGCCGCCTGGCCTGACCGCTGTAGGGAGGCCCCTTCTCATCGCTTTCTGCATGAGAAGGGGCCTTCCGTGCACCTCGACGACCCACACCCGTGTTACCGGCAGGGGCTGCGCCGGTAACAAAATGGGAACGCTCCCAACGATGTGTTGACACTCACTCGGCCTGCCGGCACGCTCATGGGAGCGCTCCCGGCCGGGTCTGTGGTGTGAGTACGAATGCCCAGCGAAGCGGTGCGGAGCCAACTGGTTGCACCACGACACCACCTACGACGACACCTGAGAGGGGTCGGGATGAGCGTTACCAGGCGCGGCGTACGCGACATGGCCGTGGTCGCTCTCGCCGCGGGCATGGTCTTCAGCGCCACGGCGTGTAGCAAGGACAGCGGAGGCGACGGCAGTGCTGATGGCAAGGTGACCATCACCCTGCAGTACTTCGGCTCGCCCGGATTCGACCAGGCGGTCGCCGACTTCCAGGCCAAGAACCCGAACATCAAGGTCGACGCCCAGAACATGGGCCAGCTGAAGGACTACCAGCCGAAGCTCGTCCAGTGGCTGGCCACCGGCAAGGGCGCTGGCGACGTGGTGATGCTGGAGGAAGGCCCGCTCCAGGGCTACCTGCAGGACCACAAGAACTTCGCCAACCTGCTGGACCTCGGCGCGGCCGAGCTGGAGAGCAGCTTCCTGCCGTACAAGTGGGCGAACGGGTTCACCGCCGACAAGAAGAAGCTGGTCGGCCTCGGCACCGACGTTGGCGGCCTGGCCATGTGCTACCGCAGCGACCTGTTCGCCAAGGCGGGCTTCCCGACCGCCCGGGACGAGGTCAGCAAGCTCTGGCCGACCTGGGAGGCGTACGCCGCCAAGGGCGCCGAGTTCAAGGCGAAGAACACCGGCGCGACCTGGATCGACAGCGCGACCAGCATCATGCAGCCGTACATCATGCAGAACTCCGACACCTGGTTCTACGACACCAGCAACAAGTTCATCGGTGACACCAACCCGGTGGTGAAGACGGCCTGGAACTTCGGCCTCAAGCTGGGTGCGGACGGCCTGACCAGCAAGCTCACCCGGTGGGCGCCGGACTGGGACGCCTCCTTCAAGAAGAGCGCCTTCGCCACCGTGCCCTGCCCGGCCTGGATGACCGGTGCCATCGCCGAGCGTGCTGGCGACGAGAACAAGGGCAAGTGGGACATTGCCGATATCCCCGGCGGCAGCGGCAACTGGGGCGGCTCCTACCTGGCCATCCCGGAGCAGAGCACCAAGAAGAAGCAGGCCTTCGAACTGCTGAAGTACCTGACCGGCAAGGAGGGCAGCCTGGCGAACTTCAAGGAGAAGGGCAACATGCCCTCCAACGTCCAGGCCCTGGA
Source organism: Micromonospora sonneratiae (assembly GCF_042679305.1). NCBI lineage: Bacteria > Bacillati > Actinomycetota > Actinomycetes > Micromonosporales > Micromonosporaceae > Micromonospora > Micromonospora sonneratiae. Next base: position 90,570 of record NZ_JBHTMP010000024.1, on the reverse strand, counting down.
CGACCCGCAGTTCAAGGACTCGACCAACGCGTACTTCAGCAACGCGCCCACCGGCGTGATCTTCGGTACCAGCGTCAAGCAGCTCAAGCCGATCTACCTCGGCCCGAAGCACCAGCAGCTGTGGGAGAACATCTTCGAGCCCCAGATGCAGGCTGCCGAGCAGGGCAAGTCGACCTCGGACGCGGCGTGGGACAAGGCGGTCCAGGACGGCAAGAAGCTAGCCGAGGGCTAGCGGTAACGGGTGGCGGTGCTCGGACCCTGACCGGTGCGGGCGCCGCCACCCCACCGTCTGTCCCCTGACCGGTGCGGGCGTCGCCGACCACTGTCCGTCCCCTGACCGGTGCGGGCGCCGCCACCCCACCGTCCGTCCCCTGACCGGTGCGGGCGTTGCCACCCCACACCGTCCGTCGTGATTGCCCCGCGAGCGTTCACGGAAGGAACGTTCCCCATGCCCGATCTTGGTACCGCGGAAGCCCCGCCGCGCGCCGCGTCACCCCCGGCACCGCCGGTCCGCCCACGCCGTCGTGGTGCGTTCGGCCAATTCGACATGAAGGTGTCGCCGTACTTCTACGTCGCGCCGTTCTTCGTTCTCTTCGGCATATTCGGGCTGTTCCCGCTCGTCTACACCGCGTACGTCTCCCTGCGGGAGTGGTCGCTGACCGGTGGCGACAAGGGCTTCGTCGGGCTGGCGAACTACACCGAGATGTTCGGCGACGACCGGTTCTGGAACGCGCTGTTCAACACCTTCGGCATCTTCATCGTGTCGACCGTGCCGCAGTTGCTCCTGGCCCTGATGCTGGCCAACTGGCTGAACAAGAAGCTGCGGTTCCGCACCGCGTTCCGGATGGGGGTGCTGCTGCCCAACATCACCTCGGTGGCGGCGGTCGGAATCGTCTTCGGCTTCATCTTCGCCGACCGGTTCGGTCTCCTCACCTGGCTGTTGGACCTCGTCGGGATCAATCCGATCGAGTGGCGCAACAGCCGGCCGGCGGCCTGGACCGCGATCTCGTTCATGGTCGACTGGCGGTGGATCGGGTACAACTCGCTGATCTACCTGGCGGCGATGCAGGCGATCCCGAAGGACCTCTACGAATCCGCCTCGCTCGACGGAGCCTCACCCAGCCGGCAGTTCTGGCGGCTCACCGTACCGCTGATCCAACCCACGATCGTCTTCACCGCCATCATCTCCACCATCGGCGGCATGCAGCTCTTCACCGAGCCACTGATGTTCGGGTACGGCCGGATCCAGGGCGGTTCGCTGAACGAGTTCCAGACCATCGCCATGTACATCTACGAGCGCACCTTCGACAGCAACTACGACTACGGCTACGGCTCGGCGATGTCGTGGACGCTGTTCATGCTGATCACACTCTTCGCGCTCGTCAACTTCCTGCTGGTACGCCGAACGCTTCGGGGGTCGTCGAAGTGAGCACCCTGACCACCCAACCCGCTGCGGCCCCGACCCCGCCCAAGCCCTCGGCGTCCGGCCGGTCACGACGTGGCTCGGGACGGCTCCGGCGTGGCTCGGTACGGCTGTGGGAGGCCAGCCCGCTGACCTACCTGGCGCTCGTCATCGCCTGCCTGCTGTCGATCTTCCCGATCGTCTGGTCGTTCATCATCGCCTCGCGGGACAACAGCGCGATCTACGACGTTCCGCCGCCGCTCACCCCCGGGGGCAACTTCCTCGAGAACACCGAGCGGCTGCTGGCCAACGAACAGGCGTCGTTCCTCATCGGACTCGCCAACTCGTTGTTCGTCTCGACGGTCGTGACCATCTCGGTCGTCTTCTTCTCCACGCTGGCCGGCTTCGCCTTCGCCAAGCTGCGGTTCCGGGGCGCCAACGCGCTGCTGCTGATCATCATCGTGACGATGATGGTGCCCACCCAACTCGGCCTGATCCCGCTCTACATGGTCATGATCGAGCTTGGCTGGATCGGCACCCTCCAGGCGGTGATCGTGCCGTTCCTGGTCAAGGGATTCGGGGTGTTCATGATCCGGCAGTACGCCCTGTCGGGGATCAGCGACGAGTTGATCGAGGCAGCGCGGGTCGACGGCTGCTCCACCTGGCGGATCTACTGGAACATCGTGCTGCCGGTGCTGCGCCCGGCCGCCGGCGTGCTGGGTCTGCTGACGTTCATGGAGACCTGGAACGAGTTCCTGTGGCCGTACATCGTCCTGGACAGCAACACCCCGACCGTCCAGGTGTCGCTCAAGATCCTGTCGACCGGTAACTACACCACCGACTACGCACAGGTCTTCACCGGCACCGCGCTGGCGATCGTGCCGCTGCTCCTCGTGTTCATCGCCTTTGGTCGTCAGATCATCGGCGGCATCATGGAAGGTTCCATCAAATCGTGACCGAACTAGCGAACCCGCAGGCGCAACGCCCCGATCCGGCCGGTTCGGTCGACGCCGGCCAGCTGATCTTCCCGCCCGGCTTTCTCTGGGGCGCCGCCACCGCCGCCTACCAGATCGAGGGCGCGGTGGAGGCGGACGGCCGACTCCCGTCGATCTGGGACACGTTCTGCCACACCCCGGGCAGGGTGAAGGAGGGCCACACCGGCGACGTGGCCTGCGACCACTACCACCGGTACCGCGACGACGTGAAGCTGATGGCCGACCTCGGCCTGCGGTCGTACCGGTTCTCGGTGGCCTGGCCACGGGTGCAGCCGACCGGCAGCGGCCCGGCCAACCAGGCGGGGCTGGACTTCTACCGGCGGCTGGTCGACGAACTGCTCGACCACGGGATCGAACCGTGGGTCACCCTCTACCACTGGGACCTGCCCCAGGCGCTGGAGGACGCCGGCGGCTGGCCGGCCCGGGACACCGCTGCCCGGTTCGCCGAGTACGCCGAACTGACCCATGCCGCGCTGGGCGACCGGGTGCGCTACTGGACCACCCTCAACGAGCCCTGGTGCTCGGCCTTCCTCGGCTACGGCTCCGGTGGCCACGCCCCCGGCCGGTCCGACGCCGCTGACTCGGTACGCGCGGCCCACCACCTCATGCTCGGCCACGGGCTGGCGGTGCAGGCCATGCGGGCAGCCCGCCCCGACCACGACTTCGGGGTGACGCTCAACCTCTACGCCGTGTCGCCGCAGGACCCGGCCGCCAGTGCCGACGTCGCCGGTGACGCCGACGCCGTACGCCGCATCGACGGTCTGGCCAACCGGATCTTCCTGGACCCGGTCCTGCGCGGCGAGTACCCGGCCGACGTGGTGCAGGACCTGTGCAACGTGACCGACTTCGAGCACGTGCGCGACGGCGACCTCGCAATCATCTCCACCCCGCTGTCCATGCTCGGCGTCAACTACTACAGCCGGTACGTGGTGGCCGCCCCGGCGCCTGCCACCGAGCCGGTCGAGCCGTACTGGCGTCAACCGTCCTGCTGGCCGGGCAGCGAGCAGGTACGGTTCGTCACCAGCGGCCGGCCGGTGACCGACATGGGGTGGGAGATCGACGCGGCGGGACTGTCGGAGATTCTCCAGCGGCTACACCGGGAGTATCCCGAACTGCCGATGCACATCACCGAGAACGGGTCGGCGTTCGTCGACGAGGTCTCGGCCGACGGAGCGGTCCACGACCCCGACCGGCTGGCCTACTTCGACGCCCACCTGCGGGCCTGTCACGAGGCCATCGCCGCAGGGGTGCCGCTGCGCGGCTACTTCGCCTGGTCGCTGCTGGACAACCTCGAATGGGCGTGGGGCTACACCAAGCGCTTCGGCATGACCCATGTCGATTTCGACAGCCAGGTGCGTACGCTGAAATCGAGCGGCAAGTGGTACGCCGAGGTGATCCGACGTAACGGCCTGGCCGCACAATAGGCGGAGCCAGTCCAGCAATCAGGGCATCCGGTGCCGGCCCCTGGCCGGCACCGGATACCGGACGTCGGAGGAGCAACCGATGACAACCCAACGCACCCGCTCACTCGGGCGGCCGACCCTCGACGCGGTCGCTGCCCGGGCCGGGGTCGGCCGGGGCACGGTGTCCCGCGTCGTCAACGGCTCGCCACAGGTGAGTCCCGAGGCTCGGGCGGCGGTGCAGCAGGCCATCGCGGAACTCGGCTACGTGCCGAACCGGGCCGCCCGGGCGCTGGTCACCCAACGTACGGATTCGGTGGCGCTGGTGGTCTCCGAGTCGGGGGACCGGGTCTTCACCGAGCCGTTCTTCGCCGGCATCGTGCGCGGTATCAGCTCCGAGCTGCTCGAGACGCCGATGCAGCTGTGGCTGGCCATGGCCCAGTCGCCGGCCGAGCGCGAGCGGGTGGAGCACCACCTGACCAACCAGCACATCGACGGCGTACTGCTGCTGTCGCTGCACGACTCCGACCCGCTGCCGTCCCTGCTCGAGGAGCGGGGCCTGCCCTTCGTACTGGGTGGGCGACCGGCCCGGATGCTCAAACCGGGCGCGCAGCCGGCCCTGTACGTGGACGTGGACAACACCGGGGGTGCCCGGCGGGCGGTGGAATACCTGTTCAGCCGGGGCCGCACCCGGGTCGCCACCATCACCGGTTCCCAGGACATGGGTGCCGGGTTGGCCCGGCTGACCGGCTACCAGGAGGCTGTCCGGGCCAGCGGGCGTGAGGTCGACGAAGAGCTGATCGCGTACGGCGACTTCAGCGAGGGCAGCGGTACGGCGGGAATGCGGAAACTGCTGGAGACCTGCCCGGATCTCGACGCGGTCTTCGCCGCCAGTGACCTGATGGCCTTCGGCGCGCTGCGGGCGCTGCGCGAGGCTGGCCGGCGGGTGCCCGAGGAGGTGGCGGTGATCGGGTTCGACGACGCTCCGATCGCCCGGCAGGCCGAGCCACCGCTGACCACCGTGTTCCAGCCGGTGGAGGAGATGGGCCGGGAGATGGCCCGGCTGCTGGTGGCCCGGATCCGGGGTGAGGAGGGCCATCCCCCGCACGTCCTGCTCGACACCCACCTGGTCACCCGCGACTCGGCCTAGGTTCCCGTCTCGCGGATCTTGGCGGATGCCATCTGGTCAGGTGAGGGCTACCCACGGTCGTGGTCGGCACCTCAGATGGTGATGACCACCTTTGCCCGCGCGTGCTCACCTTCGAGGTACCGGATGGCTCGGGGTACCTCGTGCAGCGGATAGGTCCGGTCGATGACCGGGGTGAGGCGGCCGGCCTCGGCGTGGGTGCGGAGCGTGTCGAGGTGTTGCCGGCTGGGCGTTGCGTTGAGGGTGACGATGCGGTGTCGAACGAAGGGGGCCAGCAGCCGCCCGCGCGTGATGAGCCCGACCGGCCCGATGAGGCTGCCGCCGTGGTAGACGCCGCCACCGGAGAGCACCACCGTCCCGGCCGGCGTCAGCACCCGCCGGAGTGCGCTGAGTGAACGGTTGCCGACCAGGTCGAACAGCAGGTCGTAGCGGCGGGCGTCGTGGCTGAAGTCGTCGCGGGTGTAGTCGACGACGTGGTCGGCACCGAGGGAGCGGACCAGGTCGACGTTTCGCGTGCTGCACACCGCGCTCACGGCCGCACCGAGGACCTTGGCCAGTTGGACGGCCAGGGTGCCGACGCCGCCGGAGGCGCCGTTGATGAGGACGCGGTGGCCGGGTTCGACCTGCCCGACGTCGCGCAGCCCCATGAGTGCGGTGACACCGGCCAGGGGCAGGGCCGCTGCCTGCTGGGGTGTCAGGTTCGCCGGTGTCGGCGCGATCAGGGTCTCGGGCACGCACACGTACTCGGCGAATGCGCCGTTGGCGTCGCCCAGGTCGCCGAAGACGGCGTCGCCTGGGCGTACCTGCCGCACGTTGGCGCCAACTGCCTCGACCCGGCCGGCGAAGTCGCGGCCACGGATGCGCGCGCGGGGCCGTGATCGCCCCATGGCCAGTCGCGCTATCCGTGGATCGCCACGCATGGCATGCCAGTCGTACGCGTTGAGTGCGGCGGCCTCGACTCGTACGAGCACCTCGTCGACCGAAGGCTCAGGCGCGTCGATGTCCGCGAGCCGGAGCGTCTCCGGCGGACCGTAGTGGTCTTGCACGATCGCCTTCATTCTTCCCTCCCCGGGTGTACGGCGTACACCTCATAGGGACAATCTAGGTGTACGCCGTACACCTGTCAACGCGGTTATGGTGTCAACCGTTGCCGGAAGACGAGGACCGAGATGGCTGAGCAGGCTGAAGTGCTGCGTCGGACGCCGCTGAACAGGGGTCGGATCCTGCACGCCGCCGTCGCGCTCGCCGACGAGGCCGGGATCGAGTCCCTCAGCATGCGCAACCTCGCCCAGGAGTTGGGTGTCGTGCCGATGGCCCTCTACAAGCATGTGGCCAACAAGGACGAACTGCTTGACGGCATGATCGACGTGGTCGTCAGCGAGATCGATCCGCTGGTGCCCCACGCCGACTGGAAGCACATGGTCCGCGAGCGCATCCTCTCTGCGCGGCAGGTGCTGCGCCGCCACCCCTGGGCGCCGCTGGCGATCGAGTCGCGGAACATGGCGACGCCGGCCGTCCTGGCCTACCTCGACTCGATGGTCGGGACGCTCCGAGCCGGCGGGTTCTCCGCCGATCTGGCCCACCACGTGATGCACGCGATGGGCAGCCGGATCCTGGGCTTCAGCCAGGAACTGTTCGACGACTCCCGGCGCGCCGGCCGGTCCGGCACGACCGCGCCGGAACCACCATCGGAGGGACTGCCGCCGGCAGCCGCAGCCCGGTTTCCGCATCTCGCCGAGATCGCCACGGCGGCGCTTCACGACGACGCGTCGGTCGTGGGGCAGGGCTGCGACGACCAGTTCGAGTTCGAGTTCGCGCTGGACCTGCTGCTGGACGGCATCGAACGGCTGCAACAGCAGGGCTGGACGTCGCGCCGACCCCGGTGAGACGGCCGGGACGAGGTACAGCCCCGGCGCGGTACGGCGGCCCGGCGGGTATGCGGGTACGGCGGCCTGTGCGGGTATGCGGTACGGCGGCCCGGCGGGTATGCGGGTACGGCGGCCTGTGCGGGTATGCGGTACGGCGGCCCGGCGGGTATGCGGGTATGGCGGCCTGTGCGGGGACCAGGATCCGCGAGACGGACCCAGGCACTCGACCCACCCCCCCCACCGAGGCGGGCGACCGGGATTTGCCCCGGCGGACATGGCGCGGCAACCGGGACGAAATGGTCGGCCGGCAGGCTGATGGTCAGCACCGGCGCGGGGGCGCCGGTCCGCCGACCGGAGGTCAGACATGTTGCTGAGGGTGCGGGTGACCATGCCGGATCGCCCCGGAGCGCTTGGGCAGGTGGCCCGGACGCTCGGGGTTGCCGGAGCGGACATCGTCCAGGTCGTGGTGCTGGAGCGGCTGGGCGGTCGGGCGGTCGACGACTTCACCGTGGTCTGGCCGGGGATGTCCCGGGTGGAGCGGCTGCTGGCCGGCCTCGCGGCGATTCCCGGGGTACGGGTCGACGGCGTCTGGCGGGCGATCGGCGCCCCGTCGACCGGCGGCCAGGATGCCGAACTGCTGGCCCAGGTGGCGGGCAATCCCACGCACGGGCTCTCGACCCTGGTGGACGCCGTACCCGGGTTGCTGGCGGCAGACTGGGCGGCGGCGGTGGTGGTTCCCACCGACTGGGCGGCCCGCAGCGGGGCCACCTGCGGCGGTGGGGAGCCCGCGGTGGCGTACGCGAGTTGGCGGATGCCGGTCCCGCCCCACCTACCCGAGGTGACCCCGCTACGGGCCCGGGCGCTGACCGGCCGGGACGGCACCCACTACGCCGCTGCGCCGTTCGGCCGGGCGGGGCTGGTGCTGCTGGTGGCCCGGGTCGACTCGGCGGAGCTGTCGACGGCGGCCTTCCACCTGACCGAGGTGGACCGGGTGGCGCAGCTCGTACGCGCCGCCGCAGTGATCCTCGGTGACCGGCTCGACCTCGTCGATGCGGCCGTCGATGTGGCGACCGCACCGGTAACGGCGTTCGATCCGGCGGATGTCGCGGTCTCCGGTGGGTACGGCCGGGAGTCGGGGAGGGCGTCGAGATGACCCTGTGGCGGATCAGGGCGACGGTGGACGACCGGCCCGGTTACCTGTCCGTGCTCACCGCGAGTCTCGCCCTGCGCGGGGTCAACATCCTCTCCGTGCAGGTACACACCACGGAGCGGGGCGCGGTCGACGACTTCCTGGTCGACGCGCCGGACACGCTCGACGAGCGGGACCTCGTCGCAGCCGTCGAGCGGGGCCGGGGACGTGACTGCTGGGTGGCCCGCAGTGGAGCACGGGGGTTGGTCGACCAGCCGACCCGGATGCTCGGGCTGGCCAACCGGTTGGTACGCGACCCGGACGTCCTCGGGGAACTGTTGGGCAGCCTGCTGTCCGCACGGTCGGTGACGTGGCGGGCCACGCCCGGTCCGGAGCGTGCCGGTCCGGGCGGGGAGACGATGTGGCTGACCGATCCGGTTGGCGGATACTTCGAGGTGCTACGCGACGTGCCCGCCTTCACCCCGGCCGAGTTCGCCCGGGCCCAGGCACTGGTGGACCTGGCGGCAACGGTGGTACGCCAGGCCGCCGACCGGATCACCCTGGTGCTGGCCGATGGTGCGGAGCTGACCGTACGGCCGGCCACCATCGACGACCTGCCAGCCGTACGGGAGACCCACGAACGCTGCTCGGCCCGCACCCGGCACCGCCGTTACCTCAGCGGGACGTCCGGACCCAGTGACGCGCAACTGCGCCGACTACTCGAACCGGCGTCCGGCCTGAGTCTGGTGGCCGTGCGGGAAGCCCACCCGGGTGGGCCGGCGCGGGTGGTGGCACTGGCGAACCTGGTGGCCGAGGGGACGATGGGTGAGTTGGCGCTGCTGGTGGAGGACGCCTGGCAGCGCCGGGGGGTGGGCAGCGCGTTGCTGCGTCGGTTGGTCACCCGCGCGGACCAGGTCGGGTACGCCGCACTCGTGGCGCACACCCAGGCCGACAACACGGCCATGCTGCGGACGCTGTACCGGCTGGGCCAGCCACGTCGGGTCGACCGGGACGGGAGCCTGCTGACCGTGACCCTGTCCCGGGTCGATGCCCAGGTGCAGAGGGCTACCGGGGATGCGGCCGTACCGGTCCCGGGGCCGGCCGCCGCCGAGGCGTAGCCGGGGGAGCGCCGGTAACAGAGGCAGCTCTGGTGACCGGGGGAGCGCCGGTAACAGAGGCAGCTCCGGTGACCGGGGGAGTCCCGGTAGCGGGAAGAGCTCCGTTGGCCCGGTCCTGGTGCGGGGCCGGGCCAACGGGAACCGTACGTCCCGTCGGCATTGGACCTCGGTCGGCGTCGGACCTCGGTCGGTGTCGGGCGTCAACCGGCATCGGGCTCCAACCGGCAGTTGGCTCCCTTCAGCAGGCGTCGGTGTCCCGCTGACCGGTCGGCCCCTCGGGCTGGGCATGGAACATCCGCACCGACCGGTCGACCTGTGCCAGCCGGCGCAGTCCGGCGATCAGGGCGTCGCCCAGGATCGTGCCGATCACGGCGCCGTACACCTGGGTGTCCCGGTCGGTGAGGTCGCGGATCGTCTCCAGGTCGGCGGTGGCGGCGCGCTCCGCTGCGTCGGCGTACGCGTCGATCCGATCGAGGAGCGCGTCCCCGCCCAGTTCCCGCAGGGTGGCGATGGTCCGCGCCACGGTACGGCGTACCGAGGACTCGGAGAATGCCAGCCAGCCCCGGCGGGTGATGAGTGCGTCGAGTTCCTCCTCCGCGGCGGCCAGTGCCGCGTCGTCGATCTGCTCGTGCGTCGGCTCGGTGGCCTGTAGCGCCTTGCCGAGGGTCTTGTGCGGGTCGGAGTCGACCCGATCCAGGTCGGCTACGACGTCCCGGATCGCCGCGATCGGCAGCCGACCGATCTCCAACAACGCGCGGATGAGGCGGAGCCGGCGTACGTGCTCCTCGCCGTACTGTGCCTGGTTGCGACTGCTGAAGTCGCCGGGCGGTAGCAGGCCTTCCCGCAGGTAGTACTTGATCGTGGGCACCGGGACCCGGCTCTGACGACTCAGTTCAGCGATGCGCATGCGAATCTGCCGCCCTCTTGATCTATGCCGCCCTCTTGCGCTGGGACCTGACTATACGGATAGTTCAACTATCGCTAGTGGAAAGTGCTGCTATCCGTAATCGCCCGGATCGCGTTCGCGCCGGGCTGTCCCGATCACCGTGCGGAGGTTTTTGTGCGCCGTACCCACCTCCTGGATCCACCCACCCGACTCCATCCACCGCTCGTGTTCGCCGCCGCGACGATGGGGGTCCTCACCCTGGTCACGCTCGGCGGCCTGATGCTGGACGACCGCGTCCTGGTCGGCGTACCCATCTGGCTCAAGCCCTTCAAGTTCGCCGTTTCCCTGGCCATCTACCTGGCCACGCTGGCCTGGCTGCTGTCCCTGTCGGACGGTCGTCGCCGAACCGGCGGGACACGTGCCGGCGCGTCGTCGCGCACCGTCGGCTGGTGGCTCGGCACGGTGATCGCCGCAGGTGCGCTGCTGGAGATGGTCATCATCGTCGGTCAGGCCGCACGTGGCCGACAGAGCCACTTCAACGTCGCGACCGCCCTGGACGCGGCGCTGATGGCCGTGATGGGGGCCACCGTCGTGGTGATCTGGTGCGCCACCGCCGGGATCGGTCTTCTGCTGGCGCGGCAGCGGATCGCCGACCGCCCGGCCGGCTGGGCCATTCGGCTGGGCCTGCTGGTCGCGCTGGTCGGCCTGGCGATCGGCTACCCGATGACCACGCCGACCGAGGAGCAACGTGCCGGCCTGGGTACGTCGGCACAGACCCTGATCGGGGCACACAGCGTCGGCGTGCCCGATGGCGGGCCGGGCCTGCCCCTGCTCAACTGGAGCACCACCGGCGGTGACCTGCGGGTCGGGCACTTCATCGGAATGCACGCACTACAGGCGCTGCCGCTGGTGGCACTCGGGCTGGCCATCGCCGGCCGGCGGGTCCGCCGGTTGGCCGACGAACGGGTCCGGGTACGGCTGATCGCGGTCCTCGGTGCCGGGTACGCGGGCCTTACCGCGCTGGTGACCTGGCAGGCGCTGCGCGGTCAACCGTTGATCCATCCGGACGCCTGGACGCTGGCCGGCGCGGCGGTGCTCCTCCTCGGCAGCGCGATCGGGGTCGGTTGGGCGCTGACCGGGACGCCTGTCGCAGCCGGCGGAGCACCGGTGATCGTCGGATCGGGTGACGACACCCGTCGGGTGGAAGGGGTGGCTGGATGAGCCAGCGTCTGTTCGATCTCGCCTTTCCGTTGGCCGCGCCGTTCTGGGCGTTGATGATCGTCGCGCCGACCTGGTCGTGGACCCGCCGGATCGCCGGTTCGCCGCTGATCGTGCTGCCGGCGCTGCTGGTCTACCCGGTTGCCGTGCTACCGGTCCTGCCGGAGTTGGTCATCGAGGTGTCCCGTCCCGAGTTCGCCGGGTTACGCGATCTACTGGGGACGGACCACGGCACCGCCGGGGCCTGGGCCCACATGATCGCGTTCGACCTCTTCGTCGGTCGGTGGATCTACCTGGACAGTCGTCAGCGACAGCTGCATCCGCTGATCATGGCACCGGTCCTGGTGCTGACCATCCTGCTGGCACCGATCGGCCTGGGGGCCTACCTGGCCGTACGGGCGGTCGGGTCGAACCGGCGGAAGGAGCGGCCCGGCACCGATGAGGGGGCGGGCCGCGAGCCAGCCGTGACCGGGCGGGCCGCGAGCCAGCCGTGACCGGGTAGGCCGCAAGCCAGCCGTGACCGGGGTGGGTCGCGGACCGGCGTCACCGGGTGGTCCGCGAACCACAGATGCCTCCGACCGGCACGGCCACCGCACGGTCGTCGACTCCGCCATGGAGTGGACGACGAGTGCGGTGGCCGTGCCGGTCCGCCCGTCGGGCAGCAGCCCGTGACCCCGGCGACGAACTCGCGGCTCAGCCGCCGGTGGGGGGCAGCGCGGTCCAGTCGGGGAAGTTGCCGTAGAGGCGGTCGTCGGGTCCGCCCACGGTCACCGCCTGGACCAGCAGCTCACCGCCGACGAACGCGCCCTTCCACGACGCGCCCCGGCCGCCGAACGGCTCCTCCCGGTCACCCCGTGAACGTGGCTTGTTGATACCCACCTTGAACGCCTGGAGATCGACGGCGAGCTTGGCCGCCAACTCCTCGTCGTCGCAGGCGAGGCTGGCCACCAGCGCGCCGTTGGAGGCGTTCATCGCGGCCAGCAGCTCGTCCCTGGTGTCCACCACCACGATGGTGTCCACCGGGCCGAACGGTTCGGCGTGCATCAGCCGGGACCGGCCGGGCGGGGCCAGCAGCACCGACGGTGCCACGTAGGCCGAGGTGTCCTGCCCGTCCAGGAACGGCGCGTCGTCGAGGCGTCCCCGGTACAGCGGGACCGCGCCGCCGCGTACCGCCTCGTCGACCTTGCGGCGCAGTTCGTCGGCCTTGGCGCCGCTGATCAGCGGTCCGAAGTCGAGTTCCGGCAGCGGATCACCCACCGTCCAGTCGTCACCCACGGCCAGCGGGTGGCCGAAGCGTACCGAGCGGACCACCGGCAGGTACATGTCGAGGAACCGGTCGACCAGGTCCCGCTGCACGACGAATCTCGGGTACGCGGTGCAGCGCTGCTTGCCGTACTCGAAGCCCTTCTTCAGGTGCCGGGCCAGCAGGTCCCACTGCGAGAAGTCCCAGATGCCCCAGGCGTTCAGCCCTTCCTGCTCGATCATGTGCCGCTTGTCGGTGTCGAGCAGCGCGGCGGCCACCTTTCCGCCGTTGGACCGGCCGCCGACGAAGGCGACCGCACCCACCTCGGGTGCCCGTACCAGCACCTCGGACAGTTCCTCGCCGCTGCCGGAGAGCAGGGTGGCGGGCAGCCCGGCGCGGCGCATCAGCGCGTGGGCGACGGTGAGGCAGACCGCCCCGCCCTGCGAGGGGGTTTTGGCGATCACCGCGTTGCCGGCCAGCAGTTGTACCAGCTCGGCGTGCACCAGCACGCTCATCGGGTAGTTCCAGCTGGCGATGTTGCTGACCGGGCCGGGCAGCGGTTCCCGGCCGTCGGCCAGCATCCGGTCGATCTCCTCGACGTACCAGCGGACCCCGTCCAGCGCCCGGTCGACATCGGCGCAGGCCAGCCGCCACGGCTTGCCGATCTCCCAGACCAGCAGCAGGGCCAGCAGGTCACGGTGCCCGGTCAACGCGTCGACCGCCGAGGTGACCCGGGCCTTGCGTTCGGCCAGCGGGGTGTCCGCCCAGTCGCGGTGCTCGGCGGCGGCGAACCGTACGGCGGCCTGCGCGGAGCCGGCGTCGATCCGGGGCAGGTTGACCAGAACGGTGTTGTCGACCGGGGTACGGACCGGCGTCGGGGTACCGACCGACTGCCAGCTGCCCTCGACGAGGTTGCGCAGCCCGGTCACCCGGTCCGGGTCACCGGCCGGTCGCGGGTCGAATGCTTCGGGGGTCGCGGCCACCGCCCGGGCCAGGGTTTCCTGCCAGGTGGTGCCGTCGGCGATGCGTAGGGCCATCGCTGCCTCCTTGGAACTGACCAGTGGAAGCGGCGGCGTCGATGGCACCGCTGATCTGCCGGTACTGTCTCGCAGCCAGGTCCAGGTCGGCAACCGTACGCCCGTATCCCAGGACACCCGCGTCCCCGGTTGGCTGCCTGCGGTCCCCGGTCGGCGTCCACGCTGATCCGGAGATCAGTGAGATTGGGGCATTTGGTCGCTAAGACGGGATTTCGCCCATAGCATCCCGTCATGCCACTTACGCGAGTTCTGTCCACGAAACGGGTTAGTCGCCTGGTTGCGGCGACCACCTCGATATTGATCATCGGGGGGCTACCGCTGGTCGGCTCCGCACCGGCCCATGCTCAGCCCGGTACCCCGCTGGTCGAGGAGACGTTCACCGGGGCCACCGCAGACCCGCGTTTCGAGGCGTACGGATCGGCCTGCCTGACCGGCGCTCCCGCTGGCGCGCCGCCCGGGCCGGGTGAGCATCCGTTGGGTTCGTGCAGCAACAACCGGGTCGGACCGGTTCCACCTGCGGGCGGGGCCCCGCACGGGTATCTGCAGCTGACGGACGCCTCCAACGACCAGGCCGGGGCGGTGCTCTTCAACCAACCGATCCCGGCCAACCAGGGCCTCGAGGTCACCTTCGAGCAGTGGCAGTACGGCAGCACCACACCGGCGACCCCGGCCGACGGCATTTCGTTCTTCCTCGTGGACGGTGCCGGAGGGTTGACGGCTCCCGGTGCGTTCGGCGGCAGTCTGGGCTACGCGCAGAAGCTCCCGGACGACAACCCGGCCAACACGTTCCTGCCCGGCGTGAACAACGGCTACCTGGGCATCGGGCTCGACGTGCTGGGCAACTACTTCGGTGACTGGGAGCAGCGCGGCAACGGCTGCGCGCAGCGATCACCGGCCGGCACGATCTTCCGGATACCGGCGCCGGGGCCGAACATGGTCACCGTGCGGGGCCCCGGGAACGGCACCGAGGGATACTGCTTCCTGACCGCGACCACGTCCAACTTCACCACGACCGGACCGTGGCCCTCGACACTGCCCGGCCAACTACAGGGACCGCTGACCAGCCTGCCGCCGGGCGTGACCCCGCAGCAGGCCGAGGCTCTCCTGGAGCCCTCGAAGCGCACGGTCACGGTACGGGTCAGTCCCGCCCCGAACCCCCAGGTCACGGTCAGCATCGACTTCAACGACGGCAACGGCTCGCAGCAGGTGCTGGCTTTCGCCGCGCCGCAACCGGTGCCGGCGACGTACAAACTCGGGTTCGCCGCCTCCACCGGGCTGTTCACGGACGTACACCTGATCCGCAACGTCAGCGTGAGTTCCCTGGAGCCGCTGCCGACGCTGAACCTGGTCAAGCAGGTGGACATCGACCCGCCGCTGCCGCCGGTGATCGGGGTCGGCACGAACGTGCCGTACGAGTTCGTGGTCACCAACACCGGTCTCATACCGATCACCGAACTCGTGGTGTCCGACCCGGTCTTCGACACCATCACCTGTCCCACGACGACCCTGGCACCCGGGCAGACCACGGTGTGTACCGCCACCTACACCGTGACGCAGGCCGACGTCGACGCGGGCATAGTGGTGAACACGGCTGTCGCGTCCGGTAACAGCACGGCCGGACCGGTCACCTCACCTCCGTCACAGGCATCGCTGCCCCTCGGTGCCGGCACCGGCGCCTTGTCACTGACGAAGATCGCCGAGCCGTCGACCGTGTCGGCGGCCGGGCAGCAGGTGTCGTACGAGTACGTGGTGACCAACACCGGTGACGTGACGATCAGCGGTCTGACCGCAGTGGACACCACGTTCACCGGCACCGGTACACCGCCCACCGTCACCTGCCCGATCACCAGCCTCGCCCCAGGTGCCCAGACCATCTGCACCGGGGCCTACACCGTGACGCAGGCCGACGTCGACGCCGGGACCGACATCACCAACACCGCGATCGCCAGCGGGTCCGCACCCGACGGCACCACGGTCAACTCACCCCTGTCCAGCGCGAACGTCGACATCGTCGCCACGTCATCCCTCGCGCTGGTGAAGTCGGTGGATCCGTCGACCGTGACCGCCGCCGGCCAGACGGTCACCTATTCGTTCCTGGTGACCAACAACGGCGACACCACCATCACCGGACTGGCCATCGACGAGACCTCGTTCACCGGTACGGGGACACTGTCGCCGGTCGTCTGCCCGGTCACGACACTCGCGCCGGCCGCGTCGACCACCTGTACCGCCACCTATGCCGTGACCCAGGCGGACGTCGACGCCGGCTCGATCACGGACACCGCGACCGCGACCGGCACCGACCCGGGTGGCGACGCGGTGACCTCACCGCCCTCGACGGCGACGGTCGACGTCGACGTCGCCGCCGGGCTGTTGTTGACCAAGGTCGCCGACCCGTCGAGTGTGTCGGCGGCCGGGCAGCAGGTGACCTACCGGTACGTGGTGACCAACACCGGAACAGCGACGGTCACGGCGCTGACCGTCACCGACACGACCTTCACCGGCACCGGCACGCCGCCCACCGTCACCTGCCCGGTCACCACCCTCGCGCCGGACGAGCAGACCACCTGTACCGGCACGTACACCGTCACCCAGGCGGACATCGACGCCGGCAGCGTGACCAACACCGCCACCGCGACCGGGACCACGCCGGGCGGCCCCACCACCTCGGATCCCTCCACGGTCGTGGTCGACGTCGTCGCAGCCCCGTCGCTCGCCCTGGTCAAGTCCGCCGAACCCACCACGGTCACCGCCGCCGGCCAACAGATCCGCTACGCGTTCCTGGTCGTCAACAACGGCAACGTCACGATCACCGACCTGACCATCAACGAGACGGCCTTCACCGGTACCGGTTCACCGCCCACCATCACCTGCCCCGTCACGGCCCTGGCACCGGCGCAGGAGACGACCTGCGGTGGTACGTACACCGTCACCCAGGCGGACATCGACGCCGGCTCGGTCACCGACACCGCCGAGGCAACCGGCAACGACCCGACCGGCAGTCCGCGGACCTCACCACCTTCGACCGCTGTCGTCGAGGCCGCCGCAACCGCCGCCCTCTCCGTGGTCAAGTCCGCCGAACCCACCAGCGTCACCGCCGCCGGCCAACAGGTCACCTTCTCCTTCGCGGTGACCAACACCGGCAACGTCACACTGCGGGACGTCGACATCATTGACATCACCTTCACGGGCAGTGGGCCGCTGGCGCCGCCAACCTGTCCACCCGGTGCCGCATCACTGGCACCCGGCGACTCCATCACCTGCACCGCCACCTACACGGTCACCCAGGCGGACGTCGACGCCGGCTCGATCAGCAACACCGCCTCGGCGACCGGAACGCCGCCACCCGGCGTCACCCCACCGCAGGCACCACCATCCACCGTCACGGTGCCGACCACCGGCACCAGGGGACTGGGCGTCACCAAGACCGGCCATGCCGTCGACGTCAACGACAACGGCCGGATCGACGCTGGCGACCGCATCGACTGGACGTTGACCGTGACCAACCTCGGCGCAACCACCATCCGGAACATCACGGTCTCCGATGAGTTGTCAGGGGCGGTCACCTGCCCCGGCAGCGAACTCGCCCCGGGAGCCGCGATGAACTGCACCGTGCCCCCGCACACCATCACCGCCGCCGACGTAGCCGCCGGCAGGGTGGTCAACGTTGCCACCGCCACCGGGGTCACCGGTGACGGCACACCGGTCACGTCCGAACCGGCCCGCGCATCGGTCGACATCAAGTCGCTCCCGGTCACCGGCACCGGCCACATCCCGCAACTCGTCGCCGCCGGTCTCATGATCACCGCAGGTGGCGTACTGCTACTCGTCCGACCCCGCCGGAGCCGACGCGGCACCTGCTGAGACCGGGGTGTGGCAGGTGCATCGGACCTGAGCCGGCGGCCACCGAGGACGGGAGTTCCGGGGGAGTACCGGAACCGGTGGTGCCGGAGGGCCGGGAACGATGGGGCCGACGCAACACCGATCCGGCCCGGCACGCAACAGAGCGTGCCGGGCCGGTGTCGGGACCGGGGTGCCGTCGCTAGGGATGTCACCGACTTCGAACGACCGCCCAGAGCGGCAGCCAGCACGGGGGGAGCAGCCAGGCGACGGCCAGCAGCCAGGGCAGCCGCCACCACGGGGACGGGCCGCCGGGTGTGGCGGTCGTGTCGGCCACCGGCACGATCCAGCCGGTGGCGGTCAACGACCAGGTGAGGAAGGCGTCCCCCACCGGAAGTACGCCG
Organism: Micromonospora sonneratiae; assembly: GCF_042679305.1. NCBI lineage: Bacteria > Bacillati > Actinomycetota > Actinomycetes > Micromonosporales > Micromonosporaceae > Micromonospora > Micromonospora sonneratiae. The sequence goes on along the minus strand of NZ_JBHTMP010000024.1, from coordinate 72,883 downwards.
CCGAGGTAGCGGCGCTGGTCGTCGTACTCGACTGCCAGACCGGTCACCTCGGCCAGCCCGGTGAGCGCGTTGGCGCTCCGCCGGTCGCCGAAGAGCACCGCGTCGCCCAGCGCCACCACACTCGCCGATGCGGAAAGCCCGAGGATCAGCGGACCGGAGTCGACGTCGCCGGCCCGGTCGACGCCGCGCGGATGCTCGCGGACACCGGGCGCACCGGGCACGGTCGAGGCGTACAACTCCCGGAACCGGGCCCAGTCCCGGGTGGCCTCGACCGGATACACCTCACGCAGGAAGCGCAGGGCCATCGTCTGCGAAGTGGCCCGGGCCCCCTCCACCGGTTGGCCGGAGACCGGATCGACCCGGTGGGGCAGCAGGCCGGTGGCCGGGTCACGCCGCTCGTCGGCGGCCCGCTGCCACCGGCCGAGCAACCCCTGGTACGCCGTACCGCCGGTCAGATGGTCGGCGAGACGTACGGCGGCGATGCCGACCGTGCTGTCCACCGGCCATGCCTGATCCGGGTACGCGGTCAGGAACGGCGAGCCGGTCGAGGCGAGTTGCCGGTCGAAGGCGGCGGCCAGCGCGGCGACGTCACCGGCCAGTCGGCTGGCCTCGGTCGGTGCGGCCGACGTGCCACCGGCCAGGCGTACCACCCCGCCGCGTAGCCAACTGCTCCAGCCGGCGTGGAAGACACCGTACGGCGGGTCGAGTCGGGGGGAGAAGGCGGCCCGACCGGCCTCGGAGTCGAGCGCGGCCAGCGCGCCCCGGGCCTCGGTGAGCGCCCGATCCCGGTAGGCCGGATCCCGGTTGCCGACGTCGACCCAGGACAGGCCATAGAGGACGTGCAGGAAGAAGTAGCCCTCCGGGAAGAGTTGCTGCATCCGGTCTGCCGCACCGTCGTCGATGGCCCGGCGCAGGAACGCCAACCGGGGTACGGCATCGGCGGCCACCGCCGCATCGTCCCGGTCCAACGGGGTGCGGGCGGCTAGCCGTACGGTCACGACGGTGGCGACCAGGGCGGCGATCAGTGCGATCGTCGTCGTGACGGTGAACAGCAGGATCCGGCCGACGATGCGGCCGGGGCGACGGGCGGGGTGGGCGGTTGGCACGCGCGGTACGCTAGCCCGCCTGCGCCAACCGCCCCGGCGTCCTATCGAGCCTCGGCGATGCGGTAGCCCACCCCCGGGGTCGTGGTGATGACCGGCGGCTGCCCCAGTTTGCGGCGGAGCCGCCCGATGGTCACGGTGACGGTGTTGGTGAACGGGTCGGCGTTCTCGTCCCAGACCTGTTCGAGCAGCTTTTCGGCGCTGAGGAAGGCCGGACTGGCCCGTAGGAGGGCTTCGAGGAGCGCGAACTCCTTGACCGACAGGTCGATCCGGTGACCGTCCAGGTGACCGTACGACGTACCGGGTCGAGTTCGATGCCGGCGGTCCGCAGCGTCCGGGCCCGTACGGCGGGTTGCCGACGGGCCAGGGCCCGGATCCGTAGGACCAGTTCGGGAAAGTGGAACGGTTTGGCGAGGCACCGTACCGTGCAGGTCGGGCTCTTCGCCACGTCCCCGGGGAGACCTGACACTACGCCGTACGGGGTTCGGGGCGAGCACCTCCGAGGTGCGGTTCACCCAGGCGACCACGGTCTTCGACAACGTCAGTCTGGCCGGCGGTGCATCGGCCGGCGAGTGGCAGCACGCCGGGACGGACGTCCAGACCGACTGGGAGCGGTATCACCGGCCCCCCGGGCTCGTCGAGTCGGACGGCCGGGCGGCGTCGTACGGCATCACTAGGGTGCTGGATCATGAACGAGCCGACCTCTGCCGACCTGAAGCGAAGTGGCGCACGTCTGATCCGGCACCTGGTCGGTGCCGTGTGACGCAGCCGCAAAGTCCCCAGGTACATCCGAGGATCCCCCAGGGGCTCTACGACCGGGTCAAGGCGCTGAGCGTCGACGGTGAGGTCGGGGAGTTCGCCGACGGCCTGGTCGAGATCGCCGGGCTGAAGGGTACGAGCTGGGATCTGCGGGAACTGCTGAAGGGCGCACCGGTCGACCGCTGGCTGGCGGTGTACCGACGGGTCTCGGACGCGCGGGTCGGCCAGCTGCGCCCCGTGCCGAACCCGCCGCTGTGGGACGCCATCCGCGAGAGCGTGCCGCCGGACGTCCCGGCCGAGGTGCTCCACGAGATCCTCGACGACCTCGGTCAGGAGTTCTACTACTACCCGTACGCGCAGTTGGCTGCGCTGGCCCGGGCCTGGCTGGCCACCGGCGCGGCGCTGCCACCGACGATGATCGGTGTGATCCGCCGCAGCGCCATCGACGAGGAGAAACGCAACTGGCCGGACACCGGGTGCGTACTACCTGAACTGCTGGCCGAGCTGACCGGTCTGCCGCCGGTCAATCCCGGTGAGGTGTGGGCCGACCGGGTCCTCGCCGAGCTACCCGAGCTCGGGGCCGACTGGCAGGCCCTGGTGGACCATGCCGCCACGGCCACCTCGGACAAGCCGTCCGCCCGTTGGGAGAACCGGGGCCGGGAACTGCTGGACCTGGTCGGCCCGGACCGGACGGCCCGGGTGATCACGAGTTGGCTCCGCCTGGTGGGCCAGCCGCGGTCGATGCCACTGTCCTGGTCTTTCCATCGAGACCACGGTGAACAGCGCTACGACCCGCACAACGAGGTCGTCCTGCGTGGGTTGGTCTGGCTGCTCGGCTTCACCCCGGCCACCCCGGACAGTGCCCGTACGCTGGGCGAACTGGTGCCGACCGCGCTCCGGCGGAGCCCCTGGTCCGAGCACCTGATCAGCCCGGTGACCGCCAGGGCGGGGGTGTACGCGCTGTCCCGGCTGGCCGATGTGCTGGCGGTCGAGGAACTCGCCGGCCTGACCCACCGGCTGACCGTCAAGAGCGTGCTCAAGGATGTCGACACGGCCATCACCCGGCAGACCGTCGCGCTTGGCATCACCCGGGCCGAGGTCGAGGAACTGGGCATCCCGGCGTACGGCCTGACCGGGGTCGGGCATCGGACGTCGGAGATCGGCGGGGTGACCGCCACGCTGACGGTGACCGGGGCGGGGGTCGACCTGACCTGGCGCGACGGGACCGGCAAGGTGATCAAGAGCCCGCCCCCGGCGGTACGCAAGCACCACACCGTGGCCATCCGGGACCTACGGGCGGAGACCAAACGGATCGGCAAGGCACTGGCCGCGCAGATCAACCGGTTGGAGCGGGAGATGACCGCCGAGCGGGTCTGGACGTACGACATCTGGAGCCAGCGCTACCTCGACCATCCACTGGTCGGGGTGGTGGCCCGGCAGCTGATCTGGACGGTCGACGGACAGTCCTGTGGCTACGCCGACGGGGCGCTACGCGGGCTCGACGACCGGCCACTGACCCCGGCCCCGGACGCCCCGGTAAGCCTCTGGCACCCGTTGCGCCACACCGAGGACGAGGTGGCGGCCTGGCGTAGCTGGCTGGACCGGCACGGCATCCGCCAACCGGTGGAGCAGGCGCACCGGCCGGTGGTCCGCCCCAGCTAGGACGACGTGCGGCACGCACCGCCGTCGTGCCCGGTGGCAGCCCAGCCGTCACCGGGCACGACGGCGGGTCAGCTCTGGATTACGCCGTGCTCGACGCAGGTCGCCGACCAGCCGGCCGGCAGGACCTGCACCTTCATCCGCCGCCGGCAGTGGGCGCAGAAGCGGGGCGGCTCCAACTCCCGGGCCGCCTGGCAGCCGTCGTGTGCCCCCTTGGTGGCGGGCTGGCCGCACCGGTCGCACCACACCGCGGTCCCCATCACAGTGTCGCGGAGAGGGCCTTGACCGGCATCTTCAGGTCGTCCAGCAACTCCAGGTCGGCGGTGGCCGGGCGACCCAGCGTGGTCAGGTAGTTGCCGACGATGACCGCGTTGATGCCGCCGAGCAGCCCGTCCCGGGTGCCGAGGTCACCGAGGGTGATCTCCCGGCCGCCCGCGTACCGGAGGATGGTCCGGGGCATCGCGAGCCGGAACGCGGCGATGGCCCGCAGCGCGTCGCGCGCCTCGACCACCGGCTGGTCGCCCAGCGGGGTGCCGGGACGCGGGTTGAGGAAGTTGAGCGGCACCTCGTGCGGGTCCAGTTCGGCGAGCTGGGCGGCGAACTCGGCGCGCTGCTCCAGCGTCTCGCCCAGGCCGAGGATGCCGCCGCAGCAGACCTCCATGCCGGACGCCCGCACCATCGTCAGCGTCTCCCAGCGCTCCTCCCAGGAGTGCGTGGTGACAACGTTCGGGAAGTACGAACGGCAGGTCTCCAGGTTGTGGTTGTAGCGGTGCACGCCCATCTCGACCAGCTCGTCGACCTGGGCCTGGGTGAGCATGCCCAGCGAGGCGGCGACCTGGATGTCCACCTCCGCCTTGATCGCGGCGACACCCTCACGCATCTGCTTCATCAGCCGCTCGTCCGGACCGCGTACCGCCGCGACGATGCAGAACTCGGTGGCCCCGGTGTCGGCCGTCTGCTTCGCCGCCTTCACCAGCGACGGGATGTCCAGCCAGACCGAACGTACCGGCGAGGCGAACAGGCCGGACTGTGAGCAGAAGTGGCAGTCCTCCGGACAGCCGCCGGTCTTCAGCGAGACGATCCCTTCGACCTCGACCTCCGGCCCGCACCAGCGCATCCGTACGTCGTGGGCGAGTTGCAGGGCGGCGGGAAGGTGCTCGTCGGGCAGGCGCAGTACGGCGAGCACACCGGCCTGATCGAGGCCGACACCGTTCTCAAGTACCTGCGTACGCGCCTGGTCGAGGATTTCTGGCATGGCCGTACCCTACTAGGCCGGTTGGTTGGCCGACCCTCCCCGACAGCTGGAGTTTCGGCCACTGACGGTTGGTGGGTCGCCCGGCCGGCATGGCCGCCCGCCGCCACCGGCACGAAGTGGTATTTTCGCCGGTCGGAGCGTCCGCTCTGGAAGCCGCGTCGGCATCCGGTGGCCAGCGACCGAGCCGAGGGGGAGACCGTGGCGAACTGGTTGGAAACGCTCGACCGTCGGGCTCAGCTACGGGCCAGGGCGGGACTGACCCGGAAACTGCGGCCGAGGAGCGCCGCCGACCCGGCGGTTGACCTGGCCGGAAACGACTATCTCGGACTCTCCCGTCATCCCGCCGTGCTCGGCGCGGCGGCGGCGGCACTGTCCGAATACGGCCTGGGCGCGACCGGCTCCCGACTCGTCCGGGGCTCCACCGACCTGCACCACACCCTGGAGGCGGAGCTCACCGGCTGGCTGGGGGCGCAGCAGACGCTCGTCTTCTCCTCCGGTTACCTGGCCAACCTGGCCGCCGTACGGGCCCTGGTCCGGCCCCGCACCCTGCTGATCTCCGATGCGCACAACCACGCCTCGCTGATCGACGGTGGTCGGCTCTCCGGCGCGGAGACGGTGGTCACCCCGCACCTCGACGTCGATGCCGTCCGGGCCACCCTGGCGGCGGCTCCCGGCCGCCCGGCGGTGGTGCTGACCGAGTCGGTCTTCTCCGTCGACGGCGATCTTGCCGCGCTGGCACGGTTGCACGGGGTGGTCCGGGAACACGGTGCGTTGCTGCTGGTCGACGAGGCGCATGCGCTGGGCGTGACCGGGCCCGGAGGTGCTGGTGCGGTGGTGGCCGCCGGCCTGGCCGGTGAACCGGACGTGGTGGTGACGGCGACGTTGTCCAAGGCGCTCGGTGGGGCCGGTGGCCTGGTCGCCGGGCCGGCCGAGCTGATCCGGCATCTGATCGACACCGGCCGTACCTTCATCTTCGACACCGCGTTGCCCCCGGCGGTGGCAGCCGGGGTGCTGACCGCGACGAAGCTCGCCCGGTCCGGCGACGACCTGCGGGCCGAGTTGGCGCGGCGGGCCGACCGGGGAGTGCACCAGCTCCGGACGGCCGGGTTGACGGTGTCGACACCGGCCGGCGCGGTGCTGTCGATCACCGCACCCGACGCGGAGTCGGCTGTCTCCTGGGCGGCCGACTGCCTCGAACAGGGGGTTGCCGTCGGCTGTTTCCGGCCCCCGTCGACCCCGGACAGCCGGTCCCGACTGCGGCTGACCATCAACGCGGGGGTGCCCTCCGTCGACTTCGACCGGGCGCTCGACGTGATCGTGGCGTGCGCGCCGCAGGGTGCGCGGACCGGGCGGCAGGTGACGGCATGAGCGCTCCGTGGCGTGGCCCGATCGTGGTGACCGGCACGGACACCGATGTCGGCAAGACCGTGGTGACCGCCGCGATCACCGCGGCAGCGCAGGCGGCGGGCCTGCGGGTCGCCGTGGTCAAACCCGGCCAGACCGGTACGGCCACCGGCGCGCCGACCGACGTGGACACGGTCAACCGGCTGGCCGCCCCGATGACCGCGATCACGATGGCCGACTACCCGGACCCGCTGGCTCCGCTGGCCGCCGCCCGGGTCGCGGCAGCCGAACCGTTGGAGCTGTACACCGTCGTCGACGCGGTCCGCGCCGAGGCGGAGAAGCACGACCTGGTGCTGATCGAGGGGGCCGGTGGGCTGCTGGTCCCGATGGGCCTGCGTCCCTCCGGCGAGGCGTGGACCGTCGCCGACCTGGCGGTCTCCCTCGGTGCGCCGGCGGTGGTCGTTGCCCGCGCCGGACTGGGCACCCTGAACCACACCGCGCTCACCCTGGAGGCGCTGGACCGCCGGGCCGTACCGGCCGGGGTGGTGGTCGGTGCCTGGCCGGCCGAGCCGGAGCTGGTCCACTGGGCCAACCTGACCGACCTGGTCCCCAACATGGTCGGCGCGCTGCCGGACGGGGCCGGCGCCATGGAGCCCGGCGTGTTCCAGCGGTCCGCACCCGGCTGGCTCACCCCGGCGCTGTACGGCGTCCTGGACGACTGGCGCACCTGGGCCGAGGACGTCCAGTGAGCTGAGCCGGCTCCCGCTCACTGCTACGGCTGGCCTGCCGCCGCTTACGGCTGGCCGGCTCCCGCTCACCTGCTGCGGCTGGCCGGCAACTGCTCACCTGCTACGGCTGACGGGCTGCCCAGGCCGGATCACGGCCGCTGAGTGCCACGGCCCGGTCCAGCAGCGGTGCGGAGTCCGGCACCGGTACCGGCTGGCCGAAGATGCCGGCCGCCCGCCCCTGGTCAGCCATCCGCTCGATGATCTCCAGTGCCGTCCGGGTCACCGCCTCGGAGTAGTCCGGCCGCTGCCCGGTCGCCACGGCCAGATCCCAGCCGTGCAGCACCAGTTCGGCCAGCATCAGTGAACCGACCAGCGACGCGGGCATCGGAGTGCCGGCGAGGTGGGTCGTACCCTCCCAGGCGTCCGGGGACGACCAGGCCGCGGCGGTGTCGTCGGCCTGTTCGGCGAAGACCCCGGCCCAGTCGTCACCGACACCGTCCGGCCCCTCGTCGGGCTTCGGTTGCGCCTTGCGGGCGGCCTGCCCGGAGAAGACCACACCCCAGTAGGTGAGGTGCCGGCCCAGCGCGGCCACGTCGTACTCGGTGCAGGGGGTGGGCCGGGTGAGTTGGTCCGGTCGTACCGCCCGGACCAACTCCGCCGTACGGGTCATCGCCTCGGTCATCGCCTCGGTCATCGCCTCGGTCATCGCCTCGGTCTTCGAATCGTGCATGGTGCCGAGGCTAGTGTCGGCCGGGGACGCGGTTCTTGAACAAACGCGACAGGATCCGACCAGGCGTTACCTGGCCGGTTGGTGATCGATCGAGGAAACTAGGCTGGCCGGTGATGGACTGGCCGGACGATCGAGGGATCCTCTGGGCGCGAACCGCCCGGGAGAAGTTCCGCTACGGCCGACGGGCACCGGCACCGGAGCTGGCACCGTTCGTGACGCACTACTGGCTCGTGGAGTACGACCTGCGCGGTGAACCGCCGTACCGCCAGCGGGTGCTGCCGCACCCCTCGGTGAACCTCACCGTCGCCGGCCCACGGGCCCGGATCGCCGGAGTCATCCGGGGCCACTTCGACGAGATCCTGCGGGACGCCGGTTGGGTGCTGGGCGTACGGTTCCGGCCGGGCGGCTTCCGACCCTTCCTCGGGGCACCCGTCGTCACCATCGCCAACCGGTTCCTGCCGCTGACCGAGGTCCTCGGGGCCGGCGCGGCGGTCCGCCAGGACGCTGTTCCCGGTCCCACCGCCGGTCCGGGTGCCAGCAGCGGGGTCGACTGGGACGTGTTGACGGCGCGCATGGATGCCCTGCTGCTTGCCGCCCGGCCGGCGGTCGACCCGATGGTGGCGCAGATGGATGCCCTGGTTGACCGGATCGCCGCCGACCCGGGCACCGTACGGGTCGACGACCTGGCCCGCCGGACCGGCATCGGCGCACGGCGGCTACAGCGGCTGTTCGCCGAGTACGTCGGAGCCAGCCCCAAGTGGGTGATCCGGCTCTACCGGCTACACGAGGCGGCTCAGCGGGCCGCCAGCGGTGAGAAGGTCAGCTGGGCGGCGCTGGCCGTCGAACTTGGCTACAGCGATCAGGCGCACCTCGTCCGGGACTTCACCGCGCTGGTGGGGGTTTCGCCGGCCCGTTACGCCCGCCAGTGCGTCGCCGCTGGGCAGCAGGTCGCCACCACCTGACTTTCGTCAGTAACGCCGCAGCTCGGAGGGCTTGTAGCCTGGCCGGATGCCGGGTTGGTGGAACGTGCCGGTCGCAGCGGGGTGGGCCGGGCCGCGCAGTCGGCAGCAGTTGATGGTCGACGCTCTGCTCTGGGTGGTGCTGTCGGCACCGATCACCTGGGCGCTGCTCCTGCCCTGGCCCGATCCGCTCACCTGGCTACGGCTGGCCGGCTCGGTGCTGCTGATCGGCGTCGCGGTGGCCCTGAGCCGTCGATGGCCGGTGCTCTCGCTGGTGCTCATGGTGCTGCCGACCGCTTTCGACGGCAACTTCGTCTTCGCGGTCCCGTTGATGAGCTACCTGTCCGGGCTGCGGACCGCCCGGGCGTGGCCGGCCGCACTCATCTTCGCCACGATCGCGGTGGGCGGCACGGTGCTGAACCTCGGTGTGCTCGGCACCGATCTGGACATCTGGTTCCTGATCGCCACGACACTGCTGTTCGCCGGGGTCTTTCCCTGGTTGCTGGGCCGCTACCGGCGACAGCATCAGGCCCTGGTCCTTGCCGGCTGGGAGCAGGCCGAGCTGATGGAACGGGAGCAGCGGGGGGCTGCCGAGCGGGTCCGGATGCGGGAACGGGCCCGTATCGCCCAGGACATGCACGACTCGTTGGGCCACGACCTGAGCCTGATCGCGTTGCGGGCCGGAGCCCTGGAGGTGACCCCGGGGCTCGACGAGCGGCATCGCGTGGCCGCAGGTGAGGTGCGGGCCAGTGTCGCTGCCGCCACCGACCGGTTGCGGGACATCATCGGGGTGCTGCGCGAAGACGCTGAACCCGCAGCCACCCGGCCCGCCGACGAGAGCATCGCCGACCTGGTCGAGGGGGCTCGCGAAGCCGGGATGTCGGTTCGCCTCGTGCGGGACGGGTCCGACGGCGAGTTGTCGCCGATCGCGGACCGGGCGGCGTACCGGGTGGTGCAGGAGGCGTTGACCAATGCGGCCCGCTACGCCCCGGGGGCCCCGGTCGCCGTACGGGTCGTCCGGGCGGGGGAGTGGACCGAGGTGGGCGTACGCAACGACCCGCCCCCGGCCGGACCGCTGCCGGGGATGGCGTCCACCGGCTCTGGGCTGCTGGCCCTCGGTGAGCGGGTACGGCTGGCCGGCGGCACGCTCCGGACCGGACCACGGGACGGGGGTTTTGCCGTGGTCGCCCGCCTGCCGCACGGTCGCGCCGACCGGGTGGCCGAGGTCGACGGAGTACCGACAACCGAACCCGGCCGTCCCGAGGTGCCCTCCCAGGCGACCCACCAACTGCGTCACGCTCGGCGGCGGGTCCGCCGCAGCCTGCTGGTGGCGGTCACCGTACCGCTGACGATGGCCGGGGTGCTGTCGCTGGTCTACTACCCGTTGGCGGCGTTCGACGCGGTCCTGGAGCAGCCCGAATTCGACCGGTTGCGGATCGGCCAGCAGCGGGCAGACCTGAGGTTGCCGACCCGGCAGGTGCCGGCATCGGACGTGTCCGCCCTGCCCCGGCCGCCGGCCGGCTCGGTCTGTGAGTACTACAGCGACGGAAACTTCCCCTTCGTCCAGCCGACCTACCGGCTGTGTTTCGCCGGTGGCCGGCTGGTGGCCAAGGACCGCCTGACCACCTGACGGTCACCCCCCCGCTGAGAGGTCAGGAAGGCCCCCTCCTCTACGGGATGCGATGACGACGGGCCCTGCCATACCTGAGGAGAGCGGAAGTGATCTCGGTCCTGCTGGCCGACGACGAAGCGATGATCCGGGCCGGGGTGAAGGCGATCCTGGCCGCCGATCCGGAGATCGAGGTGGTCGCGGAGGCGGCCGACGGCCGTACGGCGGTCGAACTTGCCCGGGCGCACCGGCCACGGGTGGCGCTGCTGGACATCCGGATGCCCCGACTCGACGGTCTCGCCGCTGGCGCGCAGATCCGGCAACTGTTGCCGGAGACGGCGGTGGTCATGCTCACCACGTTCGGTGAGGACGACTACATCGCCCGGGCGCTCGGTGACGGTGCCAGTGGTTTCCTGCTCAAGTCCGGTGACCCGCGCGAGCTGATCGCCGGGGTACGGGCGGTGGCCGACGGCGCCGCCTACCTGTCGCCCCGGGTGGCCCGTCGGGTACTCACCCTGGGCGGGGAACGGATGCGCCGGGGGCCCGCTGCCCGGGACCGGATCGGTCCCCTCACCGACCGGGAACGTGAGGTGTTGGCGTTGGTCGGCGCGGGACTGTCCAACATCGAGATCGCGCGTCGACTGTTCCTGGTCGAGGGCACGGTGAAGAGCTACCTGAGCACGATCTTCACCCGGCTGGGCGTACGCAACCGGGTCCAGGCAGCGATCATCGCGTACGAGGCCGGCCTGGTGACCGGCGAAGGCTGATCGGCCACGTGTCGACCGCGCGACGGCTGACCAGGCGGCGCGACGGTCGACCAGGCAGTGCGACGGTCGACCGGTCACGTGTCGACCGGCGGTCCGGATGACCGGCCGCCGGTCGACACGTCGGCAGTGACGCTGTCAGGCGTCGCGTCGCCGCAGCACCATTCCGCCGGCCAGCAGCGCCACCACCGCCCAACCGGCCAGCAGCGCCAGCCCGACGGCGGGAGGATAGGGGTCGGTGTCGCCGCGCATGAAGTGTGCACCGGCCACGCCGGGGAAGAGATCAGCGATCCGGTTGAGGACCGGGATGTCCGGCTCCTGCAACGACAACGGGATGATCATCAGGCTCAGGAAGAGCACGGTGAGCGTCAGTACGGCACTGCGCAGCGCCGCTCCGAGCCCGAGCGTGAACACCCCGAGCAGGGCCAGGTAGGTGGCGCTCGCGGCGACGTCACCGACGGTCTGCCCGACCGGCACGCTGCCCCACTCGCCGAGCACCGGGCGGGCCACCGCGACCCCGATCGCCCCGATCAGCAGGCCCAGCGTGAACGTGACGACGCCGACGACGGTGGCCTTGGCCAGCAGCATCCGGGTACGCGACGGGGTCCACTGGAGCGTCGCGCGGATCGTGCCGGTGGCGTACTCGGCGGTGATCACCAGCAGTGCCACCGCCAGGACGGCGTACTGGGTCAACTCCATCGAGTCGATCACGATACGGCCGGCGGCGACCACGCCCACGTCGTCGGCCGGGTCGTCGTTGGTGTTGGCGTTCGCCGCGTAGATGGCCAGCTGTCCGGCGGTGGCCGCCATCAGCAGCACACTGGCCAGCAGCGCCCACCACGTCGTACGGACCGACCAGAGCTTGGTCCACTCGCTGGCGATCGCCCCGGGCAGCCCACCGCCGGTGCGGTCGGTCCGACGGGCAGTGGAGGAGAGCGTGGTCATACGGTGGCCTCGTTTCGGAACTGGACCTCGGGATAGGCGGGGGAGACACCGTCGAGCAACGGTCGGGGCTGACCGCGCAGGTGCCGGTCCAGGAACGCCGTGACGTACTCGCGGGTGATCAGCAACTGCCGGTCCGCCGGAATCGGGCCCGGGTCCAGACCGAGTTGCGCGCCGAGCACCGGCCGGTCGGTGAAGGACATGTGCCCGGTGCCGGTGACGGTCAGCCAGCGTTTCCACCCGGCCAGCCCGGGCCAGTCGCGTACCCAACTGACGTCCGCCGGCCGGTCCGCGCCGACCAGCAGGAACGGCCTGGTGACCGTGCCCGCCGGAACCGGTACGAAGAGGGTGCCGTCCAGGTCGGCCCCGGCAGCCACCCGCCGGTCGGTACGTAACACCTGGGCCGCCGAGGCACCGCCGATGGAGTGGCCGACCATCCCGATCCGGGTACGGTCCACCGCCCACGCGTCCGGCCAGGCCGGGTGCCGTCCGGTCAGCCGGTCCAGCAGGAACGACACGTCGGCGGCCCGTCCCTCGACGACCCGCTCGGCGGTGCCGGGGCCCCACAGGTCACAGGCGAGACATCCGGTCACCCGGCCGTCCGGGAACTCGACGCCCCGGGCCTCGTACGGATGGTCGACCCCGGCGACCACGTACCCCTGACTGGCCAACTCCTCGGCCAGCCCGGTCAGCGACTCGCGGCTCAGACTGAACCCGGGGGAGAGCACCACCAGCGGCCACCCGCCCATGGCCGGTCGGACGGGTGCGTGCCACCGTGCGTTGGTACGTACCGTGGTCAGCACCTCCGGTGGCAGGGGCAACCCCTCGGCGGCGACGATCCGGGCGGATACGGCAGCGGTGGTGTACGGTGCCCGCCCGCCCGGTACGGGAAGCGCCGGGTACCACAGCGACACCATCAGCTCCCGATCCGTCCCGGGCTGCCACGGGTCGGGCCGTCCATGGTCGACCAGATGCAGCCACGTGGTGCCGACCGGGTAGCGGCCGGTCGGCGCGGGCAGAGCAAGCGCCGGGGCGGTGGCCGGCGTCGGGCGTGCGGCCACACCCGCGCTGCCCGGTCCGACCAGCGCAAACAGCGCCAGGAGTACGACCAGCGCCCGGCCGGCCAGCCGCTGCGACGCGACCGGGTTCCTGCGGCCAGGTGCGGCGATGGCCGTGCGGTTATGCATGCCGGCGTTCCTGCGGTTACGCATGGCGGCCACCGGACCGGGCGGAGGTCCCGGAATACTCGACACTGTCGGCGGTCAACTCCAGGTACGCCTCCTCCAGTGACGCCGAACGGACGCTCAGCTCGTGCAGTCGTACGCCGAGTTCGTAGGCCAGGTCGCCGACCTGCTGGCGGCTGACGCCGGTCACCGTCAGCTCGTCCTCGCCGGTGGTCTCGACCTGCCCGGTTGCGGCGGTGAGCCGTTGCGCCAGCGCGGCCAGACCGGCCGGTTGCGGGCTGCGTACCCGGACCGCCGTCACCGAGCTGGCGGAGATCACCTCGGCGACCGGGGCGTCGGCGATCAGCTTGCCCCGGCCGATTACCACGAGCTGGTCGGCGGTGAGTTGCATCTCGCTCATCAGGTGGCTGGAGACGAAGACCGTACGGCCCTCGGCGGCCAGTGACCGCATGAGCTGTCGGATCCAGCGCACTCCGTCCGGATCGAGCCCGTTGACCGGCTCGTCGAACATCAGCACCGGCGGGTCGCCGAGCAGCGCGCCGGCGATGCCCAGCCGCTGTCCCATGCCGAGCGACAGTGTCCTTCCGCGCTTGCCCGCGGCGGTCCGGTCCAGCCCGACGGTGGCCAGTACCTCGTCCACCCGACGCGTCGGGATGCCGTTGCTGCGGGCCATCGCCAGCAGGTGGCTGCGTCCGGACCGGGCCGGGTGGATGGCCTTCGCGTCGAGCAGCGCCCCGACCTCGCGCAACGGATGGCGCAGCGTCACGTACGGCCGTCCGTTGACGAGCGCCTGGCCGGCGCAGGGCCGGTCCAGTCCGAGGACCATGCGCATGGTGGTGGACTTGCCGGCACCGTTCGGGCCGAGGAACCCGGTGACCCGACCCGGCTCGATGTCCAGTGACAGGTTGTCGACGGCCGTCGCCGCGCCGAAGCGCTTCGTCAGCCCGCGTAACGTGATCATGAAGCCTCCCTGGGGGATTTCCCCCGTCGTGGTGCGTAGACGGTAGAAATCCGGCCAGGTACGGCACAGTGCCCGAACGGCAGCCAGCACCCCTGACTTTCGTCAGGTCGGCTCAGGCGCGTCGGCGGATCATGAAGGCGTCCGGCATCCGGAAGGAGAGGTTGTCCGGACACCACGGAGCTCGTACCACCGTCACGTCGGACAGCAGCGACGCGACCTCGCCCACCACCACGCCGGCCTCCATTCTGGCCAGTTGCGCACCTACGCACCGATGCGCGCCGGCACCGAAGGCCAGATGCCGCCGGGATCCCCGCTGCCCCGGCCGGAACTGCGTGGGAGCGCCGACGATCGCCGGATCCCGACCGGCCCGGGCCAGCCACAGCACCAGGCTGCTGCCCGCCGGAACGGGCGTGTCGGCCAGCACCGTGTCCCGGGCAGCGACCCGACGCCAGGTCACGATCGGGGGTTCGAGCCGTAGCCCCTCCTCGACCACGTCCGTGACCCGGACCGTGCCGGTACGCAGCGCATCGAGCACCGTCGGCTCGTTGGTGAGGCGGTGCAGCAGCAGGGTCAGGAACTGCGAGGTGGTCTCCTGTCCGGCTACCAGCAGGAAGAACAGTGCGCCGATCAGTACGTCGGGGGAGTGGCCGGCGGCCCGCAGATCCGCGACCAGCCCGGCCCCGGTCTGCGCGAACCGGCGCAGTTCCGCGTGGAACCGGCCGACCGTGTCGGCAAGTGCCAGTTGCCGGTCGGGGTCGACCGGTGCCCAGAACAACTCCAGGGCGGAGCGGGCGAACTCCTTCACCGCTGCCACCTGCGCATCCGGCAGATCCACCAGCCGGGCGAGCACCAGCAGTGGCAGATCGGCGGCAAGGTCGGCGTACAGGTCGACGGTCTCACCCGCGTCCAGCGCGGCGGCCAACTGGTCGACCCGCTGGCGGACGAGGGTGGTGAGCCAGACCCGTTGCTCCTCGACCCTGGTCGGGTGCAGGGCATCGGCGACGATCGCCCGGATCGCCGGGTGACTCGGTCCGCCGTTGTTGGCCAGTGTCGGTGGCAGGCGGAAGCCGTGGCTGGCGAGGATCCGGAGGGCGGCCACCGGCATCGGGGTCATCGCGTCCAGTGCGTTGTCAGGGTGGAACGTGTCCGGATCGGCCAGCACCTGGCGGACCAGGGCGTACCGGGTCACCACCAGATGGTCGACGCCGACGTGGTCGGTCACCCGGGCGACGTCCGGCCACGGATCGTCGATTGCCCCCTGCCAACTGCGAAACAGCACGTCGCCACGCTACCCAGCGGCGTGATCACGATCGGACGCGGCACCGGTGGGCGTGACCTTGCCCGGCCTGGTGCCGGCGGACCTGGTGCTGGCGGCCCCGGTGTTGGCGGCCGGCCTGTTCAGCTCCCAGACCGAGGTGCGTTTGACCCGTACGCTCTCCAGCGCCATCGGGACGGGCACGTCGTACGCGGCCAGCAGCCGGAACCGGGGACGGGGCAGGAACGCCCGATCCGGGTCGCCGACCAGCACCCGGGCACCGCCCTTCGCTGCCCGCAGCAGGAACCGGAGCATCCGGTTGGCCATCGCCTCGCTGTAGAAGGCATCCCCGACCAGCACCACCTGCGCATCGCCCGCATCACCGTCGTCGAGGATGTCGGCCAGGGTGGCGGTCACGGTCACCCCGTTCGACTCGGCGTTCAAGCCGATCGCGGCGACGGCCATCGGATCCACGTCGACGGCCTGGACCCTGGCTGCCCCGGCCCGCGCTGCGGCGATCGCCACCAGCCCGGAGCCGGAGGCGAGGTCGAGCACCCGTTGCCCGGCCACCGTGTCCGGCTGATCGAGCAGGTAGCGGGCCAGCGCCTGCCCGCCGGCCCAGGCGAAGGCCCAGAACGGCGGCGGTTGCTCGCTGCGGAACTCCCCCTCGGTCAGCTCCCACAGGCCGATCGGCTCATCGGCCTGATGAAGCTGGATCTCCGGTACGTGGGCCACCGGGGCCAGCCGGGCATAGGTGCGGACGAACGCCGTCGAGGTGTCGGACACCCCGGAATTGTGCCCTGTGCTCCGGGCCGGGATCGCATCCGTGGCGGCGGACTGGTGGTGGCCGCCGACGTACCGGTCGGGCGCGAACCCCCCGGTGGCTCACCGTCCCGGGCTCCAGTTCGGGTCCCGCCCGAACCCGGCGATCAACCGGTCCTGCTGACCGGCATCGGCGGGCAGGTCGACACGCGAGCCGATCAGATCGTTGTCCCGGTACAGCGGCACCCGGTCGGTGAACCACCGGAGACACTCGCGTACGGCATCGGCGTCCAGCAGCGGATCCGCGCCGATCGCCACCGCCAGGTCCCATCCGTGCACCAGGTGCTCGGCGAGTAGCTGATGGACGTACTCCGGGGCAGGGGTGTCCCCGGCGGAGAGGTGGACCGTGCGTCCGAGGGCCCCGGGCTCGCTGACCGCCAGGTCCGCCCGGGTGGCCGCGGCCCGTGCCGCGACGGCGGGGTCCGCCCCGAGCAGGTCTCCGTCGAACCGGTCGCCGACCTCGTCGATGGTGGCGCCCGCGAACATGGGTACGGTCCAGAGGTCCTCGCCGACCACGTGGTTGACCAGGGTCCGTACGTCCCAGTCGGCGCACGGGGTGGGCGCCGTCCACTGATCGGGGCTGACCTGGCCGACCCGGTCGGTGAACTCGCCCAGGCTGCGTCGATATGTCGCCAACAGATCCATGTGGCCGATTCTTCACCCTCGGGCGGCGTTCCGCCCCTGGCTTGCCGGGTTGACGAAGCTACGTCAGCTGGGTCGGGTCGAGGCCGAGTTCCCGGGCGGTGGAGAGGCGTACCCAGTCGGCCAGTTGGCGCCGGGAGATCACCCGCTCATGAACCGCCACCTGCACGGACAGCCCGTCGATCAGCGCGTTGATCCGCCACGCGGCACCGGCCGGGTCGTCACAGGTGAAGGTGCCGTCGGCGACACCGGCCGAGATGATCTCGGTCAGGTCCCTCCGCCAGCGCAGGTCGAGGCGGCGGCACACCTTCTCCAGTTCCGGGGTACGCAGCGACTCCGACCAGCCGTCGATCCACATCGCCCAGGCGTTGGAACGGCCGGTCGGGGCGTACAGCTTGAGTAGTCGTTTCAGCTTGGTCAGCGGGCTGGCGGAGGAGCGTACGACCTCGTCCAGCCGGGCCAGATCCTGCTCGGCGGCGTAGGCGAACGCCTGCGCCAGCAGCCTCTCCTTGGTGGCGAAGTGGTAGAAAACCAGCGCCTGACTGACGCCGGCTGCCTGAGCGACATCGGCGGTACGGGTGTTCGCCAACCCGCGTTCCACGATCACGTCGCACGCGGTGCGCAGCAGGGCATCCAGGCGGACCTCGGCCGCACGTCTCGTCACGCGGCTACGGTAACCCATAGGCTTGAATACGTGGAGTTACCGACACGTGGATGAATGTCGGGTGAACGCCACTACAGTCGATCACCCGGCCGGGTTGTTGGTCACGATAGAGGCCCTTTTGAGTAGTCCGTCGGGCGGGCCGAGAGTGTTAGGTGTTCCCGCTGGGCTCGGGGATCGGGCTGGGGGTCGAGGCTTTGAACTTCAAGACCAGATGAACCCAGGTTCCTAGGAAGGTCGGGGACGGTGGTGAGCGTTATGAGGAGTTCTGGGGTGACTGGCTCGCCATGGGGGACCCCGATTTGGCAGTGCTGGCGGCCTCGGCTAAAGTTCTTACCTGTCACCGGGAAACACCGGAAACAAACGGAGACAAGCGGACGTAGCGCAGCTGGTAGCGCATCACCTTGCCAAGGTGAGGGTCGCGGGTTCGAATCCCGTCGTCCGCTCGGAGATGCCGCCACGCACAGCGGGGGCAACCTCGGTGGAGTGGCCGAGAGGCGAGGCAACGGCCTGCAAAGCCGTGTACACGGGTTCAAATCCCGTCTCCACCTCGGCAGTTTAATCGAGGGCGATTGGCGCAGTGGGAGCGCGCTTCCTTGACACGGAAGAGGTCACTGGTTCAAACCCAGTATCGCCCACCATCTATATTGGCAGGTCGCTAGGCCCGTTGCTGGGATTCCAGTAGCGGGCCGTTTCGTTGTTGCTCCTTACGTTGAGGACAGAATGGGAGCACATGATCTTTTACGTCCCTGGTGGTGGTTGGCGGCGGTCTGGCCCCGTGGCCTCCCGTCCGTGGTGGCGGTCGTCGCGGCGCCGCTGCTGCTGCGCTGGTCCCGGCCGTGGCTCGCCAGCATCGGCGCCGACCGGACTGGTCCGGCCGCCGCGCTCGCCTGGACCGCCGCGCTGTACGGCGTGGCTGCGGTCGTGGTGCTGCCCGTCGGACCCCGGGCGGGTTGATGCACGCCGGGCCTGCGGTTCGCAACGAACGCGCTACGGCTGGGCCACGAGACGGAACGACTGAACCGGGCCGTACGTGCGGCCCGCTGCTAGGGACCTGGCCACCCCTGGTGTTGGGGGAGATCTCCTCGTAACGTGTGCGCCACGAAGCCATATCGCCATCATCGATGAGCGGATCTGGCCGCCTTCGACACGGAGCCAGCGAAAACGCCTCTCGGACGCTTCGAACTGGTCATGAGCGGTCCGCTTCCGCCGGTCCCTTTCGACGCAGCAGCCCACGATAGGTGCGGGAGAAGGCAGCAATTGCGATCACGCTCCACCCTGCCGTGAGCAGCGGTAGGCCGGGCCCGATCTGCGAGCCCGCATTCGAGCTGACCGCGACCAGCAGCACCCACAGTACGAAGCACTCCGCCAGCCCGAGAATCGCAGTGACACGCAGTACCGCCCCGACACCAGCGTCAGCCACGGCCGCGAACGCAGACCACACCGCGATGCCGGCAACCAACGCGAGCCCGAGAATACTTACACCGAGCGCCACCGTCACGGGATCCGTATCGCCGTTGTCCAACCCACCCGAGAGCGCCAACATCGCATACTTGAAGAGATTCGGGCTTTGGACTGTCTCACCGTCCGTAACCACCGTGCTGAGAAGCGGCATCAGGAAGCCGAGCGTGACGAGCCCTCCGGAGACCCCGGCGGTCCATCGCATCGCCAGCGCCTCGAGCTGCTGCACCCTCGCCCCGAGCCGCTGCACATCCTCGTCCGCCACGACTATCCGCCTCCATCGCCTATCCTGCCGGCCTACACGCACAGCTGACTGTGCTGGAGGGAGCTAACCGCAGACCCTAAGCGAGATCAATACTGCCGGTGCCCGCTGCTGTCACTCAGCCGTGTTATGTCCGTGACCACGGATGCGTAATCTCGCGCCTATGCGATCACCTGCGGCTGTCCTGACGGCTACGATCTTGACCGTACTGCTCGGTCTGGCCGTACTTCTCGGCTGCCTTCTCACCCTGGTGACATTCGCGCCCTCAGCGCCATGCCCGAACGACACCATCGATTCTCTCCAACCAGGAATGGCCGCCCGAGCCCTGCTCAGCGCCCTGATGACGCTGACAGCAATCCTGTCCCTCGCCGTAGCCTGGTGGGGCGTCTCGCGCCACCGCAGGAATCCCTGGCCATGGCTGGCCGCCTCAGCACTGGGTTTGATCGTCACCGTGGCTCTGGTTGTGCCAATCGACCGGGCGAGTACCTGTTGATGTACGCCACTTGAGGGTGGCCACGTCACCTTTGTCGGCCGGTTGCCAGCCCTTCTTCGCACAACTATCTGCCAGCCCGCCCACGACGGGCGGTTCCTCGTCCAACGCCGCCGAAGCTTTGGCGGCGGCGCACCGACGTCCTGGCCCGCCGGCTACCTCTGCCGCCTCACCACCCACCGTTGACCAGTTGGGCGACCTCCGGAGTACCGATCCGTGTCGGCATGTCGGCCGAGTTCGAATGGAGCGGGCCTGACGTATTGGGGACCGCCGGCTGCCGTACCAGGTGGAGTGGAGGCTGTATCTGGTGCGCTGGTGCGGTCGGCCAAGGAGTAGGGCCTGTCGTTGACGGGCCCGGACGACTGGTCAGGCGCGGGAGCGGGCCATGTGCCGGGCAGCGCGCATACCGAAGACGACGGCGGGACCGATCGTGGAGCCGGGACCCGGATAGGTGCGGCCCATCACCGAGGCGGAGTTGTTGCCTGCCGCGTACAGACCGTCGATCACCGTGCCGTCCTCGCGCAGCGCACGCCCGTCGGGATCGGTGACCACCCCGCCCTTGGTGCCGAGGTCGCCGATGACGACCTTGTAGGCGGTGAAGGGGCCTTTCTCCAGTGGACCGAGGCAGGCGTTGGGGTGCACGGTGGGGTCGCCGTAGTAGCGGTCGTAGGCGGAGTTGCCACGGCCGAAGTCGCCGTCGACGCCGGAGCGGGCGAAGCCGTTGAACCGGTCGACTGTTTCCTGTAGCCGGGCCGGGTCGATGCCGATCCGGCCCGCGAGTTCGGCCAGTGTGCGGCCCTTCGCCATGATCCCGGCTTCGCGCATCGCCTTGTTGTTTTTCGGGTCCAGGGCGAAGGTCCGCAGGTAGCGGCGGGCGTGCCGGGCGTCGGCAATCATCCAGTACGGACCGTCCTTGTCGTGTTCGAGCATGTGGTGGCCGAGATCGACGTACGACTCCGACTCGTTGGCGAACCGGTCGCCGTGGGCGTCCACGATGATCGAGTACGGCAGTGAGCGTTCACCGACGATGAAGGACGGATCGTGGCCGGGGGTGGCGGCGATGGATCCTCCCCACCAGGCGTCGTCCATGAGTTCCAGCGCGGCACCGGCCTGCTGGGCCAGTTCGATGGGGCGGCCAAGGTTGGCCGGATTGCCGGAGGGGGAGCCGTCGATGCCGTGATACTTGCGCCGCCACTCGGTGTTGTGGTCGAATCCGCCGCCGGCCAGCATGACACCCCGGTTGGCGCCCACCGTCACCGACTGTCCGTCGCGCGTGGTGCGGACTCCGACGACCCGGCCGTCGGTGATCAGCAGCTCTTCGAGTGGCGAGTTGAGCCACAGCGGCACGTGATTGTTGAGTACGACCGCGCGCAGGAACGATGTGGCCAGCCCAGCACCGATGCCGACCAGCCGCTGACCACGGACGACCCCGCCGAGCGCCCGGAACACGAACTGGGCCCCGCGGACGAAGCCCGCAGGGGTGGACCAGGCCCGGCCCAGCAGCCATACGTCGTCGGTCTTGATCGGCATCCCGGCGGGCGCGTTGATGGTCTTCCACCAGCCGCCGATCGTCTTCGCGTTCAGCGGCTTCACCTCGATCGCCCGGCCGATCTTCCCGCCGGGAAGCTCAGGGTAGTAGTCGGGGTAGTCGGTGGAGCGGGCGAAGACCATGCCATGCCGCTCGGCGGTGGTGACGAAGTCCTCGACACCGTCGACAAAGGCCTCCTTGCGTTCCCTGGAGGTGGCGCGTCCGGTGTCACCGACCGTGGCCTCCAGGTAGGTGAGCGCCTCCTCCCGGGAGTCGCCGACCCCGGCACGCCGCATCAGCGGGTTGTCCGGCAGCCACATCCCACCGCCGGACATGGCCGTGCTTCCGCCCCACTTGGCGCTGCCCTCGAGTAGGAGCACGCTGAGTCCCTCGTCGGCCGCGCCGAGCGCGGTGGCGAATCCGGCTCCGCCGCTGCCCACGACGACGACGTCGTAGGTGTGGTCGAACGTGGCGGCGGACCGTGCGCTGGCGTCGGTCATGGCGTGCTCCCTCCGGACTCCCGGACAACCGGACAATCTTGTCCGGTTGTTAGAGTGCAGCATGCCCACCAGTAGCGGTCGCGTCAACCGTGGTCCGGCTGCGGCCTCGGAGAACCGGCAGGCGGTTCTCGACTCGGCGCGCCGGCTGTTCACCGAGCGCGGCTATCACGTGCCGCTCAGCGCGATCGCGAGGGGTGCCGGAGTGGGACAGGGGGTGTTGTACCGGCATTTTCCGACCCGACTTGATCTGGCACTGGCGGTGTTCGAGGAGAACTTCTCGCAGCTCGAGGCGATCGCCAGTGACCCGGACGCGGGCGCGTTTCTCCAGCTCTGGGAGCGCATGGTCGAGTTGACCGTGGAGTCTGCCGCGTTCGTGGAGATGGCAGTCGACGCCCGGCGCAGCATGCCGGAGTACACCGGTGGCGAGCGCCTACAGGCCCTGATCCGCGACACCCTGCCACGTGCGCAGATGGTCGGGCTGGTGGACTCCCGGATCACTGTGGCCGACGTGCTCCTGGCGCACCGGATGGTCTACGGGGTCATCGCCACCGCCGCAGACCCGGCCGATGTCGAGGCGGCCGTGCAGCGGGCGTTGTACCTGCTCCGTTGGCCGACCGCGTGAGGTGCCCGGTCCTTGACGTCGTAGCCGAACTCGGTCCGATACGGCAGCTGGGTCAGGTTGGAACTGGGTTCGAGCGCCTGGCTTGAACCGACTGCCGTAGGCCAGCGCGGATCCTGGCGGTCCCGCTCGGCCCGTGCTCTTACCTCGGCGGATGCGATCGGGCGCAGCGTGATCGTGTCGAAATGGAAGAATCCGGCGGTCAGCAGCCCGCTGCCTGGGTTACGCAGGAACGTCCGCCACGAGGTGTCGAGCCCGCATGGTGTGGGGCCTATCCGTCGACCGGCGAGGATGCCACCGAATGGTGCCCAGTCCGACCCGGTGTCCCAGCCCGAGTGGTTCGCCTTGGATGTGTTTGTGGCACCGTTGATGACGTCGAGCAGCGCATGCAGCGTACGGATGTCCCCGGCCGAGATGGTGTTGCTGATGCCGGTCCCCGCCGCAGCGACCGTCGTGCCGACTGTGTGGCTGACGCGGCGGTCAGGAGCACCATGCGTCCTCTTCAGATGGATGCCGCCAGCCCCATGGTGGGTGGTCACCGACGATTCGGTGTACGGTGCCCGGATGCAACCGGAGCTCGTGGATGAGATCGTGGTCGCGTACGGTGCCGGCCAGCCCGTATCTATGATAGAGGCTCGCTACGGGCTAACCCGCCGGGAGATTGAACGGCTCGTCGCCGAATCGCTTGCCGAGGACTACGGCGGCGGCGGGGTCAACATGCCCCCGCCTGCGTCAGTGCCCCGTCCAACCGCTCCAACCATGCCGGTAGCTCCGGTAGTGAGGGCACCGAGCGCGATTGAACGAATCGTTGCTGTGCTGCGCACCCCCGTGCCACTCGGTGTGCTCATGCTCGTCCTAATCGCCGCTGTTCTCTTCGTTTGCGGTCTGACCGGCATTGTCGTGTGGAGCAGCTACCGGTTGACATCCTCACCCTTCTAAAGGAAGTGATTTCCGCTGGCCGTGCCTTTTCGGGCAGGGTCTTGGGTGGGTTCCTGCGTTACCGCGCGGTGCCGGTGTGGGTGCTGGTCCTACTGCGCTCGGCAGGGGGTCAGGCTCTCGCACCGTCCCTGCGTGAGCACGTAGACCCCCGCGTTCACGTCTCGATCGTGGACCTGCGCAGCCCGTCGTTGTACACCACCCGCGCGCACCCGAACGCCTGGGCAGTGCGGCGCACTGGCCCGAGGTCGGATGGATACGGAAGTTGTACCGAAGCCGCACGGCCCGACGTACTCCCCTTGGCCTATGCCTGCATTTCGAAAGGCTGCAGGTAGACACTGCATGTTCGGCATAGACCTGCCCTGTCAGGGTTTGGTTGGTGTGGCGGCCGGTTGCCCGCGTTGACGTACGATCTCAAGGATCCGGCTCAGGCAGCACCAGCAGCGTGGCCTGTAGCTTGAGGCGTAGGACCACGAGCTTCATGGCGGTCAGCCATCCGTTGTCGACATTCCCCCGGTCGGGGCCGCCAGGCCGTTGACCGGACGCGGGTACTGGTGGAAGCCCCTGCCGGTCTTGCGTCCGCACCTGCCGGAGCGGACCAACTCCAACAGCGTACGTCCGGGCCGGAACCGAGGGTCTCCGGTGCACTCGAGCAGCACCAGCAGGGTGTCGACGACGGTGTCCAGGCCAATCAGGTCGGCGGTACGCAGCGGGCCCGTGGAGTGACCGAGGCAGTCCCGGAAGAGCCGGTCGACGGTCGCGGCGTCGGCGTTGCCCTGACCGACGACCTCGGCGGCCTCGTTCACGGTGAGCATCAGCACGCGGTTGATCACGAAGCCCGGCCCGTCCGTGACCACGATGCCCGTCTTGTCGATCGAGGCGAGCAGATCGAGGGTGCGCTGGAGGGTGTCCGCGCTGGTCCGTGGAGCCCGCACCACCTCGACGCTGTCCCTGAGCGGTGCGGGGTTCATGAAGTGCGTCCCGATCACCAGGTCCGGCCGGCGGGTACTGGCGGCGAGCCGGTCGATCGGGATGGCGGACGTGACCGACGCGAGCACAGCGGACGGTGAACAGACCGCATCCAGCTCGGCGAAGATCCGTTCCTTCAGCGGTATTCGTTCCGGTACGCACTCGATCACGTACCCGGCCCGGTCCAGTCCGGCAGCCCGGTCGGTCCAGCTGATCCGCTCAATCACCCGGGCCACCGGCTCACCCACGCGATGCGGGGTCAGCAGCTGGGCCTGCCGCAACTCGGTACGTAGCCGGGCCAGCAACGCCGCCACCCCGGCCGCCGATCCGGCCGCCGGGTCGACCACGACCACGTCGTACCCGCCCTCGGCCAGGCACTGGGCGATGCCGAGGCCCATCGTGCCGGCGCCGACCACGCCGACGGTCCCGCTCATGCGCCCTCCTCGCTCCGCTCGGATGATTCGCTCGCTACGCTCGCTCATGCCGCCACCACCCGTACCGCATGCGCCCGCGCGGCTGGCGGCCGGGCCGGGTCGATCGCGAGCGTCATCCGCTCGCCCGCGTCGTCCTCGACGGCGAAGCCGGCGAACCGCAGGGTGACCAGCATCTGCCGGTTCACTGCCGTGGGCACGAACTCCGCCACCGGCCGCCGGCCCGAAGCCAGCGCGGTGTGCACGAGGTGGTCCAGCAGCGCTGCGCCGGCACCGCGGGACAGCACCCGGCAGGACATCAGCAGCAGCCGCAGCACGCTCGCGGTCGGATGCAGCTCGGTGACGGCCAGTCCGACCGTGCCGTAGGAACCGAACCGGTCCCGCAGCTGTGCCACCAGCACCTCGTGCTGCGGCGACGCGCACAGCGCGTGCAACTCCGCCAGGCTGAACGTGGTGCCGGTGGTGTTCAGCTGGTGGGTGCGTACGGTCAATTCGTGCGCCCGGGCGAGGTCGGCCGGGCCGGCCCGGCGTACCTCCAGCACCAGGCCGAGCGAGGCGAGGAAATCCGCGGACGGCCCGGCGTGCGCGGCCTCGGCCGCCCGGCGCTGCTCGTCCACCCGGTAGAGCTGGCGGCGCTGCCGGGACTCCTCGGTGACGAACTCGGGGGTGAACTCGGGCAGCGCCGGTAGCCCGGCGACGGCGTCGGCCGGGTGGCAACGTACGGCCGGCAGCGTGGCGGCCACCTCGGCCCGCTCCACCGGGTCGTTGTCGACGAACGCGACCGTGTCCAGGCCGATGCCAAGGTCGGCGGCCACCCGGGCGACCGCAGCGGACTTGGCGTCCCATCCCACCTCGATCCGGGTGAACAGGTCGAGCAGGCCGTGTACGGCCAGGTGCGCGGTGGCGACGGCGGGCTCCCCCCGGCTGGCCACCGCGTGCAGCACGCCGCGCCGGTCCAGGGTGTGCAGCGTGCTTACCGCGGCGGCGAACGGCACCGGGTCGTCCCCCTCCAGAACGACGCCGTCCCACAGCGTGTCGTCGAGGTCCCAGACCAGGCACTTCACCATTGTGGTCACCGCCGTCCCCCCGATCCCGTCGCACGGGTACGCCGCAGCAGGTGATCGGCGATATGCAGTTCGGCCACCTGGGCGGAGCCCTCGATGATCTCCATGACCTTGGCGTCCCGGTAGAACCGGGCGACCCGGCTGTCCGGGGCACAGCCGGCCGCACCGAGGAGCTGCACGGCAGCACCGGCGACCGATGCGGCGGTGCGCGCCGCCGCGTACTTCGCCGCGACCGTGCCGGCGACCGCGTCGGGGCTGCCGGAGGCCCGTAACCGGGCGGCCCGGGTGGCGAGCTCCCGTGCGGCGGCGGTGTCCACCGTGGTGCGGCCCAGCAGCGCCCGTACGGTCTGGTGCTCGGCAAGCAGGGTGTGCCCCTGGCGGCGGGTGAGGACGTGGTCGGCCATGTCCCGCAGGCACGCCTCGGCCATTCCTACGCAGCCCCAGCCGACCGTGAACCGGCCGTGGTCCAGCGCGGTGGCCGCCACGTGCGACAGGCCGAACCCGGGCGGAGCGATCCGGTTCGTCGCGGGGACCCGTACGCCGTCGAGCTGGATGTGGGCCAGCTGGGCGGCCCGCAGGCCGAGCTGACCCTCGACCGGCTGCCGTGTCACGCCGGCCCGATCGGTCTCGACCAGCACGGTGGCATGCTGGCCGTCCAGCTCTCCGAGCACCAGCACCACGTCGGCGACCTGGCCAAAGGTCACCCAGCGCTTGACTCCGGTCAGCTCCAGGGTCGGCTGTTGGCCACCGGCGACGGCACGGATGCGGGTACCGACGGCGGCCAGGTCGCTGCCCGCGCCGGCCTCGGTGGCGGCGAAGCCGGCAAGCAGCTCACCACGGGCGAACGCGGGCAGCCAGCGCGCCCGCTGTTCGACGGTGCCCCACCGCCGTACGGCTGCGGCGACCATCGCCTGCACGGTGACCAGCGCGCGTAGCGTGCTGCACACGCCGCCCAACCGGGCACACAGCTCGCCGACCTGAACCGGGGTAGCGCCGAGGCCGCCGTAGCCGACCGGTAGGTCCGCAGCAAGCAGCCCGGTGGCTGCCACCGCACGGCGTACCTCGGCCGGCAGCGCGCCGTCCCGGTCCCAACCGGCCGCCTCATCACGCGCCGCCGCCGCGAGGTCGACGCCGAGGTCGCCGAGCTTCGGCGGACCGGTCGGCACCGGCGCGACTGCGGCGGTCACGCCGGGATCCCGGCCCGGCCGGCGGTCTTGGCCAGTACGAAGTCGGTCAGCCGGGAGATCGTGCGGAAGTGGTCGAGGTCGAGGTCGGCCACCTCGACCTCGATGTCGAAGCGCTGCTCCACGAACACCACCAGCTCGATGGCGAACAGCGAGTTGAGGAGGCCGAGCGCGAAGAAGTCCTCGTCCGGGCCGATCGGTCCGGACAGCGCCGGGCTGATGAAGTCGTGCAGTTCCCGCGCCACGGTGGACCGTACGTGCGCGTCCGGTGTGTCGTCGGCCTGGATGCCGATGGCGTCCGGTGCTTCCATCCCAACTCCCATCTCAGTCACCCACCCCGGCGGCACCGGGGTCGCCGTCGAATTCGAGCAGCACCATGCTCCAGGCGGCCACCGGACTGGAGCTGATCAGTACGGCCCGCTGGCCGCTTCCCAGCCCTCCGGTCCCGATCTCGGTCGCCAGGTTGAGCAGGACGTCGTTCGCGCCGAGGTGGCCCAGGTCGCGTAGGTTGTCGCGACAGGTCGCGGCGACCGTCACCCCGAGCGTCTCCTCGACGAACCGGAATGCGCCCGTGGACAGGTTGTGGGTCACGTGCCGGGCGACGTCCGTCGACGTCAGCCCGTTGCGCTCCAGCAGACGCCGGTACATTGCGCGCAGCCGGTTGCGACTCTCCAGCGCCAGCTGGAAGGAGTACTCCCGCGGGTCGCGGCACTGCTCGGTCCAGCGGGCCGACGGGCGGTCCCGGTAGTCCACCCGGAACAGGTCCCAGTAGCGGCCGTCGGTCTCCTGCAACACGTCGAGTATCCGCACCGGTCCGTCCCGGGAGACGACCGCGGCCATGCCGCCGTCGCCGCTGACCGTGACCGGGTGTCGGTAGCGCCGTGGTGTGGCCGGCGTACTGCCGTGCACGACGAGAATGTCGGACAGGTCCGGGTCGGCGGCCAGTAGGCCGCGCGCCACCAGCAGCGCCGGCGTGATCGACACGCAGCCCAACCCGCCGACGGAGAAGGTCAGCGCCCGCTCGGCGCCGAGGTGCGCCTGCAGCCGGGTCTCGGCGGAACTCATCAGTGTGGCCGGCGCGCGGGATTCGACCACGACCAGCGCCCCGAGCCGCGCCGGGCTGAGCCCGGCGGCGGCCAGCGCCCGGCTGGCGGCGCCCGCAGCCAGGTCGAACGTGTCCAGTTCCGGGTCGGTACGGACCCGTTCGATGCCGAGGCCAGCGCAGAGTTCCCGCTCGGCCGGCCCCAGGTACGCCAGCTCCGGCAGTTCCGCCACCGCGACCGACCGCTCGGGCAGGAACGACGCCATCGTGCGCACCGCGATCGTCCGGGGCATGTCGCCGCGCCCTTCCATGCAGAGGTTGTTGTCGGTCTCCCGATCCGGGCATCCCGATCCGGGCATCCCGATCCGGGCATCCCGATCCGGGCATCTCGGCTCGGTCTCCCGTTCCGGGCATCCGGGCCCGGTCTCCCGTCCCGTCCGGTGTCGGTGTCGGTGTCGGTGTCCGGTGTCGCCGTTTTGCTGATCTGGTCGAACTCTGCCGGCCATGGCCGGGTTGCGGACAGAGAAGGACGAGCAGGAGTGTTCTGCCGGTCCTTCTCTGGTTCGGGCCTGCTCGCGTCGATCAGTCTCGACTCGATGCCGACTGCCGGTGAGGGGGAGACCATCGATGCAGACCCGGATGCCCACCCAGACGAAAGCCCCGCCGGTGAGCTGCGCCGGGGACCGTATCCGGCCAGTGCCGCGCACCGGCATGCTGCGGCTGTCGCCAGGTCAGGAGCGGCTGTGGTTCCTCGACGGGTTGCACGACGGCGGCACCGAATACCTCTCCTGGCTGCGGATGCGCCTGCGCGGACCGTGGGATCCCGCGGTGTTCGCCCGCGCCGTTGCGGAGGTCGTCCGCCGGCACGAGGTGCTGCGCACCCGGTACCAGGACACCACCGGTGAGCCGGTGCAGGTTATCGACCCACCCGGCCCGGTCGACGTCACGGTCGTGGACCTGACCGGCGGGCCGGACGCCGGGACCCGGGCGATGGCGCTGCTCGACGCGGCTGCGAGCAAACCGTTCGACCTGCGCCGGGAGCACCCGCTGCGGGTCGTGGTGGCACGGCTTGCGCCGACCGAGCACCTGGTCGGGGTCACCCTGCACCACATCGCCGCCGACGCGTGGTCGTGCGACGTGCTACTGCGCGACCTGGACCAGGCGTACCGCGCGCTCGTGGCCGGCCAGCCCATGCCGGCGCCGTTACCGGTCCAGTATGCCGACGTCGCGGCCTGGCAGCAGGTCCGACGCCGGGCCACCGGCGTGGCCGGCACCGCGTACTGGCGGGACCAACTCGCCGGGCTAGAACCGGTCGTGCTGCCCACCGACCGCCCGCGCGGCACCCGCCGCGACCCCCGCGGCGACATGCTCGCCGTGGACGTGCCGCAGCACGTCGCTCGGCTGGTCGACACCACCGGCGAGCGGTACGGGACGACCCCGTTCATGACGCTGCTGGCCGTCTTCCAGGTGCTGCTGGCGCACCGGACCGGCCGTACCGACGTCGCGGTCGGGCTGCCCGCCGCAGGGCGGAACGAGCCGGAGACCGAGGACCTGATCGGCTTCTTCATCAACACCCTGGTGCTGCGGACCGACCTGGCGGGCGGACCGTCGTTCACCGAGGTGCTGGACCGGGTGCGGGAGACGGTGCTGACCGCGCTCATGCACAACGACGTCCCGTTCGAGGACGTCGTGGCAGCGGTCCAGCCCCGCCGGGACCCGGCCCGCAACCCGCTTTTCGAGATCATGTTCCAGGTCCTGCACACGGCGGGGACACCCGGCACCCTCGGCGGTGCCGTGGTGGAGCCGCTGCCCGCGATCGCCACCGCCGCCAAGTTCGACCTGGTGTTCACGGTCCACCGTACGGCGGCCGGCGAACTGCGGTGCGTGCTGGAGTACGCCAGCGGCCTGTTCGACCAGGCGACGATGCAGCGGCTCGCCGATGACTACGTCGTGCTGCTGGAGCGGCTGGCCGGCGAACCGGAGGCCCGCGCGGTCCAACCGGCCCCGGCTCCGCCGGCCGCGCCGACGGCCTCGACCGGCCCACGGGCAACCGCACCGACGCCGCCGGCCAATCCGGTCGAGCAGGTCATCGCCGGGATCTGGTCGCGGCTGCTCGGCGTCGACGACATCACCGCCGACGACGACTTCTTCGACCTCGGTGGCCACTCGCTGCTGGTCGCCCGGGTACGCACCGCGCTGCGGCAGGCGTTCGCCGTCGATCTTCCCGTACAGGTCCTGTTCGAGGCCACCTCGGTGGCCGAGCTCGCGGCGGTGGTCACCGCTGCGGTCCGCACCGATGTCAGCCGACTGTCCGACAGCCAGGTGCAGGACCTGCTGTCGCGAGCCGCCCGAGAGGGAACCCGATGACCGAGATGCTGGATTCGTCCACCTTGCACGAGCAACTGCTGGAGCGCCGGCTGGCCGGCCTCGAACCGCTCCCTGATCCGGGCATCCCCCGGGCGTCCCGGACCGAACCGTTGCCACTGTCGCATGCGCAGCGTCGGCTGTGGATCCTCGACCGGCTACGCCCCGGCGGCGTCGAGTACCTGGTGCAGATCGCGCTGCACATGACCGACCAGCCCGGCAGCCGGCTGGACATTACCGCGCTGCAAACCGCGCTGGACGGGCTGGTGGCACGGCACGAGGTGCTGCGCACCCGCTACCCGGTCGGCCCGGCCGGAGAGCCGGTGCAGCTGATCGACCCGCCGGCCCCGGTCCCGCTGCCGATCCGTGACCTGACCCAGCTGGACAGCGATACCCAGTGCCAGCTGCTGAACCGACTCGTCTCGGTCGACCGCGAGCCGATCGACCTGGCCGCCGGTCCGGTCTTCCGCGCGCTGCTCGTCCGGCGGGAGCCCGACCAGAACCTGCTGCTGCTCACCACCCACCACATCGCGATGGATCTCTGGTCGGAGGGCCTGCTGCTGGACGAGCTGCGTCACCGCTACACCGCCGCGCTCGACGGCCGCCCGGCCGAACTCGCCCCGCTGCCGGTGCAGTACGCCGACGTCGCGGTCTGGCAGCGGCAGCGCACCGCCGAGGTGCGGGAAGTCCAGCTCTCCTACTGGCGCCGCCAGCTCGCCGGTGCCACGCCCGTGGACCTACCGACCGACCGGGCGCGGCCGGCGATACGGGACACCGCCGGCGACGTCGTGCCGTTCACCGTACCCGCTACGGTCGCGGCGGAGCTGGGCCAGCTCGCCCGCCGCCATCGCGCCACGCCGGTCATGGTCCTGCTGGCGGCGTACGCGGTCGTGCTCGGACGGTGGAGTGGCCGGAACGACATCACGATCGGGACCCCGGTCGCGGGTCGCGGACACGACGACGTGCAGAGCCTCATCGGGCTGTTCCTGGACACCGTCGTGGTACGGGCCGACCTGGCCGGCGCCCCGACGTTCGGCGAACTGGTCGACCGGGTCCGTCGTACCTCGCTGGACGCCTTCGCCCACCAGGAACTGCCGTTCGAGCAACTGGTCGAGGAACTGGTGCCGGTCCGCGACCCCGCGCGGACCGTACTGTTCTCGACGATGTTCGTCTGGCAGGAGGCCGGGTCGGACGGCTTCCAGGCGCCCGGGCTGGACGTCCTGTGGGTGCCCATCCCGTTCGCCGATGCCAAGTTCGACCTGACCCTGTCGCTGACCCCGTGCCCGGACGGCTCGCTTGCCGGCGCAGTGGTCTTTGCCACCAGCCTGTTCGACCGTGGCACCATCGAGCGGTTCACGGCGCAGCTCGGGCAGCTGCTGGCCGGCGTGGTGGCGGCCCCGGACACCCCCCTGGCCGACATCGACATCCTCCCGCCGGCCGAGCGTAAGCAGCTGCTCGACAGCTGGAATGACACCGTAACCGACGTGCCGGCCACCACACTGCCCGCGCTGTTCCGGGCCCAGGTGGCCGCCACCCCGGACGCGGTGGCCGTGCGGGCAGCGGACCAGAGCCTGACGTACGCCGAATTGGACGCCCGCGTCACGGCGCTGGCGCTCCGGCTGCGCGCGCTCGGGGTCGGCGGCGAGTCGGTGGTCGGGGTGTGCCTGGAGCGCGGCCCGGAGTTGGTGATCGCGCTGCTGGCCGTGCTCACCGCCGGCGGCGCCTACCTGCCACTGGACACCGAAAGCCCGGCACAGCGGCTGGAGGAACTGCTCACCGACGCTGCGGTACGGGTCGTGGTGACCGACCGCCCCACCGTCGGCCGCGCCGCACGTTTGGTGGTCCGGCCCGACCCGGGTGCTGACGCCCCGAGTGGGCAGCTCGGTGACGACCCCGACCCGGACCATCCGGCGTACGTGCTGCACACCTCCGGCTCGACCGGCCGCCCCAAGGGCGTCGTGATCACCCACCGCGCGCTGGTGAACCGGCTGGCCTGGATGCAGCGCGGGTACCCGCTCGACGACACCGACCGGGTGCTGCACAAGACGCCGTACGGCTTCGACGTCTCGGTCTGGGAACTGTTCTGGCCGCTGATCACCGGCGCGACGCTCGTCGTCGCCCGCCCCGGCGGGCATCGGGACCCGGCGTACCTGGCTGCGGCGATCGCCGAGCACGGCGTCACCACGCTGCATTTCGTGCCGTCGATGCTGCGCGCCTTCCTCGACACGGTGGCCGGTGAGCTGCCCTCGGTACGCCGGATCTTCGCCAGCGGCGAGCCGCTCCCGGCCGGGCTGGCGGCGGCTGTGCACGAACGGATCGGCTGCCAGCTGTACAACCTCTACGGCCCTACCGAGGCCACGATCGACGTGACCGCGGCGCGGTGTCTGCCCGGGGAGCCGGTCACGATCGGCCGGCCGGTCGCCAACACCCGGGCCTACGTCGTCGACCCGGACCTGCGGCTGCTGCCGGTCGGCGTGCCGGGCGAACTGGTAGTGGCCGGCGTCCAACTCGCCCGTGGCTACCTCCGCCGCCCTGGGCACACGGCCGGGCGGTTCGTGCCGGACCCGTTCGGCACCGAGCCGGGCGGCCGGCTCTACCGCACCGGTGACCTGGCCAGGCACCGTGCCGACGGGACGATCGAATACCTGGGCCGGCTGGACCGGCAGGTGAAACTGCACGGGCACCGGATCGAGCCCGGCGAGGTCGAGGCGGTGCTCACCGCGTACCCGGGCGTTGCCGCCGCAGTGGTCACCGTGCACGACGACCGGCTCGTCGCGTACCTTGTCGGTTCAGGCGCGGGGCCGGACGGGCCGGCGGTCGACCGGGACGCCGTCGCGGCGTACGCCCGAGCCCGGTTGCCGCGGTATCTGCTCCCCGCGCAGTGGGTGGTGCTCGACGCGCTGCCGCTGACCGTCACCGGCAAGGTCGATCACCGTGCGCTGCCCGCCCCGATCAGGAGCGCCGGGCCGGCCGGTGTCGCGCCGCAGACGCCGCTGGAGCGGACGATCGCGCGCGCCCTGGCCGACGCGCTGGACGTCGACACGGTGGGCCGGCACGACGCGTTTTTCGAGCACGGCGGCGACTCGATTCGGGCGATCCGGGCCGTCGGGGCGCTGCGGGCAGCTGGCCTGCCGGTGTCCGTGCACGACCTGTTCAGCCACGCCACGGTGGCCGAGCTGGCCGAGCTGGTCGGCACGCGGGCCCTGGACGGGGTGGTCACTGCGGCGGAACCGGCCGTCGAACAGCCGGTCGTGGCCCCGTTCGCGCTGCTGTCCGACGCCGACCGTGCGCTGCTGCCGCCGGGCCTGATCGACGCGTATCCGATGGGCGAGATCCAGTCCGGGATGGTGTACGAGATGCTGGCCGCGCAGCGGCCGGTCTATGTGAACGTCAGCTGCTACCGGATCGAGGACGAGCACCCGTTCGACCTGGCCGACCTGCGTACGGCCGCAGCGCTGCTGGTGCAGCGGCACGAGATCCTGCGTACCTCGTTCGCACTCGCCGGGTACACGCGGCCGTTGCAACTGGTGCACCGTACCGCCGAACTGCCGGTGGACCTGGACGATCTGCGGGACCTGCCACAGGCCGCGCAGCGCCAGGTCCTCGACGAGTTCCTGCTCGCCCAGCGCAACACGCCGTTCGATCTGGCCATGCCGCCGCTGCTGCGCTACACGGTGCACCAGACCGGCGAGCGCGAGTGGTGGCTCACCCACGTCGAGTGTCATGCGATCCTCGATGGCTGGAGCCACACCTCGGTGATCGCCGAGCTGCTTGCGTACTACCGGACGCTGCGCCGTGGCGACGTACCCCAGCCGGCGCCGCTGCCCGCCGTCCGGTTCGCCGACTTCGTCGCCGCCGAGCAGGAGTCGTTGCGGTCGACGGCCGACCGGGACTTCTGGACCGCCACCATCACGGCCGCCGACAAGCTGGAGATCCCCGCCGAGTGGGGCGGTCAGACGGACGGGGCGGAAGGACCGGACGGGGCCGACGACGCGCAGAACAGGGCCGACGACGCGCAGAACAGGGCCGACGACGCGCGGAACGGGACTGATGCCGCTCGGAACGGGGCTGACGACGCACCGGACTCGGTCGTCGTCGAGTACACCGATCTGGAACCGGCGCTGCGCCGGCTCGCGGCCGACGCGGGGGCGTCGCTGAAGAGCGTGCTGCACGCCGCCCACCTGGCGGCCTGGGGCGTGGTCACCGGGCGGCAGCGCTTCTTCACCGGGCTGGTCAGCAACGGCCGGCCGGAGCGGCTGCGCGGCGACGAGGTGATCGGCATGTACCTGAACACGGTGCCGTTCCCCGCCGAGCTGACCGCCGCAAGCTGGCCGGAGCTGGTGCGGGCGGTCTTCGCGCAGGAGGCGCGGATGTGGCCGTACCGGCGCTACCCGATGGCCGCGATGCGACGTGACGGCCGGCACGCCTCGGCGCTGGTCGACGTCAGCTTCACGTACCTGGACTTCCACATGCTCGACTGGAGCTCCGGCATCGACCTGGAGTCCGACTTCAGCCCGAGTGAGCAGCCGTTCTCCGCAGTGTCGTTCCCTGGTTACCTGCGCCTGCTCGGCCGGCCGAGCAGGATCGGACGACCGTACCTGGAGCTGGTCGGCCGGGCCTACCGGCAGGTGCTGGCCTCGATGGCTGCCAGCACGACCGCGCCTGGTGCCGCCCGCGATCCTGACGCCGGTCACGACGCCCGCCCGGCCGCTGTCCCGGCTGCGGTGGCGGCCACGGCCACGGCCGCATCGCCGTCGGTGTCGCCGCTGCCACCGTCACCGCCGCTGTCGGTGTCCCCGTCCCCGTCCCCGTCCCCGTCCCCGTCCCCGTCCCCGTCCCCGTCCCTGTCCCTGTCCCCGTCCCCGTCCCTGTCCCTGTCCCCGTCCCTGTCGCCGTCGCCGTCGCCGTCGCCGCGGACCGTGACGCTGGCGCCGGCCGACCGCGACCGGGTGCTCGTCGACCCGAACCGCACCGACCGGGCCTTCCCCACCGACCAGCCGGTGCACCGGCTGATCGAGCAGCAGGCCCGGCTCGCGCCCACGGCCGTTGCGCTGCGGCAGGGTGTCGTCAAGGTCTACTACGCCGAGCTAGAGCTGCGCGCGAACCGGCTGGCGCACCGGCTACGCACGCTCGGCGTCGGTCCGGGCACGGTAGTCGGCATCTGCCTACCGAGGTCGCCCGACCTCGCCGTCAGCGTGCTGGCCGTGCTGAAGGCGGGCGGCGCGTTCCTGCCGCTGGACCCGGCGTACCCGGTCGAGCGGCTGCGGTTCATGCTCGACGACACGGCGGCCACGGTGGTCCTCGCCGCGGGGCGGCTGCCGGCCGGCCTCGTCCAGGCCGGTCCGGTGGGCACACCGACGGTCGACGTGACCGACGAGTCCGCCCAGCTCGACATGCCGGTCACCCCGCCGGAGGTGGCGGTGGCGCCGGACGACCTGGCGTACGTCACCTACACGTCCGGCTCGACCGGGCAGCCCAAGGGGGTCGCCGTACCGCACCGGGCGGTGCTCAACCTCCGGCACGCCCAGCAGGAGATCTTCGATGTCCGGCCGGGCGACCGGATGCTGCAGTTCTTCTCGATGAGCTTCGACGCGTCGGTGTCCGAACTGATCGCCGCTCTCACCGTGGGCGCCGAGCTGGTGCTGCCCGAGGTCGACCGTGACCCGGGTGACCTGCGCGGCGAGGCGGCCACCCTGACCCATGTGTTCCTGCCGCCGTCGATGCTGAGTCGGCTGACCCCGACGGACTTCCCGCAGCTGCGGGTCACCCTGGTCGGTGGTGAGGCCTGCCCCGCGGTGCAGGCCGACCGGTGGGCGCGGCACGCCGCGTTCGTCAACCTCTACGGCCCCACCGAGGCGTGCGTCGCCGCCACGTACGCACCGGTCGCCGCCGGCTCCCCGGACCGGATGCCGTCGATCGGCACCCCACTGGCGAACGTGCGGTGCTACGTCCTGGACGTCGACGGGCGACCGCTGCCCGCCGGGGTGCCCGGCGAGCTGTACGTCGCCGGTGCCGGTCTCGCCCGCGGCTACCTCGGCCGTCCGGGGCTGACCGCGGACCGGTTCGTCCCGGACCCGTTCGGACCGCCCGGCAGTCGGATGTACCGCACCGGCGACGTGGTCTCCCGCGCGGCCGACGGCACGCTGCGCTTCCATGGACGCGGCGACCAGCAGGTCAGCGTACGCGGCTTCCGGATCGAACTCGGCGAGGTCGAGCACACGTTGGAGGCGTACCCGACTGTCGCGGCTGCGGCCGTCGCGGTCGCTGGGGTGGGCACCGAGGAGGCGACGCTCGTGGCGTTCGTCCGGCTCACCGCCGACAGTTGCGGAGCTGCCCCGTCCCCGGCCGAGCTGCGTGAGCACGTACGCCGCCGGCTGCCGGCGCACATGGTTCCGACCCGCTGCCATGTCGTCGGACAGTTCCCGGTCACCGCCTCGGGCAAGGTCGACCGCGCTGCGCTCATCGCAACCGAGCCGAAGCCCGTCGCCGCGCAGATCGCGCAGGTGGCGCCCCGGACGCCGCTGGAGCAGGCCATCGCCGACACCTGGGCACAGGTGCTACGGCTGGACCGGGTC
Source organism: Micromonospora sonneratiae (assembly GCF_042679305.1). Taxonomy (NCBI): domain Bacteria; kingdom Bacillati; phylum Actinomycetota; class Actinomycetes; order Micromonosporales; family Micromonosporaceae; genus Micromonospora; species Micromonospora sonneratiae. The sequence goes on along the minus strand of NZ_JBHTMP010000024.1, from coordinate 36,081 downwards.
GGCATCGACGACGACTTCTTCGACCTCGGCGGTCACTCGATGGCGATGATGCGGATCATCTCGCTGCTGCGGGAGTCGCACGGCGTGGAGCTGACGTTCCGGGCCTTCCTGGAGCACCAGACCGTCGCGCGGCTGGCCGCCGCGATCACCGACGGCGCGGTCGGCGACCCGGAGGCACCGGCCGTGCCCGGTAGCCGTAACCGGGCGATGCTGTGGCTGCGCCGAGGTACCGCCGCACCGCTGTTCTGCGTCCACCCCGGCGGCGGCAGCGCCCACTGGTTCCAGCGCTTCCTGCCGTACCTGGACCCACAGCTACCGCTGGCCGCGTTCGAGTGGCCGAAGCCGCATGGCGACAACGTCACGATCCCCACCGCCGCCGAGATGGCCCGCCGGCACTTCGACGAACTGCGGGCCGCCCAGCCGCACGGACCGTACCGGCTGTTCAGCTGGTGCGGCGGCGCGACGATCGCGGCGGAGCTCGCCACCCTGCTGTTGGATGCCGGTGAGGAGGTGACCCTGATGCTCCTTGACCCGGTGCTGGACGCGCAGACCCGGCCGAAGTTCTACGAGCAGATGGGCTTCGTGCGCCGGCTGGAGAAACTGGTCCTGGAGATCGACCGGGGCGGACCGGAGATGGACACACCCGAGCGCCGTGCCGAAATCATGGACCTCTACGAGCGGGTGGCCAACGACATCGATGAGAAGGAGGGCATGGCACTGCCCGAGCGCGGCGTCGGCACCGCCTGGCCGCGGATGGTCCGGGTCTGGCGGGAGTCGCTGCAGGCACTCATCGAATATCCGAACCCCTGCTACGCCGGCAAGCTGCACCTCATCGTCAGCGACGCGCTCGCCAACGGTCAGCACGTGGTGTCCTCCGGTCAGACGTTCGCCGACTATCTCGCACGGTGGGAGGAGCTGATCGGCGGCGGGATCGAGCTGCACCGGGTGCCCGGAGACCACATCGGAATCATGAAACCGCCGCTCCTGGTGCACCTGACCGACGTGATCAGCGCAGTGCTGAGCAGTGCCCGATGACCACCACGGCTGGCCGCCCGTCGACCGGACCGGCGGCACCCGGACCGGCCGCGCCTGAGCCGGCCGCCCAGCAGCGGGCCTGGAATGCCACCGCCCGCGAGTACTCCGCCGACGGTCCGGTACACCGACTGTTCGAGGCGCAGGCCCGGCTTCGACCAGACGCCGTGGCGGTGCGCTGGTCGGGCGGCACGCTGAGCTTCGCCGAACTGGACCGGCTCGCCAACCGGCTGGCGTGGACGCTGCGCGCCTGCGGGGTCGGACCCGAGACCCCGGTCGGTATCCGGGTGCCGCGTGGTCCGCTGCTGGCGCTCGCCGTGTACGGGGTGCTGAAGGCGGGCGGCTGCTACGTGCCGATCGAGCCGGCGCTCCCGGCCGAACGCGTGCAGACCGTCCTGGCCGAGGCGGGTGTCCAGTTGCTGGTCGTCGCCGCCGGCGAGTACGGCCGGCCGGTACCGCCGGGGGTGCGCGTGGTAGCCGCCGACGCCCCGGTCCCGGACTGCCGTGAGCTGCGGAGCCCGGAGCCCGGCACCAGCGCGGACTCCACCGCCTACGTGGTCTTCACCTCCGGCAGCACCGGCCGGCCCAACGGTGTTGCCGTGGCGCACCGGTCGTTGCACAACCTCTTCGCCTGGTGCCGACGCACGCACGGCTTCGGTCCGCACGACCTGGGCCTGTCGGTCACCTCGCTCGGCTTCGACCTGTCTGTCTTCGACCTGCTCGGTCTGCCCGCGTACGGTGCGGGCGTCTACATTGCCGACGACGCGCAGCAGCGTGACCCGGAGCTGCTGCTCGACGTGCTGCTGCGCGAGCCGGTCACGTACTGGAACTCCGCCCCGACCACGCTGGCCCACCTCGCGTCGCTGTTCGGTGGGCACCGGGGCGGTGCCGGTACCGGCAACCTGCGGCTGGTCTACCTCAGCGGCGACTACACGCCGCTGACGCTGCCGGACGAGGTACGGTCGGTCTTCACCGAGGCGAAGATCGTCAGCCTCGGTGGCGCGACCGAGGCGACCGTCTGGTCGAACTGGTTCGAGGTCGGCACGGTCGACCCGGAATGGCGGAGCATCCCGTATGGGCGGCCGATCGACAACGCGCAGTACTGGGTGGTCGATGAGGCCCTGCGGCCGTGCCCCGTCGGGGTGCCGGGCGACCTGCTCATCGGCGGCGACGTCCTCGCCCTCGGCTACTACGGTCAGCCGGAGCTGACCGGGCAGCGGTTCATCCCGGACACGCTCGGACCCGACCCGCGCGGCCGGCTCTACCGCACCGGCGACCGGGCGGCCTTCGGCCCCGACGGGGTGCTGACCTTCCTCGGTCGGGCCGACGGGCAGGTCAAGATCCGCGGCGCCCGGGTGGAGTTGGCCGAGGTGGAGCACCGCCTGCGCGGGCACGCGGGCGTGAAGGACGTGGTGGCGCTGGCCAGGCCGGACCGGGACGGCGAACGTGCGCTGGTGGTCTACATCGTGCCGGCACCCGGCTGTCACCCGACCGTACGGGAGTTGCGCCGGCACGTGGCCGCAGCGCTGCCGGACTACATGGTGCCGGCCGCGGTGGTGTTCGTGGACGGCTTCCCCGCCACCGCCAACGGCAAACTCAACCGTGCGGCGCTACCGTGGCCGGTGCGTACCGGCAGTACCCATCTGCTCGGGGTGCCGACGTGAGCTGCGCACCGCCGGGCCCACCGGCCACCGCCGGGGGCTACGCGCGGTGGTCGCCGGGGCCCTCGTCGACGGCGCTGGGGTGAACGACTTCCACCCGTACCTGACCGTCGACGGTGAGCTGTGGTGGAGTCTCGGGAACCGGACCGAAATAAACGGCCAGCCGCTCCGGCCCGCGCCGACCGGTGTGGCCCCGCCGGGTGACGTCGGTCAGGAGAGCCGGGCCAGACCGGTCTCGTAGGCGACGACCACCAGGTGCGACCGGTCACGTACCCCGAGCTTGCCTATCGCCCGACCGACGTGGGTCCGGGCGGTGGCCGGGCTCATCGACAGTCGCTCGCCGATCTCGTCGTTCGTCAAGCCGGCCGCGACCAGCCGTACCACTTCCCGCTCCCGGGCCGTGAGCACCGACAGGCGCACCTCGTCCGTCCGTCGTACCGGTGGCGCATCTACGAAACCCGTGATCACCGCCCTGGTCGCGGCGGGGGAGAGCAGGGCCTCACCCTTCGCGACCAGGTGTACGGCCTCGCGGAGCCGGTCCGGGCGGACGTCCTTGGTCAGGAAGCCGCAGGCTCCGGCGCGGAGCGCGGCGAAGACGTACTCGTCCAGCTCGTAGGTGGTGAGTGCGACGACGCGCACCCCGGAGAGGTCCGGATCGGCGACGATGCGCCGGGTCGCCTCGATCCCCCCGACCAGTGGCATCCGGATGTCCATCAGCACAACGTCCGGGCGGTGGGTACGGGTCAGTTCCACCGCCTCCGCGCCGTCGGCCGCCTCGCCGACCACGGTGATGTCGTCGTCGAGTTCCAGCAGGGTCCGGAGTCCGGTACGGACCAGCGGCTGGTCGTCGGCCAGCAGGACCTGGACCATGACACACCTCCCCGTCGGCAGTTGGGCGGCGACGGTGGAGCCTCCGTCGCGGGCGTTACCGGCCGGGAACCCGCGCCGGGCGGTCACGCGTTCGCCCGCGCATGTCGATCGGTCCGTGACCGGTGGCCGGGGTTCCCCGACGCCCACCCCATTGTCGGTCACCCGATCCGTACGCCGGACGACCGGTAGGCGATCTCCACAGCCGACCCGTACGTCCAGATGCGTAGTCGGACGTCGCTGAGGTGCGGATGTCCGGCGGCGGCGGCGTGGTTACGGTCGATGGCGTGGGTGACAGGGTGCCGCGACGTCGGTTGTTGCGATGGGGGCTCGGCGGGATCACCGGCCTGGCGTTGCCGGCGGTGGTCGCCACCGGAGCGGGCGTACGGCTTGCCATGACCGCCGGGCACCGGAGCCCGCCGGTTCGCCGGTTCGCCGTTGCGCTGCCGGTCCCGCCGGTGCTGCGCCCGGTCGCCACGGAAGGTGGAACCGACCGGTACGAGGTGCGCCAGTTGCCGGCCGAGGTGGAGATCCTCCCCGGCCTGCCCACCCCCATCTGGGGTTACGAGGGCATCTTCCCGGGCCCCACGATCGAGGCCCGTAGCGGCCGGCCGGTCGCCGTCCGGCACCGCAACCACCTGACCGTGCCGACCGTGGTGCACCTGCACGGTGGCGTGACACCGGCTGACTCCGACGGGTATCCGCTGGACCTGGTCCTGCCGGTCGGCCGGCACGACTGGCCCGGGCACCACGTACCGGACGGTCCGGGTGGTCCCGGCGGCACCGCCGGGCTGGCGCACGGCCAGCGCGTCTACCGGTACCCGAACCAGCAACCGGCCGCGACGCTCTGGTACCACGATCATCGGATGGACTTCACCGGCCCGCAGGTCTGCCGGGGGCTGGCCGGCTTCTATCTGCTGCGGGACGAGGCCGAGGAGAACCTGCCACTGCCCCGGGGCGAACGCGAGCTACCGCTGATGATCTGCGACCGCCTCTTCAACGAGGACGGGTCGTTCTTCTATCCGTCGCTCGACCCGGAGCTGCGTGATCGACCCGGCGTACACGCGCTCTTCGCCGACGGGGTGCGCGGCGACACGATCCTGGTCAACGGTGTCCCGTGGCCGTTCGTGCCGGTTGACGGTGCCCGCTACCGGTTGCGGATCCTCAATGCGTCCAATGCGCGCAGCTACCACCTGCACCTGGATCCGCCGCCACCCGGTGGTGCCGGTCTGGTCCAGATTGGCAGCGATGTGGGGCTGCTGCCACGGCCGGTGGCGCACGATTCCCTGTACGTCGGGCCGGGGGAGCGCTACGACGTGGTCGTCGACTTCTCCCGGTATCCGCCGGGAACGTCGGTCCTGCTCGGGAACGGGGCCGGCGATGGTCCGACCGCCGAGGTGCTCCGCTTCGACGTGGGTCCACGGGTGGTCGACGACTCGGCCATTCCGGAACGGCTCGGGCCTGATCTGGAACCGCTCGATGTGGCCGGGGCGGTGACCACCCGTACCTTCCGGTTCCTGGGTGGCCAGGGCGGGCTGCCGGCAACGATCAACCTGCGGACCTTCGAGCCCGACCGGCTCGACGCCCGGGTACGACTCGGCAGCACCGAGATCTGGCGGATCACAGTGGACCCCGAGCATCCGTTCCACCTGCATCTTGGTCATTTCCGGATCGTCGACCGCAACGGCGTACCGCCGGAGCCGCAGGACGGTGGCTGGAAGGACACCGTCCAGGTCCGCGCCGGCGAGGTGCGGATCGCCGTACGGTTCACCGGCCATCCGGGCCGGTACGTGTTGCACTGTCACAACCTGGAGCACGGGGACATGATGATGATGGCGAACTACGAGGTCGTCTGATGCGTATCCGGATCGCCGCGTGGTTGGCGCTGGTCGCCGAGGTTGGTCACCTCGTTGCCGCATGGACGGAGGCGACGGCGTGGCCGCTGATCAGTGGCGTCCATGTCGTCGTCGCAGCCGGGTTCGGTCTGGTCTTCGCGGGACTGATGAAGCCACAGCCGCGTCGCCGATGGGTCCACTGCGGGCGGGTGCTTGCCGTCGCGTTGCCGGTGTCGTGGCTGCTGACCCGCACCCTCGGGTTGCCGACCTACCTCACGTTCACCAGGCTCACCGTCGAACCGGTGGGCGTGCTGGTCACCGGGCTCGAACTGGCGCTCGCCGCCGTACTCCTTGTCAGGCTCCCGTCCGGCGTTCGTAGCGGCGGTGAGGAAGGCCCGGTCACGGCCCCGGAGGGTGGTGTTAAGGTTCTTCCCGGTCACCGGGGAAGCTCCGGAGGACGAGCGGACGTAGCGCAGCTGGTAGCGCATCACCTTGCCAAGGTGAGGGTCGCGGGTTCGAATCCCGTCGTCCGCTCGCAGACACCTTCAGCGGATGCGCCGGTCAGGTCCGCCGACGACGGTCCGCAGCGCCGTCCGTCAGCTCCTCGGGTAGCAGGTCCATGAGCAGACCGTCGTGCCAGGTGCCGTCCGGTCCACGTTCGTAGCGGCGCATGACTCCGACCGGCCGGAAACCGACCTTCTCGTAGCAGCGTATGGCGGCGGTGTTGTCCACCGCCGGATCGATCACGATCCGGTGGTGACCGTACGCGTCGATGAGGTGCCGGGCGAGGGTGCGAACGGCGTCGGTACCGATGCCCTGACCGTGCACCGACGGGTCGAGATAGATGTCGATGTTGGCGTGGCGGTAGTCCGGCTCGTCCTCGGCACCCCACTGGATCGCGCCGACGATGCGCTCGCCGTCGATGACGGTCAGCAGGTGGACCTCCGGATCGTGCAGGTCGCGGGCGACTTCGGCGGCGAGGTCCGTACCGCCCCAACGTCGGTGGACCTCCGGTTTCGCCCGGATCGCGGTCAGCGCGGGCACGTCGCCCTCCGTCGTCGGTCGGAGCGTCACGAGTGCGCCGCGCAGGCTGGTGGCCTCGGGGGGTTCGCTCGACATGTCGGGGACGCTACCAGCGGCCGGTTGCGGACGGTGGCTGTCGGTTACCGCTGCTCCGGCACCGCCGGCCCGGTCTTCGCCTCGATGGGTTCCTCGGGTCGAGGCGGATTCGTGACGTCGGGAACCCAACCCTGTTGTTTGCCATTTCGGCAAAGAAGCTCGCCGGATCGGGGGAGGGTGCGCATTGTGGGCACAGGCGACGAACGAGGGGGAGTACGCGGTGGACGAGACGTACGACGTGGTGGTGGTAGGCGGTGGGGCCGCCGGGCTCAATGGTGCCCTGGCGCTCGTACGGGCGCGGCGGTCGGTCCTGGTGGTGGATGCCGGCGAGCCCCGGAACGCACCGGCCGGACACGTACACAACTACCTGGCCCGGGAGGGCACGCCACCCGCCGACCTGGTGGCGACCGGTCGGGATGAGGTGGCCCGGTACGGCGGCGAGATCGTCGACGGGAGGGTCAGGGACGCGACCCGGGCGGGCGACGGCTTCCTGGTGACGCTGGACGACGGGCGCAGCGTCCGGGCGCGGCGACTGCTCGTGACGACCGGACTGGTTGACGAACTGCCTGAGGTGCCGGGGGTGGCGCAGCGGTGGGGGCGTGACGTGCTGCACTGCCCGTACTGCCACGGGTGGGAGGTCCGGGACCGACGTATCGGCGTCCTGGCCACCGGGCCGATGGCCGTGCACCAGGCCGACCTTTGGCGGCAGTGGAGCGAGCACGTGCTGCTTCTGCTGCACGGTGTTCCGGCGCCGGGTGCCGAGGAGGCCGAGCGGCTGGCGGCGCGCGGGATCACCGTCGTGGACGGCCCGGTCGCGGGGGTGGAGGTCGCCGACGACACCCTGACCGGGGTACGGCTGGCCTCGGGCGAGGTCGTCGCACTCGACGCGGTGGTCGTCGCGCCACGGTTCACCGCCCGGGCAGGCATGTTGGCGTCGCTCGGTCTCGAACCGGTCGACGTGGAGATGGGCGGGCACGTCGTCGGCAGCCAGGTCCCCGCCGACCCGACCGGGGCCACGGCGGTGCCCGGCGTGTGGGTGGCCGGCAACGTGGCGGACGTACGCGCCCAGGTGATCACGGCTGCCGCAGCCGGTCTGGCTGCCGGCGCGGCGATCAACGCCGACCTCGTGGCCGAGGAGTCCCGCGACGCGGTGGACGCCTACCGACACCGGGTGCGGACCATGTTCGAGGAGGCCGCCTGGGAGGAGCGTTACCGTAGCCGGCCGGCGATCTGGAGTGGCCGCCCGAACCCGCAGCTCGTCGCCGAGGCCGCCGGGCTGACCCCCGGCCGGGCCCTCGACGTCGGCTGCGGCGAGGGTGCCGATGCCGTCTGGCTCGCTGACCGGGGCTGGCAGGTCACCGGGGTCGACATCTCGGCGACCGCGCTTGAGCGGGGCGCCGCCCATGCCGCAGCCGCCGGTGCGCAGATAGCCGACCGTATCGAGTGGACACGGGCGGACCTGCGCCAGCAGCCGCCCGCCGAGGGCGCCTACGACCTTGTGTCAGCGCAGTTCATGCACCTGCCGGGTGACGCGCGGCGGGAACTGTTCACGCGACTCGCTGCTGCGGTGGCTTTTGGCGGCACCCTGCTGATCGTCGGGCACCACCCGTCCGACCTGCGTACGACGGCGCACCGGATGCACTTTCCGGACATGATGTTCACCGGTGAGGAGGTCGCCGCCTCGCTCGACCCCACCACCTGGGAGGTGGTGTCCGCCGATGCCCGGCCGCGCTCGGTGGTGGACCCCGAGGGGCGGGACATCACCATCCACGACGCGGTCCTGGTCGCCCGTCGTCGCCGTACGTAGACGAGTAGTTCCGAAATCTGGCCGGTTCCCGGCGGTCAGGGAAGGCCGCCGTAGAGGCTGTCGAGTTGCCTCGTCTACGCTCCCGCCTTTCACCCCGGTCTACCCCGGCACCTGGCGGGCGCTCTCGCGGATGGACATCGTCCTGGACACGGAACTTCCCGAGACGACGCACGCCGATACCAGCAGCCCACCCCGGTGTCGACCCCGTAGCAGTCGGCCACCTCGTGCGAATCCTGACCACCGATGTCGCAACGGCTTGCCCCGCTTGTGCGCCCAGCTCGACAGCCAGCAGACCTCCTCACCCCCCGGTATCGGCGGCGGAAACAACAACAGTTACGCGACACCCGACGAGTAGTCACGAAACCCGGTCAGTGGCCGTCGACGGCCAGGTCCAGGTTCTGCATCACAACACGATCCTGGACGCCCTGCCCATGCCCTCCCCATGCCCGAACATCGACCTCTGACTTCGGAACTACTCGTCTAGCGCGTGAACCAAATGCGCGACAAAGGTGCGCGGACCGGTCGGACCAGAAGGGGGCATATCGACTTGACTGGATGGTTGTGTCGACTTATAGGATCGAGTCATGTCGCATTACCACAACGTGGAACTTGGGCACGTACGGCTTGCGTACCGGATGGTCGAGGCTGGTCCGCATGCCCGGGCCGACGCGGTACCGATGGTCCTGTTGCACGGCGGCGGCGGCGACGGCACCACCTGGGACGACCTGGTTCCCGGCTTCGCGCAGCACCGGACGGTCTATGTGCCCGACCTGCGTGGAATGGGCCGTAGCGAGCGGGTCGGGCCCTACTCGCTGACCGGTATGCGTGACGACCTGCTGGGCCTGCTGGACGAGACCAAACTGGACCGCGTGATCCTGGTCGGGCACTCGCTGGGCGGTTTCGTCGCGATGCTGATGGCGCAACTGGCGACTGCGCGGGTGGCCGCCCTGGTGCTCGAGGAGTGCCCGCCCCCGGTGCCGCTCGGCCTGGCGATTCCGACCGGGTTAGACGAGTCGGCACCGTTCTACGACCGGGAGATACGGCCTTCCGTACTTTCCGAGCTCAACGCTCCCGACCCGGCCTGGTGGGAGGGGCTTGCCACGCTCGACGTGCCGACGCTGGTGTTGGCCGGCGGGTCGGCCAGTCATGTGTCGCAGGAGGAGATGGCCCGGATGGCCGATCGTCTTCCCGCCGGGCGTCTACTCACGATTCCGGCGGGGCATCAGATCCATCGCGACGCACCAGGGGCCTTCACCGCAGCCGTGGAATCCTTCCTGGCGGCTCTGGGGCAGAGCCGCTTCGTCGAATAGGGCGCTCGGGGACCGCTCTCGGCCAGCCGGCCGGTGGTTGGCAGCGGGAGCTACGGTGATCCACCAGCGCGCGACGGCAGCTTCTGCCGTACCTGTCGGGGCGCTGCCATGCGACAGGACCGAACGGGAAGGGACGACCCATGACCGGATACCTCGCCGACGACCGCCTACGGGCCTTCGGGCAGCCGGCCCGGGTGACGGTCTGGCCCGACCGCGACTCGGTGCTGTGCATCGGTGACGCGGAGGTCCTCCTCAGGATCGTCGAGCGGGATGGCTGGTTCGTCGTGGAGAAGCAGGACCGGGGCGGCGCGTGGTACCGGCAGATGACCAGCGAGTGGCTGGAGGTGGCACGACGCTACCTCCTCTGGGAGATCGGTGGCTGGGTGCAGAGCGCCGCAGGTCGGCAGCCGGTGCGGTCCTCGCCGGACGAGCCCCTGCGGGACGGCTTCACCCTGACCGACCAGGGGCCCGCCGGGCCGGTGCTGCACTGGATCGAGCCGGCCGGTAGCCGATCCGCATCCTTTCCGAGTGCCCGCTGGCTCTCCACCGCCAAGCGGTTCGCCAGCTTCGCCGACCTGCCGGAAGGGGCGATCGTGGACCGGCTCGGCAGTGTCCGGACACCGCCGTCAGGGGTACCGCCGACCGCGGTGCCGGCCGGTGCGCCGCAGCCGGGTGCGGGTGATCCCGTCGGGGTCGGGGGCGATCCTGCGGATGTCGAGGATGAGCGGCGGCAACGGCGGCTGGTCGACTGGGGCATCGAACTGTTCCGCCGGATCGCCCCGGACATCGAGCTCGGACATCGGCTACTGCCGGAGGACGACGCCGTTGTCGTCTTCCATCGCGGGCGAGGAGGCGGCTCGATCTACGTTGCGGCCGATGAGAGCGTGCTGTTCATGGCCTCCGCCGTGCCACCGCACGAGGCGGTGGAGATGTTTCGGTCCGGTCTGCGCACACCGGTCGAGCGGTTCGTCGATCGACGTAGGTCACCTGCGGACCAAGGGTAGGTACCCGATCAGTGGGCCCGGTGGCCGCTGCCGTCGGCGGTGGTGGGAAGTTTGCCGAGGACCTTGTTGATGATGTGGATCCTCGCGTTGGTGGCCCGGTAGTCCACGCAGAGGGTTGCGGCGTCCGCACCGAGCTGCGCCATCGCATCCGTACGGGTGACCGTGACGGACGCGCCGTCGAGGGTGGTGACGCTGCCGGCGGCCACCAGGTCGGCCAGCGAGCGGCTGCCGTCGACGACGTGTGCCTTGAGCAGGTCGCGCAGTTCGTCCCTACGCTTCAGGAACAGTTCGTCGAGGTTGTCCTCGGAGAACTTCCGGTTGAACGCGTCGTCGGTCGGTGCGAGGATCGTCAGACCCTTCATCGCCCGAAGTTCGTCAGCCAGCCCGGATGCCCGCAGTGCCGCCTCGAACGTGGTGAGGACCGGGAGCCATTGCAGTGCCACGTCCACGGGTTCGCCGGTGAGCGCCGCCGGGTTTCCCGGATCGGTGCCGGAAGGCAACATTTCGCACAGCGGTCCGGTCACGCTCGCCGCCCCCGCCGAGTTGCTGGCCGCCGTCGAGCCCTCCGTCGCCCCGGCCCGGGGTTCGTCACCGGAACAGCCGGTGGCCAACACCGTCACGGCCAACGCCGCCACGGCCAGGCGCAAGGTGGTGTGTGCCCGGACGCGTCGGACCCGGGTACGCCGGGCGGCATGCCCGGTGGCGCCGACCCGACCGGTGACGCTGGCCGGATCGATAGTGCCGGCCGGATCGGTAATGCCGGCCCGACCGGTGGTGCCGGACTGACGGGAGGGGAACAGGGCGGACACGGTTTCCTCCAGGGGCGACTCGTACCGGTGCCGTACCGGCCGGCCGGGCGCGGACCCGACCTGCCGGTACGGCTACTTGGTGTGGTGCTCGATCAGATCACCGGTGCCGGCTGCTCACAGCCCCGCACACTGGCCGGATCGGGGCCCGGAAACCGTGTTCCGCAGCTCCAGGTTGGTCGGTGCCGGCGAGTTCGACGCACAGCTCAGCGGACCGTTGACGGTGTTGCCGGCGACGAACGGAACGTCGCCACCGGTGCGGTTCGCGGCCAGGTCGACCGGGCCGGAGACCTTGTTGTCGATCAGCGAGACCGCGTTGGTGACGTTGGTGACGCGTACCGGGCCGTGCACCGTGTTTCCGGAGAGGAAGAATCCGGCAGCTCCGGCGGCGTTGATCGGGCCGTTGAACGACGAGCCCGTCGCGACCAGGGTGGCTCCCGGCGCTACGGTGACCGGGCCGTTCACGCTCGCCCCGGACAGGCAGGCGAAACCGGTGACGGTCAGCGGTCCGTTGTGCCGGCCGGTCAGGGTCGGGTAGACCCGGTCGCCGTCGACCAGTTTCTCGACGCCTGCGCCGTCGAGCAGCAGCGGGATCAGCCCGCGCTCCGGCTGGGCCAGCGGCACGATGTACCCGCCGGAGGTCTTCACGACCTTCCAGCCGTGCGCGGCCAGCCGCTGCGCGACCGTGGTGCGCTTACCGGCCGGACCGTCGGTCCGCTCACCGTGGTACTGCTCCTCGGTGAGCCGGTACGCACAGGGCGCGTTCTCGAGGATCCGCGACGGCAGGGGAGCATCGGCCGGCGGGACGGCGTCACCCGGGTGCGGTGCCGGGTGTGCCGGGATCTCGTGCGAGCCACGGAAGACGATCCGGCCGTCGTTCACGCTCTGGAACTTGATCGCCTCGCCCCGGGTCTGCTTGATCGCGCTCAGGCTGGCCCGGTGGTAGTCGAGGAACTGCTGGAAGGTCCAGACCGCGGAGTAGGTCTTGCGGCGCCGGTTGTTCGCCGTGTTGCCCTCGTCGGGCCGGGTGACCCCACCGGAGCTGCGCAGCTCGAGCAGGGAGTTCACGACGTTCTTCAGACCCAGGGTGTTACGCAGGATGGTCTCCTCGCCCAGCCCCACGTTGCCGCCGCCGACGCAGCCGTACGGGCAGGCCCACCAGCCGTCCTTCGCGCCCTGCTCGTACATGTGGCCTTCGATCATGTTCATCGACTCGTCGAAGATGCCCTTGGCCACGTTCTGGTGCCGTGGCGGCAGCATCGGCAGGTCACCGGCGCTGCTGTTGCCGTACTCGTGTCCGTCGTAGCCGGCCACCGGCCGGTACTCCTTCAGCATCTTCACGAACGCGAAGGTCTCCGGCTGGCGGATGAGCGAGTAGTCGCGGTTGAGGTCCTGTCCGGCGTTGTTGCCCCGGGTGTTGGCAGCGCGGCCGTCACCGTTGATGGTCGGGACGATGAGGACCGTGGTGTTCGACAGCAGGTCGATCGTCCGGACATCCTGGCCGAAGGCGAGCTGACGCGCCATGATCAGGCAGGCCTCGCGGTCACCCGGCTCGTTGCCGTGCACGTTGCAGTTGATCAGCAGCGGCGAGGTCGCGGCGACCGCCTCCGGCGTGGCCGGCGGCTTCGGGTAGCCGAAGACCAGCATGTTGATCGGCCGGTCGAGAATGGTACGACCGATCTCCACCGTCCGGACCCGGTCGCTGAGTCCGTCGATCGTGGCCGTGTAGGCGTACTCGTTGACGTCGCTGGTGTACTGGGCGGCGCGGCTGGTCTCCCACTGGGTGCGCAGGTTCTCGCCCGGCACGTTCGGGTCGCCCCACGGTTGGCGGGTCGTGCCGGACACCGGGGCCGAGTACGGCTGCGCGGTGGTCCCGAACCGGGCGCGTACCCGCCACTGGAACCGGTCGCCGGGGTTGAAGCCCGCGTCGGCGAACGTCGGTGCCTCGGGGTTGACCTGACGGTTCGGCCGCCAGACGCCGGTGATCACCGGTGCGCCCGTGGCGACGTCCTGGTCGTCCACCGGGGTACGTTCGATCTGGTAGTCGGTGGCGCCTTCCAGCGGGGTCCACTTCAGGGTGGCGTAGCCATCGGCCTGCACCACCGTCAGGCCCTGGACCTGGTTCGGTTCCGCAGCCGCCTGGACGCTGTCCTGAGTGGATGGTGCCGGATTGCCGTGCGCCGCTCCTGGTACGGCCGTCACCGCCAGCGCGGCAGCCAACAGCACAGGGAGAGCGGTCAGTACTCTTCGTCGATGTATCACGGGGCCTCCAACCGGGTTTGGTCGAGCAGGTGCAGACAGCAGACGCCAACCGCCCGGCTCGACCTCGGCAGCACACGGATTCTTGAGGATCATCTGAGACTTGTGGTCACCCGAGCAACCAGTCCGTCGCGCTGCGTTTTCAATCTACGGAAATCTATCTTTCCGTCAGTCGGTAACCCACCCCGCGTACGGTCTGCACCAGACCGGTGACACCCAGCTTGCCGCGAAGGGCTGCAACGTGGACCTCGAGCGTGCGTCCAGCTGCCCAGGTCGTATGCCAGATGTCCAGTAGTAGCCGGTCGCGGGACACGACCGTCCCGGCATGACGGGCCAGCATCGTCAGTAGCTCGAACTCCTTGCGGGTCAGGCTCACCTCCCGATCCGCCACCCACACCCGGCGGGTGCCGGCGTCGATGCGCAGGGAGCCGACCTCGAGCGTCGCCTCGACCCGTGGGGCACGGACCGTACGCCGCATCACCGCCTCGATCCGGGCCAGCAGTTCGGCCATCGAGTACGGCTTCACCACGTAGTCGTCAGCTCCGGACCGCAGCCCGGCCACCCGGTCCCGTTCCTCGGTGCGGGCGGTCACCGCGATGATCGCCACGTCCTCGTTGTCCCGGCGGATCTGTCGGCAGACGTCCAGGCCGTCCCGGTCCGGCAGGTTGAGGTCGAGCAGGACCAGGTCGACCGGGCCGACCTTGACCGCCTCCGCCGCCGTCGTGGCGTGGATGATCGAGTGACCTCGGCGACGCATCGCGGACGACAACGCCGATGCGACTCGCAGGTCGTCCTCCACGAGAAGCACCCGCACCGCAACTCTCCTCGGACCGGCATCAGACAGTTCCTGCGAGTCTGTCGGATCATCGGAGGTCTGACCAGAGCGACGTGTGGATCTTGGCTGCAAGGATGACCTGGTCATACCGTATTCGACGGATGCCGTGGTAATCCCTGCCGAACCGCTTGACCGTGCCGTCGCTGGCGTGGCGGCGCACGGTTGTCACCAGGGCACACCCGGGTCGGCAGTCGGCGGTCACCTGGCTGGTCGAGTACGGCGTCCTGCGACGGGTTCCCGCCCCGGCGGTCAGGTACGGGTCGAGTCGACCCCGCAAACGTCCTGGCGGATCGCCTCCAGCCGTTCGGCCAACTCCTGCGGCCGACCCAGGGCGACCGGGTGGCCACCGTCCATCTCGTCCGGGGTGATGCCCAGCCGACTGGACACCAGGTCCCGCAGGAACTCGATCGGGAAGAACCGGTCACCACGACAGAGCAGCGCCCGGGTCGGCACGTTCGGCCAGGTGTCGAGCGGCCAGGGCTTCTCGAACGGAGTACCGGACTGGTCCCGGGCCCGGCTCGCGGCCTCCTCGATCAGCCGTGGCGGCAGTTCGTGGAAGAAGATGACCCGGGGATCGTC
Source organism: Micromonospora sonneratiae (assembly GCF_042679305.1). Classification (NCBI taxonomy): domain Bacteria; kingdom Bacillati; phylum Actinomycetota; class Actinomycetes; order Micromonosporales; family Micromonosporaceae; genus Micromonospora; species Micromonospora sonneratiae. Next base: position 20,967 of record NZ_JBHTMP010000024.1, on the reverse strand, counting down.
GCTCTCCTCCGGTGACCAGCCCTCGCGTTCCGCCTGGGCCCGTCTCACCTGTTCGTAGCCGGTGTTGCCCCACCATTGGCCTGGCGGTTCGCCGGGCAAGGGCACCATCGGCGTCAGCAGTACGAGCAGATCCGCCTGGACCCGGTCGCACACCAGCGGACCGGTGAACGCCCCGAACGACTGGGCGACGACGACGAGCTCGGTGCGGTCCCCGATCGCCCGGACCGCCGCGTCCGCGTACTCCACCAACCCCGCAGAGTCGTCGTCGCAGGGCAGGTCGACGGTCACCACATCGTGTCCCCGTTCGCGTAGCTGTGCCGCCAACAGGTGCCAGTACCAGGGGCCGCTGCCCGCAGGGGGGATCAACACGTACGTTGCCATTGCCCGTGATCCTCCAGCGACTGGGTAGCGGATAGCCGTGTCTGACACTGTTGCACACCGTCGGGGATCTGATCAGCTATCGGTCGCCGCAGTGGTGGATCATGATGGCCATGCTCAAGCGCATGTGGGAGAGGGCCCGGGAGAACCGGAGGCAGCAGGACCGGTTCGCGAAGACGTACCGGTCCAGGAACCCCGACGGTTGCTGCGACTGCGACTGCGGCGGTCTGGGCCTGTTCTCCACACTGCTGACGCTGGGCTCGGCTGCGGCGGTGGCCACCCGGGCGCCGGTACTGGACCGGGCGGGATCGGCGGCCATCCGGGGTTACCGCAAATGGCTGTCACCGCACTGGCCGGGGCAGTGTCGGTTCACCCCGACATGCGGGGCGTACGGACTGACTGCGGTGGAACGGTACGGGCTGGCGGTCGGGGGTCGGATGGCCGCCGAGCGGGTACGTCGCTGTCGTCCCGAGGTGTCGCGGGGCACCCACGACCCCGTGCGCTGAACGGACGGAGGTTCCGTGCAGTGCACCGCGCTGCGCCACCGACCGTCAGATCCAGACCGGCCTCAACCTCGTCGGACTGCTCCGTTTCCTGCTGGTGCTGTCGTACCGGGCGGGCATACTCGCTGCCGTGACCATGCTGCGGATCATCAAGGGCGATGCGACCAGCCCGCAGGCCAAGGGGCCGAAGGTGATCGCGCACATCTGCAACGACCTCGGCGGCTGGGGCAAGGGCTTCGTGCTGGCGATCTCCAAACGGTGGTCCGAGCCCGAGCGGGACTTCCGCGCATGGCACCGGGGCCGGGCCGGCAACGACTTCGGGCTCGGAGCGACGCGCCTGGTCCGGGTCGACCCCGATGTCTGGGTGGCGAACATGGTCGGCCAACGGGGCATCAGGACCGGCAGCAACGGGCCACCGATCCGCTACGACGCCGTCGAACGCTGCCTCGTGGCACTTTGTGATCAGGTGCTCGCCCTGGAGGCGTCAGTGCACATGCCGCGTATCGGTTGCGGGCTTGCCGGTGGTAGCTGGCAACGGATCGAGCCGATCATCGTCCGTACGCTCTGCGAACGTGGCGTCGCCGTAACCGTCTACGACTTCGCCTGATTCAGCCACCTGCCAGCCGGCACCGTTCCACCGGGTTGGCGCTGTGCGGTCATCAGCACAGCTCCACCTCGATCGTCCTAGTGGTCATCTCGCGATGGCAAGTACGAGAGATGCTGTGGCCAGCGCCAGGTACGCGCCAGGGAACGCAATGTTGTGGAACACGCGGGCGCGGATATGCGCGACTACGGCACCGATGAAGAACAGGACAAGTCCGATTGCGGCGGCGATGCCGATGAATCGGGCACCCAGAAGTCCGACTAGTAGGCCGACAGCCCCGGCTACCTTGAGCGTGGCCAACAACGGGATCCAGGACGGCGGGACATCCACCTCAGCCGAGTTGGCGAGGACGAACCTGGCTCTCGCGAAGTCGGCGATGGCGATTCCACCGTTGGCCAGGATCGTGACGACGGTGACGGATACGTATGCGATGAACATGTACGACCTGCCAAGTCCGTGGATTGTGGGCATTGGCGAGTCGCTGTCGACTGGCCACCACGAGCCTCACCGAGAAGCCCTTTCACGTCCAATACCTGCATCTATAACCTGCTGGAATGGATGTTGACACCCGGCTGTTGCGTTACTTCATCGCCGTGGCGGAAGACGGGAGCCTGACCCATGCCGCAGAACGCCTGTTCGTGTCCCAGCCGGCGCTGACAAAGCAGATCAAGCAGTTGGAAGGCCAGCTCGGTGTGCAGTTGTTCACGCGGTCCCGGGCCGGTATGAGTCTTACTGAGCCCGGCCGGGTCCTGGCGGAACGGGTGCCCGGCCTGCTGGCCGACTGGGATCAGCTGCTCCGGCAGACCAGGAGCACTGCCAGCCAGGCAGCCCGGGTACTGCGGATCGGGTTCGTGGCCAGCGCCGCCAACGAAGGAACCCAGGACATCATCGCGGCGTTCGTACGATGCCGGCCGGGCTGGCGGGTGGACATGCGCCAGGCCACCTGGACGGACCCGACCGCCGGACTGGCCACCGGGGACGTCGACGCCGCCCTGCTGCGGTTGCCCTTTCCCGGCCAGGATGAGCTTCGGGTGGAGGAGTTGTTCACCGAGCCCCGCTGGGTGGCGCTTCCCACGGCACATCCCCTTGCCGCGGGTGAACTGATTCCCTTCCGGGATCTGTGGGACGAGCCGTTCGTGGCGGCTCCACCCGAAACCGGACGGTGGCGGGACTACTGGTTGGCCAGCGACGAACGTGACGGCCACCCGGTCCGCATCGGCGCGGTCACCGATCAGCCCGATGACTGGCTCAGCGCGATCGCCAATGGCTACGGCATCGCCCTCGCCCCGGAATCGTCGGCTCGCTTCTATGCCCGCCCCGGCGTCACGTATCGGCCGGTCAGCGGGGTCAGCCCCAGCCGGGTTGGTGTCGCCTGGGCAACCACCGACGACACCAACCCCGTGGTCCGGGACTTCGTCCGCTGCTGTCTGGCCATCGGCATCCCGGGCGGTCCCGCGAGTCGCGCGGGCGTGACGGGTGTCGGTGACCGAGAATGCTCGACGTGACGACACTGCGCGACGGACAGGGCGGGCATGACGACCAGCGGACCGGGTCCGATGTCGTACGCCGATCCGGCGGGGCCGCGACGCTGTCGGCCGCCACGCTGTCGGCCGCCACGGTTTCGCAGGCGTTGCTGGACTACTACCTGATCCACCCCCAGCGCCCGTACGGTGACCAGCCCACGCAACCAGAGGGCCTCCTCGTCGAGGAGTTCGTGCTCGACGAGGACCATACGGCGGTTCTGCTCAACAGTGCCGGGTGGGCCGTGAGCGATCGCCGCTGGCAGAGTGCGTCCGCCTTCAGCCGTGGCGTACGCGTCGACGCGGACCTGCGTGGTCGAGTGGTCGTCGCTTCCCGGCCCGAGGCCGAAGCCGTCTACGGTCGGCTCGGCGGGGGCGAGTTGCCCGATGAGGACGTGTTGCGCAGCTACTTCCGCGACGGTCAGCCACTGGCCACTTCGGCGCCGCTGCGGCTGGGCCCCGGGCAGGTCACCCCCGGTTTCCACGAGACCCGGGTCCACCGGATCCTGTTCGCCAACGGGCCAGGTGGCCAGGGGCTGGTGAACCTGCGGGTCACCTGGCAGATGACGGTTGCCGACGACGCCGCTGATCCACGGACCAGGGTCATCGGCACCGCGTACCGCCGCGTTGGCGCGGACGCCTTCAGCTGGGACCTGCGCCGGATCAGTCTCGGTTCCGCCTGGTGTCTCGACGTGACCGCGAACCTGGCCAGCGGGTGTGACGACACGATCGGGCCGCTGCTGCGGGAGCTGACGGCCGAGATGCGCAGGCAGGGGCTCATTCCCGTCACGATCGAACGCTTCTCGTGAGGGTCGTCGGTCTGCTCGGCGGTGGCGACTGTCAACAGGAGAAGGGCGATTCGATGGTGGGGGCTGGCCGGTAGCGCGATTCCAGCTCAGCGTACGGCCTGGTCACCCGCGTTCGAGGGGTGCTGGCTGCTGGTCGACAGATCCGCGTGCTCGCGATGTACCTGTCCGAGCGGGATCCGGCGGATCACCAGAACGGCCAGTCCCACCACCAGCAGTCCGAGGGCTGCCCACAGCCCGGCAGCGAACGACGTGGAGTACCGGTCCGCCAGGGCCCCGAGTCCGGGGCGGCCGACGGCGATGCCGATCCCGGCGATGCAGGTGACCGTGCCGAAGATCGTGGCCCGGACGGCCCGGGGGGTGACCTCGTTGGTGAACACCTCCAGCACCGTCATGCCCAGGGCATAGCCGAAGCCCATCACCGGTAGGAAGAGGAACGGGGCCAGCCAGGTCAGCTGACTGGTGGCCGCCAGCGCGACGAGGATGAGCGCGAACGCTGAGGCCAGGGCTGTCCGGCGGTGCGACGTGGCCAGATACCCGGCCGCCAACCCACCCAGCACCGAGGCGGCGGCGAACGCCGCGTACATCCATCCGGTGACCCGCGCGGACAGGCCCAGTTCCAGCGCCATCGGTTGGAACAGGATGCGGGCACTCCAGCCGAACATAAGGAGCAGGATGCCCAACTGGACGGCCTGGCGTACCTCGGTCAGGGTGATGGCCCGTCGGATGTCACCCAGTACGGAGGAGAGCGTGGTGGCGGTCCGGGAACCGGTGATCTCGGGCAGCGTGAACGCCAACAGGAGCGCCACTGCCGCCAGGCCGGCGGTGACGGCGAAGGGCAGCCTCGGGTCCGTTTCGTACAGATAGCCGGCGGCCAGCAGCGAGAGCAGGATGGAGAGGTTGCTCAGTGCCCGTACCAGGCCGAATGCCTTGGCGGGACTGATCTTCAACTCGTCCTGCGCGCACAACTCGTACAGGTAGGTGCTGGCTGCCCCGGACGTCAGCGCCCACAGCACACCCCACAGCACCCAGGCGGCGAAGAGGAGTTGAACGGACTGGATCTGCGTGATGACCGCGAACGTCAGCATCGTCATGCCGGCGAGGGCCAGGTAGGCCCGGCGTCGCCCGATCCGGTCAGCGACCACCCCCACGGGGAACTCGCAGGCCACCGAGACGATCCGGAACACCGCGTCGGCCAGCAGTGCCGTGGTCAGTGGGATACCCAGGTCCAGCAAATAGATCAGCCAGACCGGGAACCAGAACTGCACCTCCAGCAGGAACTGGGTGACGGCGAACGTACGGAGGGGACGACTGCGTAGCGCTGTTCTCATGAGCTGTTGTCGCGACGGAAGAAGAGATAGATGATGACCAGCAGAACCGATACCACCCCTGAGGTTATGACGATCGTGTCCGCCGGTTGCGAGGCGAACCATTCCACTGCGGAGGAGCGACCCAGGTCGTAGACGGCCATGTCCGGATCACTGGCTATCGAGCGTCCGAAGTCGGTGACCGTCAGCGCGGTGCCGAGGACCGAGGTCATGGCGATGGCCAACAGGATGAGGTCGGTGAACATCGCGGATCGTGCCGTACGTCGTGCCGCGAGCTCGGCGAGCCGCCGGTCGCATGTGTCGATCTTGAAGCGTACCGGCTGCTCCAGGAGGGCCTCGTAGTCCCAGAAGGCGAGGATCGCGTCCATCTCCACGCGTACGGCGCGTTTGAGGTACTTCGACAGGTCCTGGCGTTCCATGATGATCAGCTCAGCACGCTGGCTCAACCCGATCAGTTTTCCCTTGAGCTGATCGAGCTCCCACCGGGAGGTGGCCGCCGCCGAATCCGCGAGGATCTTCGACAGCCGGCTGTCGATCCGATCCAGCGTTCCGTAGAACACCTGGGCGTAGCGCAGCGCGTCCCATTGGTCGCGGAACGGATCGCCGGCGAGCATCCGCCCACCCGCGCCGGTCCGGTCCATGAAGATGTAGTTCAACCAGCGGACCAGGTGGTGGAGTTCACCGTCCAGCAGCCGGTCGGCAGGGGCCCGGTCGTCCCCGGCCATCACCACGTCCTTGACCCAGTGCCGTACCACCTCCTCGGCGCCCGGTTCGGCCGGGTCGAGGACGAGACTGCGGGTGACCCAGAGCGCCTCGCCGAACTCCGCCGTCACCGGATCACTCCTGGGGGTGGCCGCCGCGAGTATCCGCTCGTCCCGGTCCGCGCGTCGGAGCAGGCCGAGTACCGGATCCAGGTACCGGGTGACGATCTCGCGTCCCACCCGTTCGCCCATCGCCACGGCCCCGGCCTGCAGGTCGTCGAGGCGGGCGGCAAGGGCCTCGGTGGGTCCGGTGAGCGAAGGTTCGATCTCCGCCAGCATCTCCAGCAGCATCACGCCGTGGTCGAAGAGGCGGAAGCTGATCTCGATGATCCCGGCATGCAGGCTGTCGGTCGCGTCGCCGAACTCCCCGGGCAGGTGGGCCGGGCACAACGTGCCGGTGAGCACATGGGGTGTCCGTTCCACGGCGTGGTCGCTGATGGTGCGGTAGAGGTTCAGCGAGCTGGTGGGCCGGGTGTGCTCGAGCACCACGCCGGGGGGCGGGCCCGGTGGGTCCGCCGCGGCGTCAGGGGCCAGGTCCCTGAGTAGCTCATCCAGGTCGGACTGCTGCTCCGCCCAGAACCGTGCGTATCCCGTGGGGTCGCGCAGCGACGCTCCGGGTACGGCGTAGTAGTCCACCACCACCGGGGCGAGGATCCGTAACTGGGTCATGCCCCCTCCACCCGGAGCGTCAGCGTACGGGCGTCGACGTGCATCACGCGTCCCTGCGCCGGACCGTTGCTGATCTTCACCTTGACGAGGATTCGCCCGGGCGGCCTGCCGGCGGAGTCGACGAACTCCTTCGGCCAGGCGAGTACCTGTGCCCGGGTGCCTCGCGGGGCGAGCAGTGCGAGTCTTCCGTGTTCGTCGAGCAGTTCCACCAGACCCGTTTCGCCCACCGGGATCAGGGTCACCTCCCGGAACGGCGCTGCCTCGAGCCCTTCCACGATCTCCTTGTACTCATCGGTCTGGCGTAGCTGCGCCAGCATCCGGTTGAACCGTTTCATCACGGCGTTGGCCTCGGCGGTGTTGGCCATCATGAAGTGCAGGCCTTCCACCGAGTGCACGAGTGGATTGTTGTCCTGTAGGTAGCCGAAGTCTCCCGCGTCCGCGGTGAAGGCCGGGCTGGCCAGCACCGCCTGACCGGGAAGCAACCCTTCGGCGAGTACGTCGATTCGGCCGTCGGCCAGTGCCTGGAAGCCCTCCAGGGCCGAGTCGAAGGGTACGAAGCTGGTTACTGCGGACTCCAGTTCGTTCCAGTACTCGTACCCGGTGATGCCACCCACCCGCAGCGCGCCCAGGTCGGCGGCGGACGAGATCTTCGGCTCGCCGCTGCGGCGGTTGTAGAACAGGACGTACTCGAAGTCGATGAGCGGATCGGAGAGCAGGAAGCCCTCACGTCGTGACTTGCTGCCCACCAGCGGGAACACGCCGTTGGAGGCGCCGGAGGTGACCTGGTTCTCGGCCAGGGACCACGACGTGTATCTGATCTCGGGGGAGTACCCGGACCGGTTGAGGACCTCGACGACCATCTTGGTGACCGGTCCACCGTCGGGCAGTTCCGGGCCGACGAACGGTGCCCAGGATCCACTGGAGACCAGCACCGGCCGAGACGGTGAGGTGGGGGAGGAGCGTAGTCCGACGGCCACGATCCCTACGGACACCGCGACCACCGTGAGGAGGGCCAGCACCGGTCCCCAGGTGCGTAGTTGTCGCAGCAGGATGGAGAACCCGCGCGAGTACGGGGCCACTTTCTTCTCCAATCCGGACAGACGCCGTGGATGCGTTGCCCCATGCTCCTTTGCGGGGAAACCGTAGGGTACAAGGTCATCGCCACGGCCGGCCGTGCCGCCGTGCCGCCGTGACGGTCACTGACCGGTGGGGGCATCACCGGTACGCCCGGCCCGGCCCCGGGTACGGCGGCGGTCTGGCGACGGCCTGACTCCGTCCGGTGCTGGAAGCGTCGCCACCGTCACCATCCGTGCGCCCAATGTCGACGCATCGGCGTGACCGCAGTGCGCGCAAGACCCGTGGTGGCATCTGCGCCAACCCTGAGCCAAGATGGCTTGCGATGGTGCCATCATGGTGCCATGATGGCACCATGGACCTCACGCCGTATGTCGACCTGCTCCGGCGGGAACTCGCGGTCGCCGCCGAGGCTGGCGGGGACGAAGCCCGGGCCCTGGCCGAACGCCTTACCGCTCCACTGGAATCAGCGATCCGACTCACCCTGTTGGAGGCGCTGTCCGCCGCCGCCGCGGAGATCACCCGAGAGCTCGCTCCCGGCTCGGTCGACCTGCGCCTGCGGGGGCGGGAGCCGGACTTCGTCGTGACCGTGGTGTCCACCGACCGGCCCGCGCCGCACGACCAGGCACCACCCATCCCAGCGGCTGCGATCGACGAGACCGCCGTATCCGCCGGGGACAGGGGGGCCACGTCCCGGATCAACCTCCGTCTGCCCGACGACATCAAGGCCAGGGTCGAGGAAGCCGCTGCCCGGGAGCGCCTCTCGGTCAACGCCTGGCTCGTCCGGGCCACCGCCGCCGCGCTCGAACCCGGTCGCCGGGCCGAAGGCGGCAGCCACAGTTACGGCGGCGGTCAGCACCTGACCGGCTGGGCCCGCTGATCCGCCCCACCGAAACCGCCGCCAGCGGAATCCCGCGCACCGAAACCACGACTCCGCAACAGCACCAGCGACAGCATTCCAGCAGCCCACGACGTAGGGATCAGACATGCCGACCTTCGACACTCCCAAACCGATCTCGGTCACGCTCAGCTTCGGCCTGGTAGGTGCCAATGTGCGGCTCGACGTCAGCGATCGCACCGACACCACCGTCGACGTACGCCCCAACGACGCGTCCAGCAAGGCCGACCGCAAGATCGCCGAACAGACCCGAATCGAGTACGCCGACGGCGAGCTGTCGATCCGGGGACCGAAACTCGGCTCCCTGTTCAGCCGTACCGGAGGCATCGACGTCACGATCGCGGCACCGGCAGGCTCGCGGGTGCAGGGCGAGACGGGCATGGGCGAGTTCCGGTGTGCCGGCCGGCTCGGCGAGTGCCGGTTCAAGTCCGGCTACGGAGACATCCGACTCGACCGGGCCGACACGGCGACCCTGAAGAGCGGCAGCGGGGACATCGTCGTCGACCACGTCACCGGTGGCGCCGAGGTCACCGCCAGCAACGGGGCAATACGCGTCCGGCGCATCGACGGCCCGGCGACGGTCAAGAACTCCAACGGCGCCAGCTGGATCGGCGAGGCCGGCGGCGAAGTGCGCCTCAACGCGGCGAACGGCGAGATCGTCGTCGATCGGGCCCACGCCGGCGTCACCGCGAAGACCGCCAACGGCAGCGTACGCATCGGCGAGGTTGCCCGTGGTGCGGTAACGCTCGAGACCGCGGCCGGCAACCTCGAGGTCGGCATCCGCGCCGGTACCGCCGCCTGGCTCGACCTCAAGACCGTCGCCGGACACGTCCGCAACGAACTGGACGTGTCGGCCGGCCCGGAAGGCGCCGACGAAACCGTCGAAGTACGGGCCAACACCTACGTCGGCGACATCATCATCCGCCGCTCCTGACCTTTACGACCTGGAGGAAAGGCCATGCCCATCCAATCCGCCGCGATCACAGCCACCGGGCTGCGCAAGTCGTACGGCGAGAAGCTCGTGCTCGACGGCATCGACCTCACGGTGCCGGCCGGAACGATCTTCGCCCTGCTGGGGCCGAACGGTGCCGGCAAGACCACGACCGTACAGATCCTCTCCACCCTGATCGGGGCCGACGCCGGTGACATCCGGATCGCCGGTTACGACCTTGCCCGTGACCCCGACGGCGTGCGTAACGCGATCGGCGTCACCGGGCAGTTCTCCGCCGTGGACAACCTGCTCACCGGCGAGGAGAACATGGTCCTGATGGCGAACCTGCGCCACCTGGACCGGGCCACCCGTCGGCGGCGTACCGCCGCGCTGCTCGAACAGTTCGACCTGGTCGAGGCGGCCCGGAAGCCGGTCTCCACCTACTCCGGTGGCATGCGTCGCCGGCTCGATCTCGCGATGACCCTGGTCGGGGACCCGAGCGTCATCTTCCTCGACGAACCCACCACCGGTCTGGACCCGCGTAGCCGTCGCACCATGTGGCAGATCATCCGTGAGCTGGTACGCGGCGGCGTGACCATCTTCCTCACCACCCAGTACCTGGAGGAGGCGGACCAACTCGCCGACCGGATCGCCGTCCTCGACCAGGGGCGCCTGGTCGCCGAAGGGACCGCCGACCAACTCAAACGGCGCATTCCCGGCGGTCACGTGCGGCTCCGGTTCAGCGACACCGCCGGACTGGACCTGGCCACCCGGATCCTCACCCACGTCTCGCGTGACGACGACGCCCTCAGCCTGCACGTCCCGCACGACGGTAGCGTCCGGTCGCTGCGTGCCCTCCTGGGCCGCCTCGACGACGCCGCCGTCGAGGTCGACGAGCTGTCGGTACACACCCCGGACCTCGACGACGTCTTCCTCGCCCTCACCGGCCAACCCGACAAGGAAAGGGTCTCCGCACGATGAGCACGCTTGCCTACGCCGTACGTGATTCGAGCACGATGCTGCGACGCAACCTCCGACGTATGCAGCGCTATCCGTCGATGACGCTGCTGCTCATCGGTATGCCGGTCGTCCTCCTGCTGCTCTTCGTCTATGTCTTCGGTGGCACGATCGGTGCTGGCCTCGGCGGCAGTTCGGGTGGTCGGGCGGAATACGCGAACTACATCACCCCCGGCATCCTCCTGATCACCATCGCCAGTGTCGCGCAGGGTACGGCGATATCCGTCGCCATGGACATGACCGAGGGAATCATCGCCCGGTTCCGTACGATGGCGATCTTCCGGCCATCGGTGCTGACCGGCCACGTCATCGGCAGCATGATCCAGGCCATGCTCGCGGTGGCTGTCGTCGTCGGGGCCGCCCTGCTCGTCGGCTTCCGCCCCACCGCCACCCCGGTCGAGTGGCTCGCCGCCATCGGTGTGGTCGTGGCGATCACCTTCGCGGTCGTCTGGTTCGCGGTCACCTGTGGCCTGGTGAGCAAGAGCGTCGAGACGGCCAGCAACCTGCCGATGCCGCTCATCCTGCTGCCGTTTCTCGGCAGTGGATTCGTTCCAACCGAATCGATGCCCGGCGTAGTGCGCTGGTTCGCCGAATACCAGCCCTTCACCCCGGTCATGGAGACCCTCCGTGGCCTGCTCCTGGGCACCGGCATCGGCAACAGTGCCTGGCTGGCGCTCGCCTGGAGCGCCGTGATCGCCCTGGCCAGCTACCTGTGGGCCAGGAAGCTGTACAACCGGGACTCGTCGCGCTGACCGACGAGGTCGACCCCCGGTGCGGTCGAGCAGGTCGTAGCGGGCCGCCGTCACGACGACGAGTTCCCGACCCCCGCGCCGGTTTATTCCGCGCCTGATCCGTCCCGATCCCCTCCTGCGGTGCAGGCAGCTCAGGGTAGGGCCTCAGGGTAGGGCGGAGAGCAGAACAAACCAGAGCCGCCCATTCGGGCCTGCGTAGCCGTGCCCTTCGACGGGTGGCTCGACCTCGGGTGCCCGGTGCCGCGCGGTACCGGGCACCCGCGACGCGACCACCGCCGGAATACCGAGCCGGAGGACTCCGGCCGTGGGCGTCGCCGTCCCTCATCCGGAAGGGGATCGACATGACCAGACCCCTCACCACCGCACCACCGACCGGTGTGGCTGTCCGATCCCTGGCCCCGGACCTGGCGCGTGGGTTCATGCTGTTGGCGATCGCCCTGGCGCACGCGCCCGCCTTCGTCGACGACTGGGATCTCGGACCGGCCGCGCTGAACACCATCGCTTCGCCGCCACCTTCGGAATCGCCATCGGAATCTGGCTGACCTCGATACTGCTGGCCGAGTGGATGCGCCGCGCCGGCCTCCGTGGCCCGGCAGAGGCACTGGTGCGCTATCCGGTGACGGCACAGAGCGGTCGAGTGCGGGAATCCGGGGACTAGCATCGCGGGAATGTCGATCTCCCCCCGGACGTTCCGGCTCCTCATGCTGGTGCTGGCGGCCCTCCTCCTGGGGGTCGCCCTCGCCATCCGCGCCGTGAGCAGCGGTAGGCTGGAGAGCAACGGCAGCCTGGAGCAGTACTCGGGCAACGCCCTCTACGCATCGATGGTCTATACCGGTGTGCTGTTCCTGTGGCCACGAATCTCCCCGCTGCTGGCCGGCGGGATCGCGATCGGTTTCTGCTGGCTCGTCGAGTTCTCCCAGCTGACCTGCATCCCAGCTTTTCTCTCGGCGCGGAGCCTGTTGGCCCGGCTCGTGCTGGGCGTGCAGTTCGACCTGACGGACGTCGCCTGGTATCCCGCCGGCATCGTTCCACTCGTCGTACTGCACTGGTTCCTGCGCACCCGGATCGAGGTCGGTCAGCCGTCACGTCGATGATGCGAACTCGATGTCGGCGGCAGGGCCTATCCTCTGCGGCATGCTGTTCGTCTATCGGTCGCACTACGAGGGGCCGCTGGGTAGGCGGGTACGTCGGTTGCCCGACGCGACCGTGCTGGACTGGTTCCGCCGAGGCTGGTCGGTCGACGATCCACGTGCCTGGGTCGAGGCGGAACTCGGCGGTGACGTCTACGGCCTTTCCTCGATCTTCGAGGCGGCAGTCGAGCACCGGTTGGCCGAGCCGCAGACCTGGGAACAGCTGCACGTCCTGCTGGGCGAGCAGCTCTACATCGAGGGCGACCCAGCGACGAACCTACGACTCGACGGGCACGCGTTGCGGGTCAGGACCGACGACGACGAGGTGGACCTGGCGTACATGTTCGTCGACGACGCCCTGGCCGCAGCGGATCCGCAGCGGTGGGCGTACCCGCTGCACGACGAGTGGCCGCTGCCCACCGACGCCGGATCTCCGAAACGGACGTTCGCCACCGACGACCTGCCGTTGGCCCGCAGCACGGTACGCGGCGACGGTAGCGGCTGCACCTATGCGGTCTTCCTGACGTTCCGCGACGGATGCAGCTTCGACCACCCGGTGCCGACCGCCTTCTCCGGAGTACGGCTGCCCGACTTCGCCGACCGCCTGCGCCGGGCGACAGTGGACGAGTGCAGTGGGTGGCCGCTGGAACTACAGGTGCTGCGGACACTGGTAGCCCCGGACGAGCAGGACATCACGGCGGCGCTGGACCGCGCCAACCGCTGGCCCGGATTCGGTATCAATGCCCAGTCGCCGGCTCCGCCAACCCATGAGGCCGCACTGGGCCAGACGACCTCCGTCGAGCAGTACGAATTCGGCCGAGACCCGGATCGCTCGCTGCTGCACGTCGACGAGCACATCGCCCAACTGGCGATGTACGTCAGTGAAGAGTTCGGCTACCAGCAGTGGTTCCTGTTCGACGACGTGTGGGCGGCCAGCCATCCGGACCTCGCCGAGTCGCTGCTGCGGTATGCCGCACACTGGGACCCGCAGCACCTTGATCCGCAGCATCGACCCCGGATCACGACCAGGCCCCAGGCGATCGCTGCGTTGAACGACTCGATCGAACGGCTCTACGAGGTCTTCGCCGCGTACCCGTTGCACGACTCGACGGATCCCTGCCCGCACTGCTTCACCAGCGCAGACGAGCAGCAGCTGCGGAGCCAGCCACTACGTCAACTGAGCGCCGACGACCTGCGTAGTTTCGCCGCCTCCTCGCTCACCACCTGGGGTGGCGTCACCGATCTCAAACACTTCCTTCCCCGGATCATGGAGATCGGCGCCACCGAGGGCTTCAACTGGCCCGACGTCGAGCTGCTCTACCATCACGTCGCCTACGGCGAGTTCACGACCTGGCCGGCACCCGAGGTCGCCGCGATGCGGGCCTTCGCGCAGGCCCACTGGGACGTTGCCCTCCACGGGGAAGCCGCCGACGACGCCGGGTCCGTCCTCGCCGCAATCATGTTCGTCGAACCGGACGTCATGCCCTGTCTCCGACAGTGGCAGCACCATGGCACCCTGACGAGCCTGGAGCAGTTGGTCGACTTTATCGACGCCAACCAGTCGGCGATCGTACGTCACCGTCGGCTGGCCAACGCCTACCTGCGAGACCACTGCCCGAATGCGCAGGTCCAGGTGATCGGCTGGCTCATCGGCGATGCCCTGCTCCACCATTTCGAGGGCTTCCCCGGTCCCCGACAGGCCGATACCACGTCGATCCGGGAGGAGATCAGCTTCCGCCTGCGAGTCCTCCATACCAGCCTGGCGTAGCCCGAGCGGCAGGCACCCGTAGCGACGCAACCGAATCACAACCGCCCGATGCTGCACTGCCGGTGACGGGCGGCGAAACGCCCGTGGGGGAACAACGGGAGGTTGCATTGTCTGCGAATCCACGCAGGACCATGGTCTGCGCTGGCGTGTCGCTGGGGTTGGCTGCTGCGGGCGTGCTGTCCGGTGGGGCGCCGGCGTACGCGTCAGGCGGCTCGGTCTACCTCAGCGGTACGACCCTGGTCCATGCGGCAGAACCGGGATATGCGAACAGGATAGACATCCGGTTCGACGGCATCGAATTCGTCATCACCGACACCGGGGCGCCACTTTCTGCCGGCACCGGCTGCGCCCAGGTCACCAGCCATCAGGTGAGCTGCACGGCGGCTGGGATCGGAGTGATCACGGTCTGGACCGGCGACCTCGACGACACGCTGGCCATCCAAGCCTCCACGGCATACGCCAAGGCGTACGGGGGCGCGGGCGACGACGTCATCGACCTGCAGGGCGTACGCGGAACGATGGTGTACGGGCAGGAGGGCAACGACATCGTCTACGGCAGCACCGCCGGGGACACCATCTACGGCGGAGCCGGCGACGACCGGCTCTACGGCTTCGAATTCGGTGATCTGCTGGTCGGTGGCGAAGGGGCCGACATGATGTCCGGTGGCAGCGGCTACGACACGGTCAGCTATGCCGACCATACGACTCCGGTCGTCGCGGACGCCGACAGTGTCACCGGTGACGATGGTGCGCTCGACGAGCGGGACACCATCCGTACCGACGTCGAGAAACTCGTCGGGGGCAGCGGGAACGACCTGCTCATCGGCACCGACCGGTCGGACGAACTCTCCGGTGGCGCCGGCGACGACATCCTGGTCGGATCCGCCGGCGACGACGTGCTCTCCGGGGACGCCGGCACCGACCGGCTGTACGGCGACGAGCAGGTCCCCGTCCGTTACTTCAACCGGGACATCTGTGAGCCCGGGGCCGACGGCGGTGCGACCGCCGGCTGCGAGATCGTCCGCTGACCCGGTCGGCCCTCGTCCGCTGACCCGGTCGGCCCTCGTCCGCTGACCCGGTCGGCATGGTCCCGGTGCTCCGGTCGGCATGGCGACACATCCCGGGTCGCGTCTGGCGTCGTACGTCATGTCGTGCTCTTCTCCTCCTGGGGGAGGAGCGCGACATGGCAGAAGACGATGGACCGTCGGCCGTCGCGGACATCCGACTGCTGGGGCCGTTGGAGGTCAGCGTCCGGCACGACACCGGTCGGCGCCATCGGGTGGTACTGGGTGGGCCGCGACAACGCACCCTGTTCGGGTTGTTGGCACTACGCGCGCCGGAGGTCGTCTCCCGGCCGTACCTGATCGACGGAATCTGGGGCGAAGACCCGCCGCCATCGTCGACCAAGACCCTGCACGCCCACGTCGCGTACGCCAGGCGGGCTCTGACCAGCGCCGGACTGAGCAGCCTGATCGTGACGAGACCGCCCGGATACGCCCTCGCCGGCGACGCCGTCGACATCGACGTACGACGCTTCGAGGACCTTGTGACCCGGGGCCGGCGGGCCCTCCGTGCCGGTGCGACCAGCGAGGCGGCCGAATCACTGCGCGCCGCACTGCGGCTGTGGCGGGGGGACGTGCTGGCCGACTGCCCGATCGGCGAGTGGGCCCGGGCGGAGGCCGCCATGTGGGAGGAGGCCAGACGGTACGCGATCGAGGACCTCTACACGGCCGAGTTGGCGCTCGGCGAGCACGCCCGGGTGGCCACCGAGTTGGAGGCGCTGGTCGTACGGGAGCCGTTGCGGGAGCGCCTCTGGGAACTACTCATGATCGCGCTGTACCGTGCCGGACGGCAGGGCGACGCGCTCGGGGCGTACCGCCGGGCCCGGACCGCACTGGTCGAGGAACTCGGCATCGAGCCGGGACGCCGCCTGCGGGACGTGGAAGCGGCGATCCTCGCCGGTCGGGACGTCGCAGACACCGAGGGTGGGGACGAAACTGGAACAGCTGGCGACCGGGACGTAGCGGTCCAGTCGGCCGGGTCCGTCGCCGTACGCCTCCCGGCACCGCTGACCAGACTGATCGGCCGGGAAGCCGAGGTCACGGAGGTCCGGGCCCTGCTCGGCAGCCGGCGACTCGTCACGCTGACCGGCATCGGGGGATGCGGCAAGACCCGGTTGGCCATCGCGGTCGCGGACGGGGCGACCACCGGGGACGAACCCGGACCGTGCTTCGTCGAACTCTCCGCCCTGACCGATCCGGACCTGGTGGCGGCCACCGTAGCGACCGCCCTCGGGCTCCCGGAACGGCCCGACCTCGCCCCGTTCGAGTCGCTGTCGCGGCACCTGCGTACCGAACGGCTGTTGCTGGTGCTGGACAACTGCGAGCACCTCGTCGACGCATGTGCCGGGCTGGTCGGATCACTGCTGAGCCGGTGCCCCGAGGTACGGGTGCTGGCGACCAGCCGGGAACCGCTCGGGGTGCCGGATGAACTGGTCTATCCGGTGGCCCCACTGTCCATTCCCACCGGATCGATGACGGGCGGCCTCGCCGAGGCCCGCCGGTACGACGCGATCCGGTTGTTCCTTGACCGTACGGCCGTCCCGGTGGTGCGTGACCTGCGGGACTCGGACGCTGCGGTGCTGGCGGCGATCTGTGCCGGGCTCGACGGACTGCCACTGGCGATCGAACTCGCCGCCGCCCGGACCCCGGTGCTGACGCTGCGGGAGATCGCCGACCGGCTGCGTGATCCCGACCTGCTCCGCACCGCCCAGCCGGCCACGCGTCGACGGCAGGACACCTTGGATACGGCGATGGCGTGGAGCTACCAACTGCTCAGCCCGGTACGGCAGGGCTGGTTCCGCCGGCTCGCGGTGTTCAGTGGAGGCTTCACCCTGGATGCCGTGGAAGCGGTGGCACCGTCGTCGACCGAACGCGCGATGGATGTACTGGCCGACCTCGTCGCCCGGTCCCTGGTGGTCATGGAGCGCCGTCGGGATCGGGCCCGCTACCGGCTGTTGGAGACGATCCGGCACTACGCCGTCGTGCGGTTGTCCGAGTCCGCGGAGGAGTTGGCGCAGGCGTACCGGTGTCACGCGGCCTACTACCGTGCCCTGGCCGAGGAGGTCGACGGGAAGCTGCACGGTCCCGAGCTTGAACAACTGCTCGACCGGCTCACGGTGGAGCACGACAATCTGGTGGCTGCCCAGGCCTGGCACAGCCGGCACGGATCCCGGCTCGAGCAGCTCCGACTGGCTGCCGGGCTGGCCCGGTACTGCCATCTGCGGGGGCGGTACCGCGATGGTCGGCGATGGCTTGAGGACGCCCTGTCCACCTCCGGCGACGAACCCGTACCCGAGTTGGCCCGGGCCTGCCTGTCGGCCGCGTACCTGGCGCTCTTCGACTGCGACTATGCCGCCGCGACCGAATACGGCGAGCGCGCTGTCGCCGTGCACCGGGAGTTGGGGGACGAGACCGGCGGTGCCCGGTCGATGAGTCTGCTGGCGTCGGTCGACCGGGAACAGGGCCGGTCGGCTCGATCGCTTTCCCGGTACGCCGAGGCGTTGGCCGTCTACCGGGCCGCCGCCGACCGGCGCGGTGTCGCGGACACCCTGCTGATGTCCGGCTTCACCAGTTGGCTCACCGGTGACCTCGACCGCGCGGAGCCGCTCGTCGAGGCCGCCCTCGCCGAGTTCCACCAGCTCGGTGACCCGGAAGGCGTTGCCTCCGCCCGGGTCCACCTGGCTGCCGTCGCCTACTACCGCAGCCAGGGTGCCCGGGCGCGTTGGCTGGCCGAGGACGCACTGGCCCGGTTCCGGGAGTTCGAGTTCAAGGAAGGTATCGCCTGGGCGTTGAACATGGTGGGCTTGGTGGAACACCGGGACGGCCAGTTGGGTGTGGCCATGGAACTGCTGCGGCGCAGCCTGGACACGCACTGTGCGGTGGGTGACCGTTGGCGGGCCGCCAGCGTGTTGGAGGCGATGGCGGCGGTCCTCGCCGATGGCGGCGCAGCGGCGGTACTCGCTGACGGTGGCGGGACAGCGGTGGTCCCTGCCGACGGGGGTGCAACGGTGGCGGCAGCCGAACTGCTCGGTGCGGCGGCGGCCATCCGGGACGCGATCGGGGCACCGGTACCACGGTCGGAACGTGCCGCGCACGCCGCCACGGTCGGCAAGCTGAACCGGGCGATGACCGACCGGGCGTTCTACGCCGCGTGGGCCAGGGGCGAGGGGCATCGACTGAGCGATCTGCCCGGCCGGGTGGCCGAACTGCTGCCGGTCGAGCCGACGCTGCTGGTGGCCACCGGCTGACCGCTCCGGTCTGGCGTCGGCCGACCGTTCCGGGCCGGACGGTTCGTCCGGCCCGGAACGGTGAAATCGATCAGTTGCTCACCCAGGACAGGTAGACGTCACCGTCGCAGGTGTACGAGCCCACGTTCTTGACGGTCCAGTAGACCTCCAACTCGCGGGTGTTGTTGGCGTTCCAGTTCTGCTTGCGCCACGACCGGGTGACTTCGAGCGTGCACGGTTGCGTCACGGTGGTCGCGATCGGGCGTACGTCGACGAAGTAGTAGCGGGAGGTGGGGGTGTTGTTCCAGCCGCCGGTGACGCTCGCGCCCGGCGCGAGGCTGGTGACATCCCCGATCTTGTAGGCACCCGCAGAGCCGACCTCCGCTTCGGCCACGGCCACTGCGGGGGCCGATGGGCCGATGGCCAGCCCCACCGCCGCTACGGTCGCCGCCGCACCGAGCACCGCTGCCACCCCACGCGTCTTCGTCCTGTTCGACATGTTGCTCTCCCCTTCGTCCAGCAGTCCCGGGGCTTTCCCGTTGAGGACTGAGACCTTTGTAGGGACGGGTGGTTGTGCCACGGTTGCGATCCGGTTGCCCGTCGTCGCCCGTCCCGTCCCCGTCCCCGTCCCCGGGTCCCGGTCCCGTCGTCCTCTCGTCCCGTCGGCTGGGGTCGATATCGAGAAGACGACTGTCATGAACCGGTAAACCATGTATCTGACAGGAAAAGCCCAGGTCAGACAGCAAATGAGGGCCGTTTGGGTAGACCGGCGCGCTTGTACCGTGAGTCTCCGACAGCGGCGGCGCGGACGAGTTCGTGGACGTGTCGCCCCGACATGAGCCGTGTGACAGGGACAGCCGCGCCCGGCGGCCAGGAGAGGACCTCTTCCATGCGAGAAGGAACGAATGTCGGACGACGTACCCGTCCGGCAGTCATCGGGGGCATCGCGCTGAGCGCGGTCATGCTGAGCCAGGTCGCCCTGGTATCACCGGCGATGGCGGTGACCGGCCTTACCCGTACCGTCGGAACGAGCGCCAGCAACAGCGTGGCCAAGTCGGCGAACGCCCCGTGTGCGACGGGAACCACGGTCATCGGTGGTGGCGGGTTCGTCACCGGTGCGGCCGGCCAGGTGGGGATGGACATCATGCTGCCGCTCTGGGATGGCACGGGCTTCTCGGTGACGGGGCGGGAGGACGAGACGGGCACCAGCGCGAACTGGTCGGTGACCTCGACGGCGCTGTGTGCGCCGGCACCGTCCGGCTTCCAGGTGATGTCGGGTAGTACGGGGTTCGCCTCGAACGCGACGGACTGGGTCACGGTGTCCTGTCCGCTCGGTACGGTCGCCCTCGGTGTGGGCGGCGCGGTCAACGGGGCTTCCAACAGCGAGGTGGTCCTCGAGCAGCTCCGGATCGACACGAGCAGCGTCACGGTCGGTGGTGCCGAGGACGGTACGGGCTACGCGGGGAACTGGCAGGTGCAGGGCAGGGCGATGTGTGCCAACCAGCCGGCCGGTTACGAGCGGTTGCTGACCGACAGCGCGTACGACTCCGTCTCGCCCAAGTCGCTCACCCTCAGTTGTTCGCCGGGCAAGAAGGTGCACGGGGTGGGCGCCGAGATCCTGGGTGGGGACGGCCAGGTCCGGTTGACCGGCGCGTACGCCAGCTCCTCGACAGCCGTGACGGTGAGCGCCGCCGAGGACGAGGATGGCTACAGCAGCACCTGGAAGGTGCGCGCCTTCGCCATTTGCGCGACCTGAGCGCCCGCACCCACCCCGCCGCCATCCGGCACTACCGGCTAGTCGTGGCCCCGTGATGTACGTACAGTATTGGTGGCTCCGCTAGCGGGGTGGTAAGTGAAGGATGTTTGTTGTTGCTGGCGGCGCGGATGCGCCAGTGTTGCGTCGCCGGCGCATGGGCGGTTTAGGTGGTGTGTGGTGGCGGTAGGAAGAGTCCTGCGGTTCGACGACGTCCGTGGCTACGGCTTCATTGCGCCGGCCGGCGGCGGAGAAGACGTATTCGTCCACGCGAACGACTTCGGTGACCAGCGACACCTGGTACATCCAGGAATGAAGGTGGAGTTCGAGGCCGAGCAGAGCGAGCGCGGTCCGAAGGTGGCGACGGTGCGGGTCCTCGGCACCCCCACAGCGGCCCGGTTCGAACGCCCGGTCGGCAGTGTCGACGGACGGGCGAAGATCAGCACCGGGGCCGAGGACGACGGGTTGTGCGACGTCCTGACGCCCCGTGAGTTCACCGCCGAGGTCACCGAGGTACTGATCCAGCACGTGCCCTCGTTGACCGGCGGGCAGATCGCGCAGGTCCGACAGCACCTCGTCGACCACGCTCGTTCGCATGGATGGGTCGAGGCCTGAGCCTTCTTCTGCCTCTGCGGCGGATCGGGGTCGGGACGCGACGAAGGGCCAGCCCGGTTGGGCTGGCCCTTCGTGGTTGTTGTGTTGTTGTGTGTCAGGCGGAGTAGCCGCGGGTGGCGATCCAGTCGGCCAGGTTGTCGGTTGCCATCCAGTAGGAGGCGGTGTTCGGGTT